>NZ_JCANTD010000019.1:0-101425 GCF_059570675.1 Salinispora goodfellowii | reverse complement strand
GTTTCTCCGCGACACTCACGGCCTTGGAAGCCACCACCACCACATCCCCCTCCTGCAACTCGATACCAGTACAGGCCAGGACGCCGATGATGGCGCCCGCCAGGTCCGCACCAGGCTGGAGCTCGGGAAAAGGTTCCAGCGCGAAAGCGGAGAAAGCGGAGGTCGGGACAGCGGTCATCGTCGGGCTCCTGCGGGAGTGAGGACAACAGGTGCACAGGCGGATGGGTCCGGCGGCGAGCCTCGCTGAACGGCGAAACCCTCGGCCGGCAGTGCTATGGGAACGGGACGTTCGGAAGCAGGTCGTCGTCGCGTCCGGTCTGGGGAAGCCCGGCGGCAGCCGCGATGGCCTCGACGGCATCGTTCAGTCCCGTGGTTTCGGGCAGGACCAGTTCGCTCGGCCAGCCCAGTACGTCATGGGGGGTGTACAAGCCGCTCATGTGCGCGGCGGTGAACTCACTGACCTGCGGACGCGTGAGATGACGGCGCAGCGTCTCGGGCAGGGACACGTCGAGATAGCAGAACAGCGACCGGCCGCGGTGGCCGTCCCGCAGGGCCGTCAGCATGCTGCGGTAGCGGCTGGCGTGCATGATGCCCTCCAGCACCACGTGATAGCCGTGGTCCAGGGCGAACCGAACGGTCTGCCCAATCAGGGCAGGTGCCGCGCCGCCGGGCTTGTCCCGCTCGCGCAGCAGGATGCGGCGCAGGTAGTCCTGCTCGACCAGGGCACAGCCCCGGCCGTGCCGGCGACGTAGCTCCCGGGCGACGCTGCTCTTACCCGAGCCGGAGTTACCCCGCACGCAAACAAGGATCGTGGCCGGGCTGCCAGTGGCTTCAGCGACCACGATGCCTCCCTGGCTTCAGTCGTTGCGGACGGTCAGCTTGACGGCGGCGATGGCCAGCCGGGTGACGTCAGGAAGTTGGTCCTCGCCGAGGGTGACGCCGCGCAGGTTGTCCAACGGCGTCGTGAGCCCGTGGAGGCGGCTGCCCCGCAGGTCGGCCCCGTCGAGATGGCAGGAGTCCAACTCCAGACCGGCGAGGTCACAAGACCGCAGCGCGATACGCGGCAGCCGACAGGAAGACCACGCGCCGTTGCTGAGAGTGCAGTCGGTGAACGCCACCGACCCGGCGGCGGCGACCCGGTGGAACGTGGCGTAGTCAAAGCGGCAGCCGTCGAACAGGACATCCTTGAGACGTACGTCGGTGAACCTGGTGCCGGTGAACCGGGAACCGGTGATCGCGCACCGTTCGATGGTGGTGCCGGTCAGGGTCGCTCCGGAGAAATCGGTGCGGGTGATCTCGCAGCCGTAGAGGCTGCCGCCTTCCCAGGTGCTCTCGCTCAGGTCCACACCGGTGATCAGACTGCTGCGAATGCGGGCGTCCGCAAGGTTCAAGCCGCGCCACGCTGCGCCCTCGACCAATGCCTCGGTGAGGCCCCCGTCCAGGTCCGTCGTGGTGTCGAGGTCGTCCGGATCGAGGTCCGGCAGCAGGACCTTCACGTCGCCGATCGCGGTGGTACGCATGTGTCCCTCAACCTGTGTGGGCGCGGGGTGGGCACGCCACCCCCGCACATTTCCCGTGGTGGTGGGGCTACTTCTTCTTGTTCCAGTTGTCCCAGCCGGGTCGACTGTCAAACTTACCCTTGTTGTCCCAGGTGGGACGGTTGTCGAACGTCGCCGCGTCGATTGACGCTATCGACCGCTGGGGGTCGACGCCGAGGCGGGCGAGTTGCTCGGGTGCGGCGTTGACGAGGGTCGCGAGTGTGTTGGTCATGACGCTCCTCCTTGAGGGGTGAGCTGGTCCGCGGCGGCGCGAACGAGGCCTGGCGGGTGGTCCGGCAGTAGGTCGTTTCTCGGGCGGTGAACGTCGCGTGCTCGAAGTAGCGGTTACCGGCCTGAGCGCCCCGGCAGAAGTCGTAGAAGGCGCAGTGGTCGGCGCAGTCGTTGAGGGCTGTTACGAACTCGGCGACGTAGTCCAGGTCGCTGGCGCGGGCGAGCATGGCGGTGATGGGTTGCTGGAGGACGTTGCCGGCGATGAAGTCGCCGTATCGCGGCTCGGTGATGCCGAGCAGTTCCGGTGACAGCAGCACTACCTGTCCGTCCCAGGAGACGGTCGGGATCGGCTCGTACGGGCCGTGGTCGACGCGCCCGGAGCGGGTGGCGGCAAGGTAGTCGGCCAGCCGGTCCACGTCGCGGATCCGCAGCGGGCTGCCACCGACGCGACGTGCGATGAGGCGCTGCCAGAACCGGTACGCGGCATCCTCCGACACCGGTGCCCGGTCAGCGCCCTCCTGCTCTTCGATGTTGAAGCCCACCGACTCGCAGCCGGGAAGGCCGGTGAAGAAGTCGACGAGGGCTTCCGCGTGGTCGATGGTTTCCAGGGTGACCACACAGATCACCGAGTACCCCAGCCCCGCGTCGGCCAGGGTCTGCATGCCACGCAGGGTCCGGGCGTCCGTCGGGTTGCCGGCCCGGTCGAGGCGGTTACGGTTCAACGCGCCCGGTCCGTCGATGCTGACCCCCACCTCGAACCCGTAGGTGGTAAACAGCTCGCACCACTGGCGGTTGATCAGCGTGCCGTTGGTCTGAATCTCGTGACGCACCATCCCCGCGCGCCGCAGCTCCTCGAAGGGGGCCAGCAGGCCCCGGAACAGCCCTATGGGTGTGGCGGTGGGTTCACCCCCGTGCCACACGACACTCACGGGATGACCGCTGTTCTGCTGGGCGATCGACTCGGCACAGGCCCGCGCGACCGCGCCGCTCATCAGGCGCAGGGATCTCCGGTCGGGCAGGTAGCAGTAGGTGCAGTCGAGGTTGCAAAAGCTCGTTGGCTGCACGGCCAGGGTGTGGAAGCTGCCGGCGATCGCCGGCTGGCCGGTGGCGTTGATGAGGCCGATGCCGTTCACGAGGTGGCCCCCTCGATGCTGACGGCCGTGGTGGTACTGAAGCGGTAGGCGGGAGTGTGGCGGGCGGGCCAGCCGAGGAACCGATGGAACATCTCGGCGGCGCTGCCCGTGACGCTCGGGTTGAGCCGGTGTAGGTCGTCGATCGCGCCATGTAGGCAGCCGGCCAGGTAGAGGAACAGGCTCACTGGAGCGTCCCGGTACTCGGCCAGGAGCGCGAGCTTCGCTGCGCCGCAGGGCCACGGCTGCCCGCATCGGCGGCACAGCCACAGCGGGCGCATCGGCAGATGTTCCACCTCGGCCGGCGCGAGCCGGATCGCCGCGAGACGGCGCTGCTGCCCGGTCACCGGCGGCCGCACTCGCGGGCTTGCTGCTCGAAGAGCCGACGCCACACGAAGGTGAGCAGCGGCGGGTCAGCGGGCCAGACCTGCCCCGGCGAGGCCGTCCACCCGCGCTCGGGGCGCCGGGACTGGCCGGCCATGGCGTTACGCGAGACGTAGACCGTCATGCCGACACCCCCACCAGGGACGATGAGCGGCGGGCTCGCCGGGGGAATGGTGAGCCCGCCGCCGCACCGCGGCGGCTGGGAGCAGACCGCCGATCACCCACCCGCGCAGCCCTCATGGCGGTACGCAGGCGGGGAAAACGCCGAGACAGTTCGCTCCCGGACGGCCCGAGCCGGCTGCCCCAGCCGTGGTGTGGTGCCCCGCTCATCGATCCCTCCATCTGCAGCTCCCTGCCAGCGATCCCGTCACGGGCATCGACATGCGCCGGTGATCTGGGGTGAACTGAACGTAGGGGCGGACTGTACGGAGGACCGGGAAAATCCGTACCGGGTCCGACGGGCTTCAGCGGGCAGGGTGATGGTGTGCGAGGGATGACGGACGACATGACGATCGGCCAGCGCGTCGCCTTCTACCGGCGTCGGCGAGGGCTCTCCCAGGAGGTGCTGGCCGGTCTGGTCGGCAAGACGCAGGAGTGGTTACGCAAGGTCGAAACGAATCGGGCCGACCTGGACCGGCTGTCGGTCATACGCACGATCGCCAAGGCCCTCGACGTGTCCCTCGGCGACCTGATCGGTGCGCCGAGCCTGTTCGAGTGGTCGGACGACTCAGGGCGCGAGACGATCCCGGCCTTGCGGGCCGCGCTTCACGACTATCGTCACCTCGCGCCGGCGCTGGCCAGCACGGGAGACGTCGCGGCCCTCGCCCTGCGCAAGATCGAGAACGACGTCGCCGAGATCTGGACCGCCTACCAGCACTCCCGGTACGGCACCCTCGCCCGCCGGCTGCCCTACCTCATCCACGACTGCCTCACCGCCACGGAGGCGTACGACGGAGACAACGGCCAGCGCGCGCATGCGATGACCGCCTACGCCCACCAGCTCGCCGCGTTGTTCCTCACCAAGCTCGGCGAAGGCGACCTCGCGTGGACCGCCGCGAGCCGAGGGCTGGCCGCCGCCAACGCCAGCCACGACAATGTCGTCATCGGCTCACTCAGCCGCTCCGCCGCGCACTCGCTGGCGTCCATCGGTGAGTACGCCCAAGCCCGAGGCCTCGCCGCCACGGCAGCGCAGTTCCTGGAACCACGGCTCGCCAAGCCGACTCCGCAGCTGCTGTCGGTCTACGGTAGCCTGCACCTCGTCTGCGCGCTGGCCGCCGCCCGAGACGACGACCGCGCCTCGGCCGACACCCACATCACCGAGGCCGACGCCGCCGCACGACGGCTTGGTGCCGACGGCAACCACGTGTGGACCGCGTTCGGGCCGACCAACGTGTCGATCCACAAGACGACCGTAGCGATGGAACTCGGCGACGTGCAACGCGCCATCGCCATCGGCGCCCCACTCGACACCAGCACCGTGCCCGTCGAGCGGCAGGTTCGGCACACCATCGAAACCGCCCGAGCCCTCGCCCGGTGGAACCGCATCGACGACGCGCTCGCCGCGCTTTTGGACGCCGAGGTCATCGGCCCCGACCAGGTGCGCTACCACCGGCTCTCCCGCGACCTCGTCCGGGACATCCTCACCCGCCCCCGGCCACCGCGACTGGCCGTCGAACTCAGCGAACGGATGGGCGTCCGGTCGGGAGGGCCGCGCTGGTAGCTGGGCTCAGACCAACCGGCTCGTGTAGCCAGCCGCCACCAGGCGCTCGAAGGCCGCCCGTACCTCGTCCGGCATCTCCTGCGGGATCGCGAACCCGCGCTCCGCGTACACCTCGATCCGCTGCGTGTCGCCCACCAGCATGTCCACCACCCGCCGCCGGTCGCCGATGCTGCTCATGTAGTCGTCCAAATCGAGCGGGTTCGACGCGCACACCACATCGACCTCCGGCCACATCAACCTGCAGGTGGCGTAGGCCCGACGCTGCTGGTACGGCCGCGACATGATCAGCACCGACTTCACCGGGATCCGGTGTTCGGTCAGGAGCTGACGCGAGTACTCCAGGTTCTGAGCGGTGTTCATGGCACGCGGCTCCACAAGAATCGCTTCCCCGGGTACGCCCTGCTCAACGGCGTACTCGCGATAGTGCACCGCTTCCCCACGCGGGAACCGCTCGACGGTCGTCGGGGCGTTCGCGCCAGTGAACACGATCCTTGGGAACAGGCCCTCGCGGAACAAGCGCGTCGCGATGACAGCCACGCCGAGGTCATGACTGCCCAACCCGATCCCCACGTCGCACGGACGCAACTCATGACGCATGTCGTGGTAGCGCCAGAGCGTCTCCACGTCCGCCCGAATAGCGTCGGGAACCGCCTCGGCAGCAGCTGCCGCACGCCGGTCCATCAGCACCTACCAGGCCGGTCCGCGCTGGGCTCCCTCACGCCGCCAGCGTAGGGGTAGCAGGACAGCACGACACCGCTGACTCCAGCACCACACCGCCGACCTCCTCAGACCAGGAGGTTGACGACGGCCAGGGCGATCGTGAGGTCCAACGGCTCCCGAGCACCCACCGAGCGACCGACCACACCGGCGTACGCGAAAAGGCCCTGACCGGCACAGAAGTACCAGGTCAGGGCCTTGCTCGTTGGTGCGCCGCCAGGGACTCGAACCCCGAACCCGCGGATTAAGAGCCGGCGTTGATCCATGCTTCGCAGTCCCCACGACTCTCATCGGTCCATGCACCGGCCGGTTTCGGCTGGTGCTACCGGACGCACGTACCGCACGATCCACCCGCCGCCGGGCCTGTCCACGGCGACCGAGCACCCGCTGAGCACCCGCTGACGCAATGCCTCGATCTTTAGCCCTTAGGCCGCGGCTACTACATTGAGAGACCCAATAGCCTCGTTGTCTGTTACGGTCGGAAGCTTCGAGAGGCTGATGACTTGAGCTGACGTTGGCAGGGTGAGTCTTAGCAGAATTGGCCACGCATTGAGTGACCCGCAGATCAGCCAGGCGCCTGGGCGAGTAATCTGTCGTTTGTTGGCACTGTTGCCGGTGGAAGCGTGGTGAGCAAGAGTTCCTGTGCCGGACCACGTCCGGTTCGCGAGGAGGCGGTGTAGTTCAATGTCACCATGCGCTTGCTGATTCGCCAAGCCTTGACACCGTTCAGCTCACGGCTGGCCCTCGAGGGGCGCATTGCCCTTGCTGCATACAACGCGTCCTCCGTGAGCAGGCGCTCGTCATAGTCGTACGACAAGATCCAGCGGTACTGCATCTCTTGCCGCAGGTACTCGGCCAGGTTGCGATGCTGGAGCATGCCCATCCAGTCGAGATCCTTACCCGCCTGCGCTGCCTGACCATCATACGAAGCCCGATAGAGCTTGCCCGACTTCGAGAGGTAAGGCGGGTCGAGGTACGCAACCACACGGTCGGGAAGCAGCGTCTTATAGTGCGAGGCGACGCCGTGAAGCGTGGTCTTCCAGTCCGATCGCCAGACGTCGGCGATCCTCCTCGTGTCGTAAAGGTGACCAACGTATTCGAGCCGCTCGACTAAGCTCTTGAGGTTAAATCGGCACCCAATGCCGTACGCCGAGATTTGCGCGCGACCGCCGATAGGGCCTGCCTGCCCATGGAGGATGCCTGAGAAGGTGGTTCGGTTCAGGAACAGGCACTTGGTGGCGAGTTCGAGGTCCTCAGTCGAACGGCTGGTGCCAGGAGACGCCTTCCAGTCGCGCCAGTAGTCCCAACGTGCCAGTGCTGTTGCCCCGCCTGCAGCGACGTATGTCACATGCTCGTCGGCAATCCGCTCCACAAGCTCCTGCGTACGAGAGGCCGCCACCTGCCAGAAAGCCGCCACGATCGGATCTGCATCCGCAAGTAGCGCCCGCTCGACGATGCCTGCACCAACCAGCCTGAGAGTGGTCGACGCGCCACCAGCGAAAGGCTCCACCAGGAGGTCGACTCTCCTGACTCGAGCGGACCGCTGAGAGGCTGCAATCAGCTCGCCGATTACATTCGATAGACCGCTCTTGGCACCCGGATAGCGCAGGGGACTCTGGTAGCGGCCTGTGGCCAGGGTATGCGCGACCTGTGCAGGCGTTCGGTCGATCTTGCGCGGCGTCGTTCCCACTGGAACCAGAATCTCCGTACGCGCCGACTCCTGCTCGCGTAGGGTGCCTGTCACGGTGATCATGATACCAGTCCCGCACTGCGGGCCGTTCCATCGAAGCCAAGTCGCTTGCTGGCCACCAGCCGCAGCACGTCAGTGCCGATGCCAATGGGAAACGCCGCCTTTCCATGCGCGGCAGCCACGGGGATAACCCCGTCGATGTACATGGAGGAACCCGTCCGGTCGATAACGTCGAGAATTGGGGGAAGCGTCGGGTAGTTCTTTGGGGCGGACTGTCCCCCGTTCGCGTCGTACGGCGCGCCTGACGGTGGCATGACCGTTGGGACCACCACCCGTCCGTCCAGCGCCCGATATACAAATTTCCGCCCCCAGTAGGTTTCCTTGCCGTAGGCACGCGCATTCGTCGCGTTGGTGACGCGAGCGATGATCTGCTCATCACAAACAAGAAGGTCGCCAGGGGTTAGCACATTATGGCGAGCCAACTGACGTGCGTAGTCGACCATGGCACCCGACTTCTCGATACCACAGACAAAGGGACCGACGCCCGGCGTGGTCGTAGCCATCGCTTGGAAGTAGTCGAGGGCACGGCCTCGCAACTTGGCCGGAGGCCCGTACACGGCAAGAGGCCCATCGACAATGAACAGAGTAGTAGGCAGTATCTCCTGACGAGACTGCTCCCACAGAAGGGTAGCCAGCCCGACGAGCACAAGGAGTTCGACAACCGACATGAGCCGACCGAGGGCAGACTGGTTACTTCCTTCCTCACCCACTTCCTCGTGGATGCGCAGGACGTCGGTAGGAAATAGACAACTTCCGCATTGATCGCAAGCGACTCCACCCCGCGGGACTCGAACGTCCTTGCGACAGTCTTCACTCGGGCAGTTCACGGGCACCGTTGACGCAGGCACGCCCGGCTTCCCATGTAAGAGGAAGAGCAGTTCGAGCAATGTCTGATTCAGACGATTGACTTCCACCTTCTTCGTACGAAAGAGCTGGTCGATCGCCTCTCGCCACGAGGTCGCGATGTCGACACCCTCTCGGGTGTAGGCGCCAACGACCGGAAGGTCGAGCGTCACAAGCGCCGTGTTGACGGCTCTTGCGATCTCGTAGGGATCGACAAACCGCTGCGCCTTCTGCGCTTCAAGGATACTGAGGTCGAGATACGCCGCCGCAGCCTGCGCAAACCCATACAGCACGGACGGCAATCCGTCCCGCACTCGCTCAACAACGTACGACCCATCGACAGCGAGGGCAGAGGACAGCGACGATGCTGAGGAATTGAGGTCGCCTCGGGGTCGGACTCGCTTCCGGATTTCCTCGACATCGCGCAGCACCTCGACTGGGACGTGGAACGTACGTTGATCGGCGATGGCACGGACTGCGGCGGTTGAGTGCCCGAGGCGCGAGGCGAGTTCGCGCGTTCCACCGACTGTCTCGTATGACATCAGCCAACCGACCCATCACCGTTCGGAGTCAACGGAGGATCTCCCGCAGACCTGCGGGCTTCATTGACGAGTTCCGGGTCGTAGCGATCGATCTGCACCGGAACGATGTATGGCGACGACAGGGTCTTGACCCTTACGTAGCCGCGGTCCTCAGACGCGATGATGGCATCGGAGAACGAGCCGAAGTCATAGAATTGGGCGAGTTCGCGAACTTCCTTAGTGTTGTTCAGATGCGCAACAACCCAGTTGGCGGTGTTGGCCTTTACCTGGTGCGCTACGCCTGAAACTTCCTGGGTTGCGTATGTCATGCCGAGATTCAACTTGCTCGCCTCCTTGGCAAGCTTGACCCAGATGTCTCGGTCATCCTTATAACGGTCCGACGAGAACAGGTTGTGGGCCTCTTCGAGCATCACCTGAATGGCTGGAGGCTCCTGCCCTGCCGTGAAGACAGAGGTCTGGCGCTCAAGTAGCCGGGCGGTTATCGATTCGCTCAAGGCCTTGGTTATCGCACTCGCGCCGACATGAAGATCGACGATGACAATACGCCCTTGAACGAGTTCGTCGTAAATTTCGATTGCGGGATCATTCAGTGTCAGGGGGCTATGGAATGGCCGCAGCGGGTTGAGGTTCTTCCAACCGCGAACGTTGCGGTTCTGACTCTTAGTCGTGAAGATCGGCTCCACGCTCGTCCATCGGACATTCTTCGTGAAGTCCACGGCGTAGGCGTCGCCCGCCTCGCGAAGCTTCACGATTGCATCTACGACGGCCTCCACGTCCGAGGCACCCACAGTCACCATATTAGCCGTCGACCCCACTTTGACGAACGGACTATGGGGAAGCTTGTCGGTGATCACCCGTTGGAACTCGGTCTTTATGTTGATAAGAGCTCGAAAGCCAGGCGGCACTTCGAAGCCTGCCCGCATGAGCGCTCCGTAGAGAACGAGTCTTGCGCGCTGCGCGTGCGTGGTAGCGGACCGGTCGCTTGGGACATCCGCGTAGGACGCCCCCGCGAAATCCTTTACGTAGCCCGCTTCGTCAGTACTAAGCTCACCGGAAATGAGGCTCTGGACCGCGTCTATCTGGTTTTCCGAGTAGAAGTTGATTGAGAGAGGCTTCACGTGAGACTGCGATCCATCCGCACCAAACTTGAAGATTCGGACGTGCTTCTCACCGATAGCCGCGATCTCGGTGCCGTCTTGGGTGTTCGGGTTCGCGTACTCGCCCTGCGGGTCAAAGATCAACTGACCCACAGGGCGTTTACCAGCAGAGCGCTGACGCTCCGAGATAGCGAAGGTGCGGGCAACGATGATCTTCGCAGTGTTCGACTTACCCATCCGGGTCATGCCTAGGAGCGCAGTCTTGTGACCGATGAAGTCACGGATGTTGACTTCAACAGTAGCTGCGGCCTGCTTCGATGCCTTCGCCCGGCGACGAGTCGCGGAGTACCGTACCGCACCGATACGGACGCGTTCTACGGGACGGCCGGTCGGCTTCAGGTATGACGCGATTGCCGAAAGCCCATCGCCGACTGGCTTCAGTACTCGATATGTGGATGTGGCGTAAAAGTTGTCGACATCGGCACCGAACTCGAGGACTTTCTGGCCTTCGACGTCATCTTCGTAAAAAGTGCCGAGAATTCTACAGCGCAGCCCGGTGAAGGAGACGCGATTCTTCGTGAACGGATCCATATCCACGTCGAGCACGACGGACGGCGATGGGCTCTGGCTACTCGAGAGGGCGGCACGAAGGGACTCCTCGCGAACAGCATGGAGGTCACTATCCATCGAGAGTGGCGATGTTCCCTCAACACGCAGCAGCAAGACTTCATCGTCATCGACCTGCGGGGTGTTGATATCCTGGGCCGTGGCGAGTAGGAATGAATGCTGGGGTATGCCACCCGCGTCGAACTTCCAGCGGTCATGCGTAAGAACGATCGCCTCGGTGTAGTCGATCCGGTAGATCGCACCGATCCGAGTTGATCGGTCCTCAGCCAGCAGCTTCGAGTTCAGCAACGAACCTGCGCCTACGCCAGGAATAAGATTGGTCATGCGGCTCCTCTGCCCAATCGAAGTTCCTAGCCTAGTCATCTGCAGCCATCCACGGTAGACCCTGGTGGTCGGCGATTTCGGTGCCCGCATGCGACTGGGTGCACAGGTACGGGTAGCGGCCCGGCCGGCGGTGGACGCGGTGTAGCCAACGCGGGATCACGGAGCCATCAGTAGCGGTGGTGCTGGCCATGAGGCCGCTTGTCGGCGATCCTCGATGCTGCGCTCCGTGGCCGAAGGGGTGCGCATCCGAGACCAGTCGGGCTGGCGCAGACGCCTTGGGCCTACGTCGTCCTCTGACAGAAGGTGCATGCATGATCGACACGTCAGCAGCTCCGACGTGGCTGCCCGGCCCGCAGATTGCGGTTGCACAACTCGCCAGCGGAATTCTCGAGTACGCACAGCAGACCGCATCGGGTGACGCGTTCCGGCTGCCGTACCCGGTGAACCTGCAGCTCGCGCTGGACCGACTGACCCTGCTCGCCTGGCATCAGGACGCGCCCGTGCCGGCCAGCGTGGTAGAGCTACTCCAGCTTGCGCAGGAGCCGTTCGGCGACTGGAAGATCGACCTCACCGGCACCGACGTTGACCCAGATGAGTCGCTGCTCATCTATGGCCGCCCGACGGCAGCCTGTGAGGAACTCGGCAGCCTCCGTGGGAATGTCGAAGGCGAGATCCGCGAGAACGCGCTGTTGCGGGCGGTGATGGACAAGACCCGGGCCCACAACGCACCGCAGTCCTACGTCGCGTTCCGCGAGCTCCTGATCCGACAGCCGGCGATCGCGGCGATGGAGCTCGACGCGCGGCTGACCGATCCTGACCTGGCGCTGCTGTCAGATGAGGTGCGTCAGGCATATGTGGAGGCGCCGCCGGAAGCGATGGCTGACGGCGTGATTCGGACCTGCGGCGGATGCGCCGGTCTTCGGTTGCCACTCGATGATGACCGGACCTGGGTCTGCGAGGACGAGACCTGCCCGGCACCCGGAACGGCCGGGGCGGACCACCTCGCCAGCGAGGGCGTGTGGTGGTTGCGGCGTGAGCTGCGCACCTTCATCACGGCACCGGGTCGTGCAGAGCTGCGAATCGTCGACGCGATCGGGAAGCTCGGCGCCTCGGTGGCGTTGTGGCCCGACTTCGACGCATGCGACATCGCGGTCTTCGCGGAACGACCTTGGGTCGCCGATATCAAGGCCTGGCGCAACCCGGTACGGCTGGCCCGACGACTGCGTGAGCGGCTTTTCACCGTGTCGCCGGAGGCGGAGAGGGCCTACGTCGTCATCGGCCAAGAGCAGGTCAAGGCACATCCGCGATACGTGGCACGGCTGCGGAATGCCTGTCCCCAGGTACGTCCGGGCCAGCGAATCGTGGCGGTCTCCGAGACGGCGTTCATCGATGCCGTGAAGCAGCGGGTGGAGGCCGAGGCATGAGGCAGATCAACACCATCCGCAACCGCTTTACCCGCGCACTCCGCGGCCACTACACCCCGGCTGGCGAGCAGCCTTCACCCTCACGGCTGATGGACACCGAACTATGCCTGTATCTGCTGGAAACAGTCGCCGCCGATCAAGCCGCCAGCGGAGTGCCCGCGTTGCTCGACGGCTACCGGGCACTGTGGGACGCGGTCCCCCGCCCACCAGCCGACGCGGTGGTGCGGCTCGCCAACGCGCGATCCCTGCTGTGGCGCAGCCAACGCCCCTACGGGTGGGACGAGTTACTGCGGGCTTACCGGTCAGCTCCTGAAGCAGTCCGGGGTTACCACCTGGACCCGCTCGGCCGACCGGTACGGCGGCAGTGCAGCGTGGCGGCGAACCGATGGGACTGGTACGAGCAGCTACTCACTGAGCCCCTGCCCTTCGCCACCACCCGCGTCCGGTTCGCCGCACCCGGCCGGTACCGCATGAGTTCTACAGCTCGTGGTCACGGCGTGACGGTACCGGACAACCTTCCACCCGCGCCGGCGCCGGCTCTGCATGACCTGGCCGTCCGGGCCCGGGCACCGATCGAGGTCACCTGGCAGGAGTTGGTGGCGACCGCTCAAGGTATGGACGCCACCGATCTGGAGGCCGGACGTTCCTCCCACCGATGGGAGGAGCGCCTGCTGGACGTCACGCTACAGGTCCGGCTCGCCAACAATACCTTCGGCGACACCACGACCCTTCGCATCGACCGGATCCTGCACATGGTCGGCATGGTTAGTGTCGGCAAGAGCACCCTCGTAACGATTCTGGCGGCCTGGGCAGCGCAACATGGCCTCCGGGTGACGATCGTGGTCGGCGACAACTCAGCAGCACTACGCATGGCGCACGAGCTGTCCTGGTATGACGGCGTGGTGGCGGCACCGGTCATGGGGCAGAACCGAACCCGGCATGCGGAACGGCTCCATCGGCTCCAACCGCCTGCGCCTGGCCGGCTTCTGCCCTCCGATCCGTACGGGTTCGACCTGGTCAGTACGGCCTGCCCACTCGATGCTGTCCGGGGCACCCCCATCCCCCTAGAGGTGCGCGAGGCGCCCTGTCAGCACCTGATCGAGACGGATCCGGACGCCCCGGTGGATGGCTGGCGTGACGGAGTCCGGCGCACCTGTCCCCTGTGGTACCGCTGCCAGCGGCATGAGGCCGCGCGTCGACTGGTCACGGCGAACGTGTGGATCGCGACGCCGTGGAGTCTTGTGCACACCCCCGTGCCTGGGCCGTTGAGGCACGAGCAGATGCGGTACCTGGAGGCGGCGTGGCGGCGCAGTGACCTGATCCTGGTCGACGAGGCCGACCAGGTGCAGGCAAACCTCGATGAGATGTTCGCCAGTGCCCAGGTGCTGCTTGGGCCGAGCCAGGAAGCGTGGATCGACGAGATTGGGGCGCGGGTGGCGGAGAAGCTGCGGGCAACCGGCCGTGCGCCGGTCAGTTCCCGACAGATCCGCCGGTTTACGACGGCTCTGAACCAGGCCCGCTCCGCAGCCGACATCATCTACCAGTTGCTGCAGAGAGACCGGGTCCGGGCCGGCCGGCCAGTGTTGAACTGGCTCGACCCCGACTACTTCACCGCTTGGACTCTCTTCAACAGCCTTGCTCAGAACTGGGCCGGCTACACCTATGCGAAGGGGCGCAAACCAGACCCTGGATGGGACAACGATGAGCTCTACAAGCTGCTGCGCGAGCAGTTCAACGCGTTCATTGACGACCCGACCGGGGCATCCGGCGAGGTTGCGAAAGGTCTGGCTAATTTGGCTGAGGCGCAACTGTCAGACACCGAGGAAGAGACGAGGGAGGACACCGTCCGGCAGTGGCTGACCGAGCTGAGCGATCGAGAGCTGGTCGAAGGCAGGAAGATCGCACCCGCAGAGCTCGACCGCAACGTGTGGCGGCTGGAGTTGGCCATCGCCGTAGCCGTGATGGCACACCGACTCAACCTGATGCTCGCCATCTGGCCCGAAGTCGCGGCCGAGCTGGATATGTTCGACACGCTTCCGGCGGAGGTACGCCGTCCGCCCAGCGACCTCGCCGTCGCGGCACCCGAGTCCCCGATGGGCAACGTGCTGGGCTTCCAGTACGTCGAGGACGAGACCGACCGCCGTGATGGCCAGCTGGGCGAGTTCCGATTTTTCCGCTACACGGGCGTAGGGCGGGCCCTGTTGGTTGGCCTGCCCTACCTATTTCCCGCCGATGGGCCGGGCCCGAACGTACTGCTGTTGTCTGGGACCAGTTGGGCCGGAACCTCGCCTCGCTACCACATTGATGTGCCGGTCGAGGCGATCCTGCGCCCGTCACCGCAAAAACTCGCCGCCATCTCCGAGACCACATTCGCTCTGGATATCCAACACCAAGGCGAACGGAGTACACCGATCTGGGTGTCCGGCCGCTACGGGGAGGAACGCGCGGCCGCCCTGCGGCAGATGGTCGCCGCTCTAACCCAGCCCGGCGCGGGTCCCGGGCGACGGAACCGCCTGGAGCGGGAGCGAGCCGACCTGCCGCCCGGCCGACAGAAGATCATGCTGCTGGTCGGCAGTTACGCCGAGGCCCGCACCGTCACCAATGAGCTGCTTCGGCGCAAATCCTCCTGGGAGGGGCAGGTGCGCTGCCTCATCGGCGACGACGAGTTGGAAACCGGCTGGGACGACGGCCACTTGCTACGCCGCGGCGATGTCGCGGACTTTGGCACCGACAGTGCGTGGCTGCTAGTCGCCCCCATCCTGGCCGTCGAGCGCGGGCACAACATCCTCAACAACGACGGCGTGGCCGCCATCGGCGCCGCGTTCTTCCTGGTACGTCCTCACCCGCGGCCGAAGGATCTCAGCTACGTCACTCAGCGGATCAATCAATACGCCCTCGAACAACTACGCCCGCACCCGCTTGGGGGCGACTGCCCGGCGCACGAACGCCTCGTAGGTGCTGGCAGCCAGCGACGCCGAGCCGCGCAGCGCCAGTGGCGGCGGTTGCTGCACGCCCTGGTCGCATACAGCCAGCTCGGCACGGACGAACGCCAACGTGTGGCCTGGACCCAACTCGTGACCGTCTGGCAGGTCGTGGGCCGGCTCCTACGCGGCGGCCAAGCCGCGAAGGTCTACTTCTGCGACGCCGCCTTCGCACCGGTCACTGCGCGCAGGAGCGACACCGACACTGACCTCGACGATGCCAGCACCAGCCTGCTGCACGGCATGCGCGAAGTGCTCACCCCGTACTTCGAGCCCAACGGCGTCAACACCGATCGGCACCTGGTCCAGGCGCTCTACCAGCCCCTGTACCGCGCCCTGACCAACATGGGAGACCGCTGAATGGCACCCCGCTACGACAACCTCGCTGTCACTGTCATGCGTCTCGATCCCGCAGCCCCGATCGAGCGTGCCTACTACCTCATGCGGTTCCCTGGCCGCTGGAAGGAGCCGCTGCGCCGGCTCGCCCAGGCGCAGCGCGGTGGCGACGTCACCAGCATCCCAATCGCCTCGCTCAACGACGCAATCACCGCCCTCGTTCCCGACTGCGTCGTCACGCTTCCGTACGCCGGACGTGGCGACGACGACCAGGACTGGCTGCTCGCATACCGCGCGGTAAACCCGGCAGCCATCTTCAACCTGGTCGCGGCGTGGGTACGCGCGCAGAAGGGCACGCCGGAGCAGGTCTCCCTGGCCCTGTCCGAGCTGCACGCCAGCCACCTCACTTGGTCGCCGGTTCACCTCAACCTGACCGCTCCGGAAGAACGGCAGCGCGCCAGGCGCCTGCTCCCGATGGAGATCGCGGCGACGTTGTCCCGCCCGGACGCAACGTGCCCGCATAACGAGTTGCGGTTCCTGCGCTGCCCAAGCGCCGACGGCGCAGAAATCATGTCCTGGCCGCCGGAGCGAATCGAGGATCAGACCCCGTTCTCGGTCAAGATCGGGGTCAGCGTGCAGACCCTGCCCACCAGTGATGAGCTGCTGGTCTATCTGTCGTACGGCGTGCGGCGCTGGATGCCTGTGCGGGGCAAGCTCGCCTTCGACCACGGCCACTCGGTGTACCTAGCGCCGACCGTGCCGTACCTGGCCGGCCTAAAGAACTCTCGTCACTTCGGCACGGCTCGGATCAGGCAGGTCAAGGTGGCTGAGAGGGACGGCTCGAGCAGCTACGGGCCACGCTGGCACGACGCCCTCGCGAGCATACTGAAGGAAGCCGGTTGTCTCGGTCGCCTGCCCGACCCGCAGCAGCTAGTGGACAAGCCACTCGACTACCTGCAGCGCCACGGCGACGCAGCTGCGCTGGTCTACAGCACAGGCATGCTGTCGGCTGAAAAGGTTAGCGCCGGGCTGTCGGTCGCCGATCGCCAGCCGCTGATGGACTGGGTCATCAACGCACTCACCCCATACCTCCGTCCGGCCGCGGCGCTCCCCCGCGAAAAGTGCACTGTATACAAGGGGCTTGGCGGCATCAGCGAATGCCAGGTTTCGGCCACCTATCTCGGTGAGATCTTCGGGCCACGCCTGGACATCGAGCTGCTCACCGACACCGACCGGGCCACGCAGTACGCCCTCGACCGGCTCGCCAGCCGTCTCGGTGTCCCGATGCCCCGTGCCGAGCAGCTCGACGAGGCCGGGGCCCACATCGACCTTGGCGCGGTGACCGTCGGGATTCGGCGGCTGGCGGCACCGACGATTCGCGCCGACCTCGACCGGGGCGGACGCCGGCCCCAGGCTGCGGTGGAGGCTCGCATCGAGCACATCGCCGACGCACTTGGCCAAGCGGCAAACCCGACAATCGCCCTGGTCGAGATCGCCCACCCCGACGCCTATCAGGGCCGGCGACGCGGCGACGATCCCAAATTCGCGATCCGGCACGGCCTGCTGCGGACGGGACGGCTCAGCCAATTCGTCACCCCGGTTGCCGAGCCGAAGCGTCCCCCTCGTTCCCGTGAGGGCAGGGAGCCCTCTGACCCGAACCGAGAGCGGTTCGCCGCAGCCGTCGATGATCTGTTCCGGCAGCTCGGCGTACGCCCCGAACCGCTCCCTGAGCCGGCGCGAGATACCCTACTCCGGCAGCCTGCCCTCCTGGCCGTCTGGATGATTCGCCAGAACAAGGGACGCGTCTGGGGGCTCGCGCGACAGGTCCCGGTCGCCGTGCTTGTAGACCCCACCGGTCAGCATGTGCAAGTCCGTGCGCCCAAGGTGCCCTGGCAGCCTCTGCACACCGGGCTTGTGGAGATCGGTAAGCAGTACGTCAACGTAGACCTCAAGTGCGGCCCCGACGACGTGGTCCGGTTCGCCAAGGACGTCGTCGATGAGGCCACCAGCGCTTTCCCCGACACCCTGCTGCTCACCCATGCGCAGAACCTGCGCGGCGTCTGGAACACCCTCACGAACGGCCGCATCCAGCTCGACAGCCTTGGCTTCGGCGCCACTGAACCTCAGCCGATCAGCAAGTTGCCCGGCCTGCGTCATGTACGCGTTCGCACCGCTGAAGGCTGCGAGACGCCGGAATGCTACGGCGTGACCGACGACGACACAGGACAGCCCAAGGGCTTATGGAGCTTCCTGGTCCCTCGGGTGTACGGCAGCACTACGGGCAAGCCCAGCACGCACTCCGGGGCGTTGAAGGGCGTGTCGAAGCTGATCCCCGGCGAGCACAACGGCAAGCTCACTGCCCCGAAGCCGAAGGCGCAGGTATGGAACCCGCAGTTTATCGAGCTGCTCGTGGCGGGAATCCAGGACGGCGACCAGCCCGAGCACTGGGCGACGCTGGCACACGAGCTGCGAGATGCAGCACCGTACGTCCGGGGCACCACCGTCCTACCGTGGCCGCTGCACCTCGCGGAACAGATCGAGGAATACCTCCTGCCAACCAAGATCGCTAACCTCGATTTGCAAGAGGTTCTCGGGGACGAGTAGCAGACGTGGCCTCCCTGGATTCTCTGAGGTGGGGGAGGCCACCACCGCGAGCATCTGCCGCTCGGCCCGACTGCCTATGCCGATCGCGCTCCGCTGCCATGCCGCCGGGGTACGACAGATGCGGTGGCTTCGGCAGCAGCGTGTGACAGCTCGGGTAAGACATCCCCGTAGAACTTGGCGGTGAAGTGTGGGCTGGAGTGGCGGAGCCGGTTGGAGATGACCTTCATCTGGACGCCGGCGGCGAGGCCCATGGTGGCGGCGCCGTGGCGGAGGTCGTGGAGGCGGATGGGTGGTAGCCCGGCTTGGGTGGCGAGGTGGTGAAAGTGGTCGGTGACGTCGGCGGGGTGGAGGCGCTCACCGGTCGGGGTGGTGAACACCAGCCCTGTCCTGGTCCAGGCGACGCCCGCCGCTAGGCGTTCACGGTGTTGCCGGGCGCGGTGGTCGCGCAGTACCGCGACGGTATCGGTGTCGAGGGCGACGGTGGCTTCGCTGTCGGTGGTCTTCGGGGTGTCGATGGCGGTTGCCCAGCCGTGTTGGACGAGTTGCCAGCGGACGGTGAGGGTGGCGGCGTCGAGGTCGAGGTCGTCCCAGTGCAGGCCGCAGGCTTCCCCTCGGCGGAGGCCGGTGAAGGTGATGAGGTGGTAGAGAGCGTAGAGCCGGTCGTTGGCGCCGTGGGTGTGGTCGAGGAATCGGCCGGTGTGTTCGGGTGTCCAGATCATGACGGGGCTGGGTGGCTTGCCGGTGTCACGCCAGGTGCGGATGCGTTGGTCGGTCCAGATGGTGGGCCTGGGTGGTCGGGCGGTGGGTAGTTCGATCATGAGGGCGGGGTTGGTGTCGAGGTAGCGGTGGCGGCGCATCGCGTCGTTGAGGGCCTTGCGGAGGGTGGCGTGGATGACGTGCAGGGTCCGGTTGCCGACGATTCGCTGGTTCTTGACTTGGGCGCGTTTGGCGGGGTCGCGGCTGGCGCGCAGGGTGGCGATGGTGGTGTTGCGTGCGGCGATGGCGTCGTACATGGCGTCGATGTGGCCGGGGCGGAGCCGGTCGATGCGTAGGTGGCCGAGGTGCGGGATCAGGTACAGCCGGATGTGTCCTTCGTAGGAGCGCAGGGTTCCTGCCTTGATGTTCTTGCGTCCGGCGAGCCAGTCGGTCAGGTACGCCTCCATCGTCGGTAGTTCGGCGGGGGTGATGTCCAGGTGCAGCGCCCGCCGGACCTGGTCCGGGTTGGGAACGGGCGTGCCGGCTTTCACCGCGGCCTCGATGAGGTCACCGGTCTTGATGGTGGAGTGCGGATCGGTGGGGTCAGGGACAGCGAGCGCGGCCCGGATGCGGTCCAGTACGGCGTCGGCGTCGGCCTGGGTGGTGTAGGGGCCGTGGCGTAGTGGGCGGCGGGTGGCGTCGGCGCGGGCGGGGATTTCGATCTGCCAGTGCCAGTGGCCGTGGGTGCGGGACCAGCCACCGCCGGGCCGGCGAAGCTGGGGACAGGAGCGTCCCAGCCTGCGGCCCGTGACGCTGTCGCGGCAGCCGCAGCGTTTGAAGGTCGATCCCTTCACTCGTCGTCTCCTGGATGCTCGGTTTGGTGCCGCCAGCGGCGCCGGGTGGAATCCGCTGGTGGCGGGGTCGTTGCATCCACGCTCACCTTCGCGTCGGCATCAAGTCGTCGGTGGTCATCGGTTGAAGCGGGGTTCCCGACCAGCAGGAGTTGGAGGAGGCCGGCGACCGGGACGATGATGCGGCTGCCTGCCCGGATCAGCGGTACGGGCAATTGGTCGGTTGCCGCGAGCCGGTACGCCTGGGATCGACTGATCCCGAGCACCGAGGCGGTGGTGGCGAGGGTGGTGGTGACGCCGAGGGCACGGATGCGCTCGATCGTCCACACCTCCCCGACGCCGGGCGCGGTGGTGGTGCTGTCGGTCGTGGTGTGGGTGATCTTGTCAGCGTGATTGGTGAGGCTGTTCATGATCAGGTTTCTCCTGGTTACGAGAGGGATAGCTGTGCGGTAGGAACGGATTGCTCCCGTCTGGGTCGACCGGCGCAGGGGTGGCAGCTTCGCCACCGTTGCGCCGCTCCGGTGACAGAGGCGATGGCGTCGGGTTGGTCGGCATGACCGGTTCCACGATCAGCTCGGGTGGTGCCGATGACTCGGCCTTGAGGGTCTTGAGGAGTTCGGATACTCGGGTGTTGGACACGGTGTGACCGGCAGCGCGCAGCGCTTCGGCGAGTTCAGCCCGGGTCAGTGCCTGCCCATTCGCGGCGAGCCGGTCCCGAACCTTGCGCGCCGCCGGCAGCAGCTCGCCAACATCGGCGGACGGCTGCGCGGACCGTCCCCGGTCCGCTCGCTGCCGGTTCCGTCCGCCATGTCGGCGGCGAGCATCCGGTGAGCGGACGGTCCGGGTCCTGGACCGCTCCCCCGCCGTGGTAGCGGTCCGGGTGGCCTCATCTGGTCCGCTGTCCGCAACGGTCCGCCCGGCCTCATCCGGTTGGTAGTCCACTACCGCCACGGCAGGGGCGGGCGTGGCGGCGCTGGTCCGGCCGAGGGCGATCTTGACCATGACGAGGAATCCGAGCGCGGGTACGGCGGCGGCGATCCACCCGATGATCGAGGGTTCGGCCTCGACGACCTGGGCTGCCAGGGACAGGGTGACGGCGCAGGCCAGCACGGTGGCGGGGAAGACGGTGGAGGTGTGGGCGCGTTTGCGGCGGCGCAGTTCCAGGCCGGAGGCGATGGACATCAGTTCCAGGACGATCGCGTCGGCCCAGGCCAGCCAACCGGGTTGGCCGTGCGCGGCGGCCACGTTATGCACGTGGGTGAAGCTGGCCGCCCCCGCTGCGCCGCCGATGGCCAGCATGATGACGACCTGGACGACGCCCTCGACGCGGCTATCGCGCGGACTGCCGTCCGGGGCAGGGACCGGCGCTGTCGTGGCCCATCACCTCCTCAACGATTGATGCCCTCACGGATCTGTCAGCACCGGCCGAACTGCTCACGACAGATCCGGGACAGACGCCGGCGGTTGCTGTGCGCTCCGCCGCGGAGGTACTGTCCACGGCCGTCGTGCTCTCGCCGATCACGCGGCCGCACCCGCCCGGCTGGATGCGTCAACGGCATACCCGGCCAGATCCGCCAGCCGCAGCCGCTGCCCTTCCCGACCGGCCACGGCCCACACCGCCTCTGCCGGGCCGAGGCCCGTCGTCGCGGCGTGGTCGCGGGCCCCGGTGGCGACCGCCAGCGCCACGTCGGCCAGCACGCGGCGTAGGTTGCGCTCCCGGGCGGCCGAGTGCAGCCAGAACAGCACCGGCCACGCCCGCCCGATCGTGCCGAACAGCTCCCGATAGCCGTCCACCTTGCCGGCCAGGATCGACAACTGCTCGGCGCCGGTGTCGTACTCGACGAAGAACGGCACCTCGACACCGCCATCGACCCACCGGCCGTAGCCGTCCGGGCGAACCCTCGGCTGATACGCCCGCACCAGCCCCGGATCCTGGCAGCTGGTGAACGTCCCGGCGCGCTGGCACACCATCTCCGGCAACCACTCGATCAACCCGGTGTCCGGATGAGTGCGGGCGTGGCCGGCCAGGTCAGTGAAGAAGCTGTTCACCCCGAGGCGGTGAGAGAGGCTGCGGGTGGAGGTCCAGCGTCGCCGTTCCACCCGGGCGTGGTCGCGCCGGGGTGGGCGTTCGTCGCGGCTGGCGGCGACGACCTCAGCGCCGAGTTGGTCGATGACGTAGTGGTACGGGTAGGAGCCGCCGTCGGCCCGTTGCGGTCGGAACCGAGCGACGAGGCGCAGCCGATACAGAGTCCGTAATCGGCGCTGGCAGAAATCAAGGGATGGGAACAGTGCCTGGGCGATCTGGAACGACGTCAGCACGCCGTGGTCGTAGAGCCAGCCCAGCAGGACCCGGTCACGATCGGTCAACTGCGACTGCACCCGCAGAACCGGATCATCCATCCACCATCACCTCCTCTCTGATACGTATGGCCTCCCCAGGGGGAGAGACCCGAGACCAGGACGGGTCTGTCGCAGCACAACCAGCCAGTGTTGACAGACGGGCTGACCTGCGGTGTGAGCGGGAAACGGGGGTCCGTTCGGGTGTCCGGCTGAAGACTGACCCCAACGGGGACGTCAACCCGGACCCCGCAACGGAGGTCAACACGGAATCTGTCACCGCCACCGGCAGAAAGCCGGAACGCGGTGAGACGCGATGCACAGAGAACACAAGAGCTCCTTGATCGAAAGAATGGGGCGTCGACTGCCGTGACGCCATAGGTGTGCGCCGCAGCAGCCGCCGGGCGCGGAAGACGACGGCAAGGCGCACTGTGGAGTTGTCAATGAACACGCCAACCGGCACACCGGCCGACCCGAGGCACGGATCAGGGCAGCAACAAGCCGACACGACCACCAGTAAGGTGGTCGCGGCAGCGGGAACAGCGGTCACAGTTGTGGAGGGCAGGGCGGGCGGCAGCGTGCCGCGCCGGCAGCGGGCTCGTCTCTCAGCCTTGGGACAGATACTCCGGGAACCGTCGACATCACGACGGCCCGGTGGGGCGTCGACTCAACCCGCCGGAGAAAGATCCTTCATGACGACTCCCCTGTCACTCGACACCATCGACAGCACGCCCACTCCCAAGCCTCCAACGACCGGCGACGCTCCCGAAGGAGCGCCACCACCCCGGCCGATCGAACACGGCGGGCAGACCGTCACGCGGTCGCGTTCGTATCAGTACGCCTCCGCCGGCAGCACCCTGTCAACCAACATCACCGGCAGTCGATCATGACTGTTCAGAACCCAGTAGGACGCGCTGGTACCCGTCAACCCGTACTGATATCCAGTGGTACAGATTCGCTGCCGAAAATGACAGAAAAATCTTGACCCACCCCGTTCAGCCATCTCACCTTGCGAGACAGCGCTCCCGCTAGCCGAGCGGGCCAGGGTTACAGGTCGCCGAGGACCCCATCGGTGAGTCGGACCGGCACGGCTTCCCGAACCGAGGCGTACCCGGTGCGGCCGAAGGGTCGGCACCGGCCCGCCGGGCGGCTCGGCTCGCGGTACACGTTGATCCTGATGGGAGCACCAGGCACAATCGCCAGGTGATCACGAGCGTATTCTTCGACGTGGGCGAGACCATCGTTGACGAGTCCCGGGAGTACGGCACCTGGGCGGACTGGCTCGGGGTGCCGCGCCACACCTTCTCGGCCGTCTTCGGGGCGACCATCGCTCGCGGCCTGGACTACCGGGAGACGTTCCAGGTCTTCCGACCGGGCTTCGACCTAACCGAGGAACGGGAACGCCGGACGGCGGCGGGCCAGCCCGAGTCCTTCACCGAGGAAGACCTCTACCCGGATGCGCGGCCGTGCCTGGCCGCGCTACGCGAGTCGGGGCTACAGGTCGGCCTCGCCGGCAACCAGACGGCGCGGGCGGAGACAATTTTGCGTGCCCTGGACCTACCGGTCGACGTGATCGGCACCTCGGACGGCTGGGGCGTGGAGAAGCCTTCCACCGCGTTCTTCGACCGCGTAATCACCGAGGCAGGATGCCCCGCTGACCAGGTGCTCTACGTCGGAGACCGGTTGGACAACGACATCCGGCCGGCGCAGGAGGCGGGTATCGCCACCGCCCTGGTCCGTCGCGGCCCATGGGGTTACATCCTCGGCGACAAGACGGTCAGCGACCGATGCAGGTTCCAGCTCGACTCGCTGGCCGAGCTGCCTGACCTCGTACGCAAGCACAACCAGTCGGCACGCTAACTACCCGGCAGCGCGGCCCGACTGGCAGTGAGGGCGGCAATGCGTTCGTCCAGCAGGATGCCGTGTCGACTGTCGTTGAGCGTGGGACGAACGGCTCGGACCCGGTCGAGGCCGACGCCGTACCAGTCGCTCTCCACGGCGTCGATAGCCTGGTTGAGGTAGTCGGCGGCCCGGTCGCCGTCGTCACCATGAGCGGTGGCGAGGTCGGCGAGTACGACGCTGCGCTGCTTGGCGCCGGTGGTGGTGAGCGCGGCGAGCGCCTGGTTGAGCTGGCCGGTGGCTTCGCTGTGGTCGCCGCAGGCGAGGGCCGCGTATCCAGCGAACGAGTGCAGGCGGCCGTTGTCGTAGAAGTCGAGCCATTCGGGCGGCGTGCCATCACCGTTGACCGCACCCGCGGCGAGGTCGATGTGACGACGGCTGGCGGCTGCGGCTCCGGCACGCGCCTCAACCTCTGATGCGACGCAGTGCAGCCAAGACCGGACCATGGGGCTGACGCCGTGCCAGGTGTGCTGGAGAGCAGCGTCAACCAGTGGCCGAGCGTTGCCCGGCTGGTGGCCGAAGGCAGGAACGAACGCCATGTGGCCAAGGACAGCGGCGGCCAGGGCGTGGTCGCCGGCCTCGCGGGTGGCGGCGAGGGCGACGTCGTAGCAGCGTTCGGCGATGGCGGGTTGGCTGAGGTCGAAGAAGGCGAGCCGGGCGGTGAGCAGCGCGGACTCCGCGAGAGCGGAGGCAAGACTGTTCCGGCTGCTACCGGTGGCAGCGCGGAGGAGCCCGATCCCGAGCTGGGTGTGGGCATAGGCGGCCTCGTAGAGCGGCCGGGCCGGGCTGGTCCAGTACAGCTCGCGTTGGCAGTTCACGATCTGCCGGTACGAGTCGGGGTCGACGGTCTTGCCGTCGGCGTGTGCGGCTTCCGGGTCGAGGGATAGCAGGGGTGCGACCAGGGGCAGCATGCTGGCGCCAACCAGGGCGCGTAGGACGGACCCACGGTCCCAACCGTTGCCGCTGTTCTCTCCAGTGAGCATGTCCCACAACCTCCTGAACTCGTGCAGTGTTTCCTCGTCCGGGCGTACGGCCAGCTCGTCGGGAGTGAGTAGGCCAAGGTCGCTGGCCGGCTTACCGAAGATCGCGACCAGATGTTTGCGGTACCGGGGGTCCGGCCGCCGCTCGCCGATCTCCCACCGCCGGACGGTGTTGGCGTTGAGCCCGGTGTCAGTCTCACCGGCGCAGCTCATCTCGATGCGGATGCGTTCGGCGACCTCCTCGTAGGACCAACCGCGTTGGAGTCTCTCCCACGCTAGCCGCCGGTTCGAGGGGTAGCGCCGTCCCGTCATCGCGCACCTCCGGACATCGCCTGTCGACATCGATCACGCTAGCCAGTCTGGCTACGGGTCGTCACCACCTGGTTGCGATTGGACGGGTGGTGGACGGTACCGGTCTGCCGCCATGGACGGTTCGCTATTGCCGAACATCGAAGCCTCCTGCTCCGGGCTGGCCTCGGTGATCGTCGACCAATCCCGTCAGCGGCAGGAGGTTCAAGGTGGACACGTCGCACCAATTCGACAAAGCGTCGCCCCGACCGGATCCGATCGCCTCGACGGTGGTCGGCTTCGGTGCCGTGAGGTTGACTCCGCGCCCGCGTACTGCCAACGAGGCTGCGCAGGCGAGTGACCGGCGAGATTCCTCCACTCGCCGCCTCCCGGTGGCGGGCCCGTCCGGCTCCCGACGGGCCCGCCACACCGACAGCCGGCGTCGCGCGCCCACCAGCCGGCCGCACCAGCCCGAGCACGGTACGGCGCACGTGGGGGCACAGCGGCGATGACTGTCTACATCTCCTGCCATGCCACGGCAACGACCACCAACAACTCCACCAGAGCGGTCCGTTCTGACCCCGTGCTCACGGCCGAGCGACTCGACCTCCCTCGGATCGACCCGCCCCTGTTTAACCACGTCTGGCAGCGACTTTTCGAGCAGACCATGCGGAAGGAAGAGCAGCGATGATGTCTCTGGCCCTTGTCGCCGGCGCCGCCGGGTTCATCGGCTTGCACCTGATCAACGCACTGCCGGGTAGCGGCACCATGCACCTCGCCGCCCGGCCGGGCGTACGGCTGTCACACCGCATGCGCGGCGAATCCCGGCCCGAGCTGTGCGGTGTTCGCCAGAACGGCACGTGGTGGTCGGCGTGAAAGCCCGACAGGTCACCGCCCCGACCGGCCCGTGGTCCCCGGACTTTCTGCACACCCTCCTACGGGACACCTCACCGTCGGCGGATGAGCGTTGGCGACGCTGGTGCGCTGATCTACTCGTCAAGGATCGCCTGGGTCCGGCGGAGTTGTCCGAGTGGTGGGCGGTGATCACCGATTTTGACAAGGTGCTGGGTGGCTACGCCGCGCAGCCTCTGGACGTGCCCGAGGGTTCCGTAGTCGTGGCGGGCAGCGGCAAGGAGCAGTTCAAGACCTTCAACGTCAGCACTGCTGCCGCGATCCTCGCCGCCGCCAGCGGAACGTCTGTGGTCAAAGGGGTCTCCCGATCGGTGTCAGCTGTGTCCGGGGCCGCCGACATCCTGGATGTGCTCGACATCCGTGCCGTCGACCGGCTGGATGCCATTCCCGAGATGCTGGCTCGATTCGGGATCGCCTTCGTCTCGTATCCCCTGTTCTGCCCGCGCTACGCGGCGCGTTACGACGGCGTCTTCGGTGCCTTGAATCCGGCGAGCTTCTTCATGCCGATCGCCACCATCTGCGTACGCGCCAGCGGATACGTGTTGGGCCTGGCGCACCGAGACGTCACCCTCGCCGCAGCAGCCCTCCGGAGGATCAGGCCGGATCTCACCACGGGCGTCGTCGCCTCCACGGAGTTGTCCCCCGGCGAGATGATCGACGAGCACAGCGATATCGGTACCAGAAGGCTGGCGCGGCTCGACAACGGCTTCATCACCTGTGGAATCCAGCAGGGACAAGAGCCGGCCCAATCCTGGCGCCAGGCCGTTGCCCACCGGCCCACTCACCATGGCAATGCCGCACTCGTGGCCTCCGCTCTCACGCCCGGGGACGACACGCCCACCACCGCACTGGTCGAGCTGAACGCTGCCCTCGTCGTGGCGGCGAGCGGGATGGACATCGACGAGGCGGTCAACCTGGTCCGCCACGCCCGCCGGTCCGGACACGCCATGCGCCTGCTGAGCACGCTCTCCTGAAAGAAGGGGCCGCCATGCCCGCCGTATCTATCGACGCCGAATCAACAGCAATCCTGACCGAACGGCTCGGAGCAACCGCTCTCCGTTTTACCCACACCGACGACGCACTGTGGGTCTTGCACCCCGACCGGCGCCAGTCGTTAGCGATCGTGACGGGCTTCGGTCCGACCAATGCACCGACCGCCGGCACCTTGTCGGTCATGCTCGGCGCGATCGAGTTGCAGCGACAACTCGATGTGCCGATGACGGTCGTCATCTCCGACCTCGGGGCATGGAACTCCCGCAACGTCTCATGGTCGGCCCTGGTGCGGGTTCGCGACCAGATGCTCGCGTTCCTTGTCGAACTCGGCCTGGGTCCCCACCAAGCCGAACTACGGTCCCACCTTGAGCACGACAACCTCGTGCGTGCCGGCCGGGTCGCCCGCTATCTGTCCCGGGCTGACTTCCAGGAGCACCGTGAGAGCCTCTTGGAGCTTTACGCCGAGCACGGCTTGCTCGGCAGCGAAACCGGGGTGGTGGTCGACTCGCTGTACACGGTCGCTGACGTACTCGGCCCCTTCGACAACGGCGCCAGCAACGTCCTCATGGTGTCGGGTATGGAGGAGGCGTACTTCACGGACCTGGCCCGCCTGGTGCTACAACGACAAGCGAACGCCGGTGAGCTGGGCCTCGGCTGGAGCGGCCGGATCGGCGGCCTCTACTTCCGGGTCCTCGAAGGGCTTGCCGGTTACCCCAAGATGTCCAAGAGCATCCCCGCGTCGAGCATTAACCTCAACATGACCCGGGCCGAGATCACCGACCGGGTGATGGACGACGAGGAGTCGTCCCAGGCCGCGTTGCTGTCAACGATCGAACTCAGTAGTGGCTGGGACGCCGTGGATGTCGCCCGCACCCGCGAGGCATTCGCAGACCGCGTCCTACGTCCCGACAGTTGGCGCCAGGCTCGCCGAGAGTTCTGCCACTCATTCGGCCAATTCGCGGAGATGTGGCAGCGATGCGCCCGATGAGCCCGGTCCTCGTCCTCCTCGGTGCGTCGGGGCGCCTCGGCCGTGCAGTCCAGCCGCTGGCCGTCGCCGCCGGATTCCACGTCGTTGCGGTCGCGCGGACGCCGCCGGCTGTCCCGACGCCGGGCAGCACTCAGTGGGTTGGCGCAGACTTGACGGTCGTCCGGGACCGCGCCCGAGTTGCCGCCGCCATTACAAACCGGATCGCCTCATCCGGTCCTATCTACCTCGTGGACGTCGTTCTCGACCGTAGCGGGGTAGACGCCATGCACCGCAGCATCCGAGGCGCGACCGAAGGCGTGCTGCAGCTACGAACCGAGTTTCGCGCCGCTGGCCGGGAAACGACGCTCATCGCCGCGAGTACGACCGCTGTGCTCGCTCCCGGGCTGTATCAGACGCCGTACGGGCTCGCGAAGCGCAGGCAGGTCGTCAGGTATGCCCGCTCCGGAGTCGCGGGCGCCGCGCTACTGCTCCCCCAGCTCGGCTCGGGAACGGGCACCGTATCGAAACCTCAACCTATCTGTTCCTTCGAGCAGGCCGCTCACGCATTGGTCAGCACCGTGTCGGCTGCACCGCACCACGGCTTCACGGTGCGCGTACCAGCCCTCGATGTCGAGTCCAGCCATACGGCTGTCAATGGCAGCGCACTCCTGGCCCATCTCCACAGTCTTGTACTCGACCGCGACTCTATGCTCGCCCATCGGGCGGCAGCCCGCGGCCGGCTGGGCTGGACTCCCGCACGGCTGCGGCTTCGCTTCGATCATCACCACGCACCGGTGGAACTGGTACGCCGGTTCGCCAACCGATACCACCTTGTCGTCGTCGATGAGCGGTCCGGCCGGGGCCCTATCCGTGGAGGCAGTCATGAGTGACGACAGTGTCGATGTCCTTGTTATCGGGGCGGGGCTGTGCGGCCTCACCATCGCCGTCACCGCCGCGCGGCAGGGGCTGCGCGTTCGCTGCCTCGACGATGGACGCCCCGGGGCCTCGCGCGCCAACTTCGGTCAGTTGCACTCCGGCGCCGTCTACGCCCCGGTACTCCCCGCACTCAGCGCAGCCTGTTGGGAGCAGCGGGACCGCTGGCACGACCTGGCCAGGCCCGCACGGTGCGGCGAGGCCACCGGGATGGCGCTGTTTCACTCAGCAGATGGCGTGCAGCGCTACCTGGACGGGTGGCAGCAGATCGGTATCGACGCCTCGGAGGTGGACCCGCGAGGCGCGGGAAGGTTCCCGCCGCCGGCAGCCGCCTTTCGCATCCCGGACTACAGCGTCGACCTGTCGGTCCTCAACACACGCCTCGCCGATCTGGCACGGACCAGCGGCGTACCGGATGTCCAGCGGTTCACCGCCGTCCTGCGTCGCGATCCGGATAGCGGCCTCGCCTCGATCGCGTCTCCCGCGCCGCAGTCGCGGATGGTGGTGCTGGCAGCCGGCGCCAGCACACCGACCTTGCTGTCCAACGCCGGAATTCAGCACACCCTGCACAACCGCCGAATCGCCGGGGGCCGACAGCCCGGGCTTGCGGTCGACGGTGTGACCTACTGGCTGGACGGCGATCTGCTCGCGATCAGCCCGGATCGTGGTGGCATCCGTGTGGGCTTGCCCAGCGTGCAGGGTGAATACGGCACAACGGCGGAAGAGCATGCCCGACTACGGGAAGCACTCGATCGACACCGTCTCAAGCAGGCCCGCCAGGACCTCAGCCTGATCTGGGGGACCGTATGCGAGCCAATCAGTCTGCAGACTGACCCATCCAGCCTTGTCGTGGACCTCCGACAGCCTCCAGAAGGATGGACTCCCACCGGGAATCTGCTTGTCGCGCTGCCCGGCAAATGGACCACCGCCTGGCACTGCGCCGACCAGGTGATCGACGCGCTCACCTGACCGGCGGAGCCCAAGCTATCCGATGCCGATGGCGTCTCTCACTCGCTCCAGCAACGGCCTGGTCTGCTTCCGGGCCTTGTCCGCGCCGTGGGCAAGCAGGTCGTCCAGCTCACTACCCTGCGCCATCAACGCCTCGTAGCGCTCCCGAAGCGGCGCGAACTCCGCGACAAGCGCGTCGGCGAGCTGCGCCTTCACCTCTCCCCAGCCCATCCCACCGGCCGACAGCCGCGCCCGTGTCTCGGTGGCCACGTCAGCCGCGCCGAACCGCTCGAGCAGCTTGAAAACGGCAGCCGAGTCAGGGTCCTTCGGTTCCTCCACCGGCACGCTGTCAGTCGGGATACGCCGGATCTGTTTCCGCAGGCTGGGCTCTGGCGCGAACAGCGGGATCGTGTTGCCGTACGACTTGCTCATCTTGCGACCGTCGGTGCCGGGCAGCGTGTGCGCCGACCCCGCATCCGGAATCACCGCAGCGGGGATCTTGAACTTGAACCGGTCCCCGTACACGGCGTTGAAACTGCCCGCGATGTCCGCGGCGTACTCGACATGCTGTAACTGGTCGCGACCGACGGGCACGACATCGGCGTCCATGATGAGGATGTCGATCGCCATCAGCACCGGGTAGTTGAACAGGCCCATGTTCACGCCGGCGTCAAGATCCTCCTTGCCGGCTTCCCGGTTGCGGTCCCGCGACGCCTTGTAGGCGTGCGCCCGGTTCATCAGGCCCTTGCTGGCCATGCACGCCAGGATCCAGTTCAGCTCGAAGATCTCCGGGATGTCCGACTGGCGGTAGAACGTGGTGCGATCCGGGTCGAGCCCGGCCGCCAACCAGGTGGCCGCCACGGAGCGGGTGTAGTGCCGCAACTGATCACGGTCGCGAATCGTCGTCAGTGCGTGATAGTCCGCGATGAAATACAGCGACTCGTAACTGTCGGCCAATCGCAGCGCCGGCAGGATCGCGCCGATGTAGTTGCCCAGATGCGGCTCACCGGTCGGCTTAATGCCGGTCAGCGATACCCTTCGCGCCGTCGAACCCATGGGCATGATATTACCGTGATCAGCAAGTGATCTTCCGTCCTCATTGGCTATCAGGCCATACCGAGATGCTCCTGTTGCCGTTGGCAAGGTCGAGCAGCGACGGCAACTCCGCCATGCTCCTGAAGGCTCGAACAGGCTCCGGCGCGCAGCCGTCAGGCGCGTACCGCAGCACGCGCATTCCCGCGTTACGTGCAGCTGCCACCCCGGACTCGCTGTCCTCGACAACAACGCAGCGGGCCGGTGGGACACCCATCCTGGACGCGGCCAACAGAAACAGGTCGGGAGCCGGTTTGCCACGGGCGACCTCGGCGGCCGTGAAGACCCGGCCCTCGAAGTACGCCGCCAGGCCGCAGCTGCCCAGGGTCAACGCGACCTTCTCGGGCCGCCCGTTCGACGCCACGCAGGCGGGGACACGAAGCTGTTGCAACACCGGCACGATGCCGGACACCGGCGTCACCTGGGCGCGCAGCGCGGCATCAACCGCGACGGTCAACGCGTCGAACCAACCGGGTGGGACAGCACCACCAAGACGATCGGTGATCAACTGGGCCGCCGCCGCCTGATCGAGACCGGCGAACGCGCGAGTGCACTCCTGGTCGGTGATCTGAATACCAAGCTGCCGCATCCGGTCGGCGAGTACCCGGCTGACGATCAGCTCGCTGTCCACCAATACCCCGTCACAGTCGAAGATGACGAGATCGACCCGGCTATGATCGCCCATCGGTGATCGCCTCCCTTCCGGCCGCGTCGCACCAGTCACCGCCGGTCCCAGCATCGCCGGCCCGGTCCAACGGCTACCGAGCACCCACCGAGCGACCAGCCACCACCGCCGTACGCGAAAAGGCCCCGACCGGCACAGAAGTACCAGTTCAGGGCCTTGCTCGTTGGTGCGCCGCCAGGGACTCGAACCCCGAACCCGCGGATTAAGAGTCCGCTGCTCTGCCAGTTGAGCTAGCGGCGCTCGTTGGCAACGGGGAGAACCCTAGCACGCCAGTTCAGCCGGCTTCTAATCCGATCCCCACTCCCTTCTTTCGGTCGAGTTTTCAGGACAGATAGCACCAAAACCACCGGGGCGACCTTGGGCGGGTGAGTGCGAAGGGGGCGCGGTTGCGGCACGATGTGCGCCAGTTGCGCGGCGAAGGCGTGGGAGACAGTTCCGCACGCGAGACGCCGTCCCGGTCTGCGTCGGCCCGCGTTGGTGGCCGGGCTACTCACGGGTGTCCTGACGCTCACCGCCGCCTGCGCCTCCGGGGGACCAACCGACTCTCACCGTCGATGTCAAGGTCGACACAGCACTGATCATGACAGTGGAGAACGAGACAAAGCGGATGGTGGTCACGAAGGACGGCGAGAATGTGCGCACGATCCCGGTGAGCCTCGGCAAGAAGTCCACGCCCTCGTCGAGCGTCAAGGGCAGCGCCTCCCGGCGGAGTCGGGACATCTCCCTCCGCTGGCACCTGAACCGGCCGGCAGGCAGCCCGAGGCCAGGACCCGGCTGCTCCGGCCTGCCCGTCCCTGTCTCGGCCTGCCCGTCCCCGTCTCGGCCTGCCCGTCCCCGTCTCGGCCTGCCCGTCCCCGTCTCGGCCTGAGGTCAGCCTGAGCAGCCGGGGACGTTGACGCAGTTGTTGGGTCGGTTCTTGACCACGATGGTGCCGGTGGCGGTGTTCAACTCGACCGTACCGTCGTTGAAGATGCCCCCACCGTCGGTGACGGCGATGTTCTTGACGACCTTGGTCCCGTCGAGGGTGAGCGTGCCGGTGCCGGTATTGAAGATCCCGCCACCCAGAAGAGCGTGGTTTTCGGTGATCTTCGTGCGCCGCGCCACCGTCTGGCCCCCGTTGAAGACTCCGCCAGCGATGTTGGCCGTGGAGACGTTCTTCTCGACGAGGCTGTCCGCGACTACAGCGGTACTGCCGCTGACCACGCCCCCTTGGACGAACAAACCGCCGACGATGGCGGCCGTATTCTGCGCGAGCCGGACGTTCTGCAGCGTCAGCTCGCCGTTGCCGGTGACCGCGGCGCCGCCGACGATGCTGGCGGTGTTCCCGGCGATCCGGGTACCGACAACCGTGCTGACCCCGCCCTGGACGAACAGCCCGCCGACCACGGAAGTTCCGTGATTTCCAGAAATGCTTCCCGCTCGGATCGTGACGCCCGGGGCGAAGATCCCACCGGCGATAAGTGCCGAGTTGTCGTCGACCTGCGACTTAACGATCTCCAACCGGCCGGTACTTTCGATGCCGCCGCCGAGTTGGTTGGCGGTGTTACGGCTGACGTGGGAGCGGGTGACGGCGGTGACTCCCGCGTTGCGGATACCGCCGCCGTTGCCGACGGTGAGGTTGCGGGTGACGGTGCTGTCGTTGGCGGCTAGGGTTCCGCCGGCGTTGACGAGGAGTCCCCCTCCCCCCGCGCCGTTGGTGTGGCCGCCGGTGATGGTCAGATGGTTGAGGGTGAGGTCGCCGCCAGCATTGACGGTGAGGATGCGGAACTGGTCGGCGGCGGCGGCGCGTTCGATGGTGGTGTTCTTGCCGCCGTTGAGGGTGATCGGGGTGGTGATGGCGGGCAGCCCGCTGCCGTCGAGGTCGGCGGTGAGCAGGTAGGTGCAGTCTCGTGCCAGGTCAAGCACGGCACCGCCGCGGGCGTTCGCCTGCGTGATCTCGACGATCAGCCGGTCTGCGTGACAGGGGACCGGCTTGCCCTCGCCCCGGTCGTTCTTGCCGTCCTGGCCCGCACCATCTCCGTCCGCGCGCAACTCCCAGCCCGGGGGCCGGTCGTTGGCGGATCTGCTGGACCGGTCGGTGGTGGGTCTGCTGGGCTGGTCGTCGCCGGGCATGGCGACCGGTGTGCCGGCAGCGGTGAGGGCCAGGCCGGTCATCCCGGCCACCCCGATTGCCCACCACCGTCGCCGTGGCCGCGGCCGGCTCTCCCCCGGGTCGTCCAGTTCGGGTCCGTGGGTGTGCTCCTGCTGGTTCATCGCGGCGTCGGCGTCCTTCCCCGTGAGCGGCAAGGAGGCACCAGCCCACGCGGACGGCTGGGTTGGTGTTCCTCGGCTACCGAGCCGGCCGGTAGCCGCCACCCGCAACGCTAAGCCGGCATAAGTCACCCGAGGCCAGGAACACGAAAAAGAGTCCACAAACCGTACAAATCGCGCCCGGGTCGGCTACCGGTACAGCACGATCCCGTCGCGTCTGACGTACAACTGGCGACGGCGTACCGCAGTACCCGCGTCGTTCAGCTCGTAGCCCTCCAGCCACAGCCAGCCGTCGTAGGTCGGCCGATCAAGGACCCGGATCACCCGAACCGTGATCGGGCGAATGAACTGCGGAGCGGCACGGCGGTCGAGGCGGATCGCGTCCCCCGGCCGCGGCCCGCGGACGGGCGCCACCGACCTGGCCGCGGTCTGGCCGCTGGCCGGCATCAGGGCCGGCTCCCCGTGCGCCCCGGAGGTGCCCAACTGCCCTGACCGACCGAGGTCAGGTAGTCGTAGGCGGTATCGGTAGGTGGGCACGGCCACCCGCAACCGCAGACCGGGCACCGGTCCACCCGTGGCCAATGCTCGGTGATGATCCGCCGGGCGGACACGATCATCCGGTTGCGTAGCTGGACCGCCGACAGGCTCGGGCGGGGCCGGGACTGGGTGGTCGTCACCGCTGGCAGGCCCGCTGCCGGGCCAGCCGGGTCAGCAACGGCCGGCTATCAAAGATCACCGTCGACTGGTCACACAGTGGGCGGTACGCGCCGGCTCGCGCCGCGTATCGGGTAGCGGGGCCGACCGCGTCCAACTGGGCAGGACGGCGGCGACGGCGAAACAACCGGATCATGCGCGTGCTCCCTGTCGTCAGATGAGTTGCCCATACCGGATTTGATTCCCGGTAGAGCGATCCATGGACAGACAAAGATTCACCGTTAGGCTGCGGGTAGCGGTAGGCGTGCGTTGTGTGCACACAGATTGCCCACACTTCCAGGCAGGAGACGAGATGGCCTTGTTTGGGCAGGTTCTTCGGCGATACCGCCAGCAGCGACAGCTGTCTCTCCGCAGCCTGCAAAATAAGATCCAGTTCGACTACAGTTACATTTCCCAGGTCGAGCGGGGCACCCGTCGCCCCACACTCCAGTTTGCGCAGGCGTGCGAGGATGCCTTGGACACCGGTGGAATTCTGGTAGACACCTACCGACAGGATCAGGCGGGCGATGCCGCTATGCGTAGACGGTCCCTGCTCCAGGCTATGGGCGCACTCGCCGCTACTCCTGTGGCGGGAAGTCTTGTTGAGTTGGAAGCGCTGCGGCACGGCCTAGCCGCTGCCGCCGGGTCCAGCGAGTGGGAACAGGTGGTAGCCGACTACGGTCACGACTTCTACACCGTTCCCCCTACCCAGATGATTGAGCGGTTGCGCGGGGATCTGACTGTGCTGCAACACCAGCTCGCCGCCACCCCGGCCGATCGGTCATTGCTCCGCGTAGCCGGCAGCCTGTCGGTGATCATGGCAATGGCCGTCTCCGCGTTGGGGCAGAACGCGATGGCTCGACGGTGGTGGCGCACCGCCCGCGCCCACGCCGACAATTCCGGCTGCACAGCCACGCGAGTATGGGTACGGGACTGGGAGGTCGTGAACGGCACCTACGAACGCCGGCCCACCACCGAGATCCTCGATCGCGCGGAAGAGGCCACCGCTATCGCGGGCGACCGGGCGTGTGTCGGGCATGCGGGCGTGCTGGCCGGGCAAGCGCAAGCGCTTGCGGTGGCTGGGCAACCGGAGGCAGCGCTGAGTGCGCTGGAAGCCACGGCTACCATGACCGACCGGATGACCAGCGAGGCGACGCGCGATACGGCCAGCATGTTCGGGTGGCCGGAGGTCAGACTGCGGCACACCGAGTCGTACGTGTACACGCAACTCGGTTACACCACGAAGGCGCTGGCCGCGCAGGATCGGGCCCTGGAGTTGTACTCCGCCGACCTGAACCGGGAACGTGCGCAGATGCTGATGCACCGGGCGTCGTGCCTGGTCCAGGACGGGCACGTCGGCGACGGCCTCAGGTGCGCAGCCGATGTTCTCGACGCGCTACCGCAGTCTGATCACAACGCACTGCTGTACCAAGTGGCTACGTCGGTCGTCGCTCAGATACCCGAACGGGAACTACACCGGGTGGAGGCGGTTGAGCTGCGGCTACGGCTCGCCGAACTGCCATCGGGCTAGGCTGTCGCACGTGGACGGATTGACGTACACGATCACCGACGCGGCTGCCGCCCGTCAGCTCACCGAGGACGTGCGGGACCTGTACGCCGCCGTTTATGCCGAGGCCCCGTACCACGAGGGGCCGGAGCATGTTCGGCAGTTCCGTCGCTGGTGGTCGGATCACCTCCGGCGACCTGGCTTCGCCTTCGCCTACGCTACCGACGCCAGCCGGCTGGTAGGGGTTAGCTACGGCTACACCATGCCCGGCGGCGATTGGATCGAGCCGAACGCGGACGAGCCACCCGCGCTCCTGCGGGCCGCGGAGAAGCTGCTCGTGCCGGAATGGATGGTGGCGGGAGCCTACCGCGGGTCCGGGGTAGGCCGACGACTGCTGTCGATGCTGCTCGACGGGCGATCCGAACCATACGCGGTGCTGGCCGCGAACCCGCACGCGCCGGCGCGCCGGTTGTACGAACGGATGGGCTGGCGACAGTACGGGCAGATCAGACCCAGATCGATCCCGGACATGGACGTCCTGGTGCTGCGGTTACCGGGCGCACCGCCGCGCCCCCCAACGACGCCGCGGGCGCCGACGGACCCGCCGGCGCCAACGGACCCGCCCTAGACCCCGACGCCACCCCTACAACGACTCAGGCCCCCTCCGCGGAGGGGGCCTGAGCTGCGGTGGAGTGGATCCACCTCTGGGGTGACTGATGGGAATTGAACCCACGACAACCGGGACCACAACCCGGTGCTCTGCCAACTGAGCTACAGCCACCATCCGCCGCACCAGACAACGCCCTGGCGGCGCGACCAATGATAGCCGCAACCGGCACCGCCGCGTCCAGTGGGTTCGACGCTACGGGCTACAGCTTCGCGGCGATCGCCTTGGCGCTCTCCACGTCCGGCCCCGGCAGCGGCACGAAGAGCGTCCGTCGGTAGTACTCGAGCTCCCGGATGCTTTCCCGCACATCGGCCAGTGCCCGGTGCGCCAGGCCCTTCTTCGGCTGGCTGAAGTACACCCGGGGATACCAGCGTCGGCAGAGCTCCTTGATCGAGGAGACGTCGATCATCCGGTAGTGCAGGTGGTTGTCCAGCCGGGGCATGTCCCGGGCGAGGAATCCCCGGTCGGTGGCGATCGAGTTGCCACAGAGCGGGGCGGTACGCGGGTCCTTCACGTGACTGGTGATGTAGTCGAGGACCAGCTCCTCCGCCTCGGCGAGCCCGATCGTGGAGCGGCGGACCTCCTCGGTGAGCCCGGACTTGGCGTGCATGGTCGCCACGATCTCGGGCATTTTGTCCAGCGCCGCCTCGTCGGTGTGGATCACCACGTCGACACCCGCACCGAGTACGTTGAGATCTGGGTCGGTGACGAGCGCGGCTACTTCGATCAGCTTGTCGCCGCCGAGGTCCAGGCCGGTCATTTCACAGTCGATCCAGACGAGTAGATCTGCCACCGGCCCAGCCTACGCGCAGCCCAGCGGCCCGCGCGCCGCGCGTCTGTCGGTGCTGCGACGGTTAGGGTTCTCTCGTGCCAGCCGAACCCGTCTCTCCTCCCGTCGTGGTTCAGGACGACACCAGCGGGCGGACGGCGCGTCGGATCGTCGCTGTGTTGGCAATCGCCGCGATGCTGCCCGCGCTCTACCAGAAGGGATGGCACGACTTCTTCGACCTGAAGATCTACATGGCGACGATGGACTGGTGGGCCACGGGGGAACCGCTCTACGACTACGCCCAGCCGGACCAGTTGCAGGGCGAGCTGCGCTTCACCTACCCCCCGTTCGGTGCGCTGTTGCTGTCGCCGTTCGCGCTGCTCCAGCTGGGCGTAGCCGCGATGATCTTCACGGTGTTGACCGTGCTGGCGGTGGTGGTGACCACCCGGTGGCTGGTTGACCCGGTGGTCGCCCGACACCACCTGCCGCGGATCTTCACCCTCGCCGTGGCGGCGCTGCTCGTACTCGCCGTGGAGAGCACCCGCGAGACCATCTCCTTCGGGCAGATCAACATGCTGCTGGTGGTGCTGATCCTGGCGGACCTGCTGTTCGCCGTACCGCAAAACCGGCGCTGGGCCGGCGTTGGTGTGGGGCTGGCGACGGCGCTCAAGTTGTACCCGGGCATCTTCATCGTCTATCTGCTGGCCGGCCGGCAGTGGCGGGCGGCAGCGGTGGCGAGCGCGACGGCGGCGGGCGCGACACTACTCGCCGGGGCGCTCCTGCCGCTCGAATCGTGGCGCTACTGGACGCACGAGCTGTGGGCAACCGACCGGGTGGGCCGCACCGACTACACCGGCAACCAGTCGCTGCTCGGTCTGATCCACCGCCTTACGGTGCCACAAGAACCCGACCAGCTTCTGTGGCTCGCCCTGGTCGCGGTGGTCGCCGGGTACGGGCTGTGGCGGGCGGCCCGGGCGGCCCGCGCCGGCGACGCGTTGGCCGGCCTCACCCTCACCGGCCTGGTTGGTGCGCTGATCAGCCCGATCACCTGGCCCCATCACATCTACTGGTTCGTGCCGGCCGTCGTGGTGCTGGTGGACGCGGCGCTCGCCGCGAGGACGGGCGGCCGGCGCTGCTGGCTCTGGCTGCTCGCCGTCGGCGTCGCCGTAATCACCGTCTACGGCGTGGTGACTTTTCAGGATTGGGGCACCGCCCCGGTGCCAACCGACACGGTCACGGACTTCGTGGAGCGCAATGTCTACGTGCTGCTGGGGCTGGCGCTGCTGGCAGCCCTACCGATCCGCAGCAGAGCGATTCAACCGGACACTCTTCACGAGATGCCCACAGGGCGCTAATCTGACTTCAGGGAAAGTAAGTGACGTTTCAGTAGCACCGATCCCCCGGTGCGGGACGGCCCTCCGTGTCGGCAGCACGGAGGGCCGTCCTCGGGTTCCCCCCCCGCTACCGACACGAGTTGCCGGGCCGGCCGGACGAGTTGGCTTCCGACTCGCGCGCCGACAGGATGATCTCCCGCTCGGGCAGCGGGTGCACCGAGCCCGCTGAGCGAGGTCACCCCCAGCCGGCCGGCCAGCAGCGGCACCTGGTCCGGCTCGACCACGAAAACCACCTCCCGGGGCCGAACCGGTCGCAGCAGCAGCGCCAGGGCCCCCGACACCAGCAGCATCCCGCCAGCCAGCAGACCAGCGGTAACCGGTGCTACCCAGCTCTCCCGCAGCTCGGCACGGAGGTCCAGAGTCAGGTCAGCGCCGAGTGCGGCCCCACCGAGCAGCACCGGAATCCCGGTGACCAACAACAACACCCCGGTGATCATCCGCACGAAACGCACCGACTCAACCCCTCTCCGTAGCCGAACACCCGGCTGACCTTACCGACCTCAAGCGACGGATCAGGGGATATCCACAGCCATCGCCGCGGAAAGCGCCGGCCGGCGGAAGCGGGTCAGGCCTTCGGCGGAAGCGGGTCAGGCCTTCGGCGCCGGCTCGCGCCGGGACCGGGTGAAGGCCAGCCCACCCAGCACCAGACCGCCCAAGCCGGCGACCAGGCCGGCGATACCGAGACCGACGGCCAGCCCGTCCCCCGCCGCCGCGTCATCCGCCGCCGCGTCATCCGCCGCGGGCGGCGTCCCGTCCTGGTCTGCCGCCGCATCGGCGTCCTCGGCGCCGGCCAACTCCAGCACCGGGGCCGGCGCCGCCGGCTCCACGCCGTCGGCGGTCGGCTCGTCGATCCACCGCACGACCGCGCCATCCGAGTACGTCTGCAGCGCCTTGAAGACCATCGTGTCAACCGTGGGCAGCGGCCCCACCGAGACCGGGAACTCCTGGAACGTGCCCGGCCCGATCCCGGCCTCGGGCTGCGCCGTCCAGGTGATCTTCGCTACCGCCTCGGTGAGCTGGCTGCCGTGTACCTCCACCGGCGCCTCGAGCGTGCGCTTCTCCACCTCCGCCGTCCAGCCCGGGACCAGCATCGTCGAGACCGATCCGAGCGGGGCGTCCTCCGGCAGGAAGATCTCCACCTTCGTGGTGGACTCGGTGTCACTCTCGTTCGGCACCCGGAAGGCGAACCGGCCGTACCCGCCCTGGGTCGCCTCCTTCGGGTCGACCGTGATGTGCGCCGAGGCGGCCCCGGCGGAGCCGAACACGGCAGCGGTGACCGCGCCGAGCGCGAGGAGGGCGGTGGCGGAGGTGCGCCGGAGACGGATCATGAAGTGGAACCCTTTCCTATTTGACGGCCACGGTGGTCGCCACCGTGGCCTGGTCGATCTCAGACGTGCGGACGGTCACCCGCAGCTGCCAATCCCCGGACGCGGGCAGGTTGATCTCGCCGGTCGCATGGTTGTCGGTCAGTGGCAGCAACGGCACCTCGATCGGTTCGATTCCCGCCGCCGGCAGCGCGACGGTGGCCCGCCACTCCGCCACCGGCTGGGGTCGGTTGTCCGGGGTGTAGGCGTAGAAGTGGACCGAGTTGTTGCCACGCCTGGCCGGGTCCACCTCAACCTGCAGCGAGTACAACGAACTGGTCAGGGTCGTCGAGAAGTAGCCGCCGTTGGACTGGGCGGTGTCCGCGACCGCGGTCCGTGCCGGGGTGGTCTGGACCAGCACCGCCGCCAGCCCGAGCAGCACGGCGGTGATCGCCAGCTCCACCATGATCGCCCGTCGCACCGGCGCGGGCCGCCCGGCCGCCGTACGCCGACGCACCAGGGTCCGGGAGTACGCGGCCACCGCGAGCACCAGAACGAAGAGCCCGACCTTGCCAAGCAGCAGCCGACCGTACGGGGTGTCGACGAGAGCCGCGAAGGAGGCGACCTCGATCAGCGCCTGTACGACCCCGGCGACGAGCAGCGCGGAGACGGAGAGCGTCGCCCAGCGGGACCAGATCGGCAGGATCGCGGCTAACTCTCCCGCGTCGGCTCGGCGCAGCAGGAAGCCGACGAGCATCACCAGCCCGCCGAGCCAGACCGCCATCCCGCCCAGGTGCACCGCGTCGAGCACGACCGAGACCACCGGGGCCGGGGAGACCGCCGGATGACCGGACACGGGCCAGGTCAGCAGGGCCGCGCCGCCGAGTACGCCCAGGATCACCAGATCGGTCCGGCCGACCGGGCCGGCCAGCACCGGCCGGAGCACGAACGCCGCCGCCGCGAGCAGGCCCAGCCGGACCAGATGCGCCGCGCCGAAGGCGCTACCCAGCACCGTGCCCAGGCCCGCACCGGTGACGTCGAGGACGCCGCCGCCGTTGGTGTAGGGAATCTGGAGCCAGCCCGTCGCCAGGGTGGCGAACGCCAGCAGGCCCAGGCCGGTCCACGCCAGCCGGGCCGGACCGCGACGGGGCAGCCGGCGGGGCCAGAGCAGGGCGAGGACCAGCACCGGGCCGACCAGGAGCAGCAGGCCGAGGTAGCCGAGATACTTACCGACCTTGATTCCCGCACTCACCACCGGGTCGGCGCGGCTGTCGCTGCCGGTGTCGACCGGAGGTGTCGACGGGGCACCGACGGAGTAGGTGAACGCACCGGAGACCGGGTGACTGTCGGCCGAGATCACCCGAAAACTGACCAGGTGGGTGCCGCGACCGGAGTTCGGGTCGACCGGGATCACGACGACCGCGCCGTCGAAGCTGGGCTCACCCCGATCAGCCCGCGACCCGTCCGGGGCGATCACCCGGGTCTTGCCGGGCACCTTGCGGACCGACTCACTGAAGGTGAGGACCACCTCGGTGGGTGCGTCCGGCACCACCGCCGACGAGGCCGGGCTGCTGCTCACCAGCACCGCGTGGGCGCTGGCCGGGCCGGCCGGGGCGAGCAGCAGGGCAACGAGGGTGATCAGGAGGCCACCAACGGCGGTGAGCCGGGCGCTCCAGCGGCGGAGGACGACAGTCATGCCGGTCATGCTCACCCAGAACGCTCCCTGATGCCCAACCGGACCCGGGCCGGCGGGGTCCCCGGACCGGGCCGCGCCTCCCAGCCCGTGCATGGGTGGTCGGATCTCGCCGGCGAAAAGTTCCCGACGTGGCAGAACCATCTAGGGGCGAAGGTCCCTACCGCCACATCTAGCTCCGCGTAGCCTGGATTGTCATGATCCCGGCCCCGCGCGACACCGCACCCGCTGCCCCCGCCGGCGGCCTGACATGGATCGGCTGAGGGCGGGAACTTGCCGGCGGCGAGGAGCGACCACATGAACGTGACCACATCGAGCAGCCCTGTTGCCCGCTGGCCGACCGTCCGCCCCTGGATCGGCCTCGCCGCCCGGATCGGCCTGGCCGCGGTCTGGATCCTGGCCGGCGCCGCCAAGGTCGGGGACCTCGCCGCCTCCGGCCGAGCGGTGAACGCGTACCAGATCTTCCCGTACGACGTGGCGACCGTGATCGGCGCCGCGCTGCCCTTCCTCGAGCTGGCCCTCGGCGTACTCGTGCTGCTCGGGTTGGCGACCCGGCTGACCGCCGGGGTGTCCGTGGCGCTGCTGCTGGTCTTCATCGCCGGCATCGTCTCGGCTTGGACCCGCGGGTTGAACATCGACTGCGGCTGTTTCGGCGTCGGCGGCGAGCTGGCCCCGGGGCAGGCCCCGAGCTACCTCCCGGAGATCCTCCGGGACCTGGGATTCCTGGCGTTGGCCGGGTTCCTGTTGATCTGGCCCCGGACCCCGTTCTCGGTGGACGGCTGGTTGCTGGGCGAACGTGCAGTGGAGGACAAGGATGAGTAGTCGCAAGGGCCGCAAGGAGGCCGCCCGGGTGGTCCGGGAGCAGCTGGCCCAGGAGCGGCGGCGCAAGCGGACGCTGTGGGTGTCGGTGACCGCCGTATTTGTGCTGGTGATCGCCGGCTTCGCCGGCTGGGCCGTCTACTCCGAACAGCGCGCCGGCGAGTTCACCGCGCCACCGGGCGCCAACGAGGCCGGCACCGGCATCGTGTACGGCTCCGGGCCGGTCACCATCGACCTGTACGAGGACTACCTCTGCCCGGCCTGCAAACAGTTCCAGGAGGCCAACGGCGAGACCATTGACCAGCTCGCGGACGAGGGCAAGGCGCGGGTGGTCTTCCACCCGATGGCCATCCTCGACCGGGCTTCCACCACCCAGTACTCGACCCGCTCCTCCGCCTCCGCCGGCTGCGCCGCGGCAGGTGGAAAGTTCCGCGAGTACAGCGAGGCGCTCTTCGTACAGCAGCCAGCCGAGGACGAGGCCCAGTTCAGCGACGACGAGCTGATCGACCTCGGGGTCGGCGTCGGGCTGGACCGGGACAGCTTCGGCTCGTGTGTCAACGATGGCACCTACCTGTCCTGGACCGAACACGTCACCGAGGAAGCCAGTCGATTGGAGATCACCGGTACGCCGACCATCCTGGTCAACGGCGAGCAGGTCAACGACTGGACGCCGGAGAGCATCCGGGCCGCGGTGGAGGCTGCCAGTTGATCCGGATTCGGATCAGCGGGACGTCGGACGGGGCGTGAATCCGTAGGGCAGTTCGAGGCGGTGCCGGGCGAGTAGCGCCTCGTCCGCCAGGATCTCCCCGGTGGGGCCGTCGGCGACGAGCCGGCCGGCGTCCAGGATGACCGAGCGTTCGCACAGCTCCAACGCGTACGGCAGGTCGTGGGTGACCATCAGCAGGGTCACCGGCAGGGCGCGCAGGATCTCGGCCAGTTCGCGCCGGGCGGCCGGGTCGAGGTTGGACGACGGCTCGTCCAGCACCAGGATCTCCGGGTGCATGGCGAGCACCGTCGCCACCGCGACCCGCCGGCGCTGCCCGAACGACAGGTGGTGCGGGGCGCGGTCCCGGTGTTCGCTCATGCCGACCGCGGCGAGCGCCTCGTCCACCCGGGTCGTCAGCTCGGCGCCGCGTAGCCCCAGGTTGGCCGGGCCGAACGCCACATCCTCGGCGACGGTGGGTAGGAAGAGCTGGTCATCCGGGTCCTGGAAGACGATGCCCACCCGCCGGCGCACCTCGGCCAGGGTCGACCGGTCCGGACGGACGGTGAGCCCACCGACGGTCACACTCCCCGCGGTGGGGGTGAGGATGCCGTTGAGGTGCAGCACCAGGGTGGTCTTCCCGGCGCCGTTCGGCCCGAGCAGCGCCACCCGGTCGCCGCGGGGCACGGTCAGCTCCACGCCGCGCAGCGCCTCGTGCCCGTCCGGGTAGGCGTAGCGCACGTCGCGCACGTCGAGGCTGGGAGGCGTCGTCGGCTGCACGCCTCCGATCATGTCAGGACCAGGGCGGTGGCGGCGACGCCGGCCGCTACGGCGGGGACGGTCGACGCGAGCAGCCACTGTCCGACGGTCGCCGCCGCCGGGCCCTGCCACACCTGCGGCATCCGCCCGGTGTAGCCGCGGGACAGCATCGCCAGGTACACCCGCTCCCCCCGCTCGTAGGCGCGCAGGAACAGCGCCCCGGCCCCGGTCGCGAACCCTCGCAGCTGCCACATGAAGCGCGGATCGTCTCCCCGGGACAGCCGGGCCACCCGCATCCGCCGGGCCTCGCCAACCAGCACTTCCAGGTAGCGCAGCATGAAGGTGGCGATCTGGGTGAGCAGCTGCGGGCAGCGCAGCCGGTCCAACCCGATGATCAGGTCCCGGGTGGTGGTGGTCGCGGCCAGCAGCAACGACGCCAGGACGCCCAGGGTGCCCTTGGCGATGATGTTCCACGCCCCGTACAGCCCGTCCACGGAGACCGACAGGCCGAGGAGTTCGGTCCGCTCGCCCGCGCCGAGGAACGGCAGGGCGAACGCGAACAGCACGAAGGGCAGCTCGATCAGCGACCGGCGCAGCAGCCAGCCGGGCCGGACCCGGGCCACCGCCGCGACCGTCACCACCAGCACGGCGTAGCCGCCGAAGGCCCAGAGCGCCTCCCGGGGGGTGGCGACCACGGCGAGGGTGAAGGCCACCATCGCCGCGATCTTCACCTCGGGGGGAAGCCGGTGCACCGGCGAGTCGGAGCAGTGGTAGAGCAGCTGGGTGTGCCCGGCGCCCACGGCCCGTTCCTCAGCCCACTCCGGCGGCGGAGGTCGGCTGCGCCGCGTCCCCATCCCCGGCGGGTTGCTGCCCGGCCCGGCGCCGGACCAGCCAGAACCCGCCTCCGGCCAGGGCGAAGGTCAGCAGCACGCCGGCGACGCCGGAGAGCCCGGTGGCGAGGGTGTCGTCGGCGATGCCGGTGACGCCGTAGTCGGCCAGCGGGCCGCCGATCTCGTGCTCCGCTTCCCGCTGCGCCGGACAGTCACCGCCGGTGACGGCACCCGCCGCGTCAACGGTGCAGCCCTCCCGCAGCGCGGACTCCAGCCCGTCGGGGTCGGCCGACGCGAAGCTGCTCACCAACCCGGCCAGCAGCAGGGAGACCAGCAGCCCGCCGGCGATGAAGCCCCAGGTCCGTTTCCTCACCGGGCACCTCCAACAGCCGGGACGGGGGACGACGCGACCGGTCCGCGGGCGCGCAGCGCGTACACCAGGTCGGGTCGGGTTTTCGCGACGGTCAGCACCGTCATCGCGGTGATCAGGCCCTCGCCGATGCCGATCAGCAGGTGCGTGACGGTGATCGTGCCGGCCAGGCCGGCGATGTTGTCGCCGAGATCGACGGCGCCACCGAGTTGGTACTGGAGGACGAAGCCCAGCGCCGCTGCCACGACGCTGACCAGCGCCGAGACGAACGCCGTCACGGCGAGCCCGGCCGGCGTGCGCGGCAGCACCCGCAGCAGCGCGACGATCAGCAGGTACGCGGCGGCGGTGCCGATGATCGCCAGGTTGGTGATGTTGAGGCCGAGCATCGCCACGCCGCCGTCGCCGAAGACCAGCGCCTGCACGGTCAGCACGACGGCCACGCAGAGCGCGCCGACCCACGGCCCCACCAGCAGCGCTGCGAGCGCACCACCGAGCAGGTGGCCGCTGATTCCGGCGGTGAAGATCGGGAAGTTGATCATCTGCACGGCGAAGATGAAGGCGGCGACCAGGCCGGCCATCGGCGCCAGCCGATCGTCCAGGTGTTGCCGGCCGCGCTGGACGCAGAGCGCCATCGCCGCCAGTGCGATCACCGCGAAGATCGCGGCGACGGGACCATTGATGATCCCGTTGGAGATGTGCATCGCCAGGTTCTCCACGCGACCTCCCCACGTGTCCGGCGGGTCTGTCCACGCCACCACATCAGGCTATTAGGAGAACTAAGCTATTGCCAATCCTTGGCAACAAGAGATGACGTCGGTCACGTCGCCGCCGCTGCCAGGGGGAACGAGGTCGCCGACCGACGCGCTCCGCGCCGGAGCGCCGAGCGCCACGCCACCGAGTCACCGAAGCGAACCGGGAGCTGGTGCGGCGGTAGGGTCGCAGCCATGACCGCGCCTGCCCGCCTCTCCCCCGGCGACACCGCCCCCGACTTCACCCTCCCCACCGATCGCGGCGACCAGCTCGCGCTGGCCGACCTCCGCGGCCGCAAGGTGCTGCTCTACGCCTACCCGGCCGCGATGACCCCCGGCTGCACCAAGCAGGCCTGCGACTTCCGTGACACCCTCGCCTCGCTCCAGGCCGCCGGCTACGAGGTCGTCGGCATCTCCCCGGACAAGCCGGAGAAGCTGGCAAAGTTCCGCGAGCGGGACGCCATCACGTTCCCGCTCGTCTCCGACACCGACCGGACGGTGCTCGCCGCGTACGGGGCGTACGGCGAGAAGCAGTCGTACGGCAGGACGGTCACCGGAGTCATCCGCTCGACGTTCGTCATCGACGCAGACGGGCGCATTGAACAGGCGTTCTACAACGTCCGGGCGACCGGCCACGTCGCCAAGCTCCGTCGCGATCTCGGCCTGGACTGACGACGGCCACCGGGCCGCGCCCCCACGTCCCTGGCTGGTCGTCGCCGGCGCGCCGAGCTGACCACCGGGCGGGGCGCGGGCCCGCCACCGGAGGCTCTAGACTCTTCCCGCAAGCGGGAGTGGCGTAATTGGCAGCCGCGCAGGTCTTAGGAGCCTGTGTCCGAGAGGACGTGGGGGTTCGAGTCCCCCCTCCCGCACCGCTCAGAGGGTCTCCACCAGCCGGAACCGCTCCAGCACGGCCAGCGTGTCGTCGTCCACGGTGAAGTCCGGATCGCCGATCCACCCGCGGTAGTCCGGCCCGTGCCAGTATTTCTCGTGCCCCGCTCGCCAGGCGGCGACCGAGTCGTCCCCCTCGCCCTCGTCCCGGGCGTGGTCCAGGTCGACGTCGCCGAGCCGGCTGACCCGCACCTCGGTCAGTTCGATCACGGCCACCCGGCGACCCGCAGAATCGATCACCGCCGCCCGGGTACCCGCGACCGGCAACTCTTCCCCTTCGATCTCGTAGTCCTGGCGCAGGCCGGTCGTGGTGGTCTTGGTCCCCGCGAGCACCAGGGCGACCAGTTGGTCCCGCAACGGACCGGGGAAGGCGAACTCGAACGGTGGCAGGTCTGCGGTCATGCGGGGACCCTACCGAGGTGCGACGTGTCGGGCTCCTCACTTTCTCGGGCGGCGGTCCGCTCGGCCGGTCAGGATGAGCGGCGTGGCCCTCCGGTTCGTGCTCGACCCCGACCTGACACCCGAGCTACGCGCGGAGATCGTCGCGCTCTGGATTGACGTCACCAACGCCGGTGGCGCGGTGGGCTTTGTCGCGCCGGTCACCGCCGCCGAGGTGCGGACCATCGCCGACCCGACCCTCGCGGCGATCGCCGACGGGCCGGACCGGCTGCTCCTCGGCTATGCCGGCGACCGGCTCGCCGCGATGGCGATCTTCACCGACAACCGGTTTCACCTGAAGACCCACTATCGGGTCCTGACCCGGGTCATGGTCCACCCGGACTTTCAGGGTGCGGGCTACGGCCTGGAGCTGATGCGGGCGGCGGAGCGGATCGGCCGCCGGTGGGGGCTCGCCGCGCTCCAGATCACCGTCCGGGACGGGTTGGGGTTGGACCGTTTCTACCGGCACCTCGGCTACCGCGAGGTGGGGCGGTTGCCGGGCGCGCTGCGGGTGGCGGCGGGGGATGACCGGGACGAGCTCCAGATGTGGCTCGACCTGAGCACCGACCGCTCCGGGTGCTGACCGGTCAGTCGGCGGGCACCACCTCGTCGCCGATGGCGACCCGGCCGGTCTCAACGGGCACCAGGTGCAGCCCGAAGCGGAGCTTCTGCCGCACGTTGCGGTAGCGGCCGAGGGTAGCCAGCGGCTCCTTCCCCCGGACCCCGGTCTCCTGGTCGGTGGTGGTGACCACGCAGCGACCCGCCGGGCCAGCGCCGCGGAAGGTGACACCGCCGATGCGCACCGGGCGGCCGGCCCAACCGTCCTCCGCCCAGGCCGGCGCTCCGGTGACCACGAGGTTCGGGCGGAAGCGGGTCATCGGTACCGGCGGCTCGCCGGCCTCGGCCAGCCACCCGTTGAGCGCGTCGAGCGAGGCGGTGCTGGCCAGCAGGATCGGGGCCTCGTCGGCGAAGCTGACCTGGTCACCTGGGTCATGCTCGCGATCGGCGGCGGGGATGTGGCGGACCGGCCGGGCCAGCCACACCAGGCGGGCCGGGCGGCCGAGGAAGGCGCTGACCCAGGCGTCCGCAGCGGGGCCGGCGGCGTGCGCCCACACGTCCAGCTTGCGGCTGCGGAAGGTGCGGACGGCGATCGGGGCGCCGTCCACCGGTTCCGCGACGTCGAGGTCGGGGTGGCCGGCGGCGCGCAGGGTGAGACCGCCGGCTCGGGCCACCGCGCGCAGCGCGACGAGGCTGCTGACCTCGCGTTGGGTGATGCCGATGCCCGCCGCGTCGACGAGCATCCAGCGCCGGTCGCCGGCCAGGCCCCAGGGCAGCACCGGGGCAGCATCGTGGTCCCGCCGCCGACACCCTTTGACGGGGTAGGTGTGCACAGCGCTCAGCCGCATCGGCTCACCTTGCCACTCGTACCCCGCCCAGCGCCCGCCGCAGCGGCCCGGTTGCCGATGAAAATTTCTATGCATAAGGTCGAAACATGAATGACGGATCCGTCGTGCCCCCGGGTGACCGGGTGCTGGACCTGTTCCGCGGGGTTCGGCTCACCCCGACGCAGCGACGGATCGCGCACTGCCTCGTCCAGCAGGGCCCGGCGGTGGCGTACCTGTCAGCGGCGGAGGTCGCCGAGTTGGCCGGGGTGAGTCAACCCTCGGTGACCCGCTTCGCGATGGCCCTCGGCCACGACGGCTACCCCGCCCTGCGCCGCCACCTCCGGGAGCTGACCGCGACACCCCGCGGCGAACGGCCGAACTCGGACAACGAACTCCAGCAGGCGGTACGCGCCGAGATCGAGAACCTGGACCGGCTCGCCGACCAGTTCGCCGACCGGGACCAGGTCGCCGCCGCCGGCCGGCTCCTCGCCGCCAGCCACCCGCTGCCGGTGCTCGGCCTCCGCGCCGCCGCGCCGCTGGCCGCCTACTTCGCCTACTTCGCCGCCAAGGTGCTCCCGGACGTACGGGTCCTCGACGACGGCGGCAGCCTGCTCACCGACCGGATCGAGCAGGCCGCCGAGGCCGGCGCGACCGCCCTGCTCGCCCTGGTCCTGCCCCGCTACCCCCGAGAGGCCCTCGACGCCCTGCGGGAGGCCCGGACGGCGGGCCTGACCGTCGTCGCCATCACCGACTCGCCGGTCAGCCCGGCCCGCGAGCACGCCGACGTGGTGCTACCCGCCGCCGTCGGCGCACAGCTCGTGTTCGACCTACACACCGCACCGATGACCCTGGCCATGGTGCTACTCCAGGCGATCTGCGACGCCGCACCCGTACAAACCCAACGGCGGTTGGAGGCGTTCGAAGCCTCCGCCGCCCGTCGACAGTTGTTCCTCGGTTAGGAGGTTCCTCTATGACCCAGCCGATCCGCGCCGCGCGCGGCACCACCCTCACCGCCCGGGGCTGGCCCCAGGAAGCCGCACAGCGGATGCTGATGAACAACCTGGACCCGGAGGTGGCCGAACGCCCCGAAGACCTGGTCGTCTACGGCGGGACCGGGAAGGCCGCGCGGGACTGGCCGTCGTACCGCGCCCTGTTGAACACCCTCACCGAACTGCGCGACGACGAGACGATGCTGGTGCAGTCCGGCCGGCCGGTCGCGGTGATGCAGACCCACGAGTGGGCACCGCGGGTGCTGCTGGCCAACTCCAACCTGGTCGGCGACTGGGCGACCTGGCCGGAGTTCCGCCGGCTGGAGCAGCTCGGCCTGACCATGTACGGGCAGATGACCGCCGGGTCGTGGATCTACATCGGCACCCAGGGCATCCTCCAGGGCACCTACGAGACGTTCGCCGCCGTCGCCGCGAAGCGGTTCGGCGGGTCACTGGCCGGCACGCTGACGCTGACCGCCGGCTGCGGCGGGATGGGTGGGGCCCAGCCGCTCGCCGTGACCATGAACGACGGCGCCTGCCTGATCGTGGACGTCGACCGCTCCCGCCTCGAACGCCGGGTACGCGAGCGCTACCTGGACGAGGTCGCCGACTCACTCGACGACGCGGTACAGCGGGCCACCGCCGCCCGCGACGAGCGGCGGGCGCGCAGCATCGGCGTGGTCGGCAACGCGGCCACCATCTTCCCCGAGCTGCTGCGCCGCGGCGTCCCGGTGGACGTGGTCACCGACCAGACCAGCGCGCACGACCCGCTGTCGTACCTGCCGGAGGGGGTTGAGCTGGCCGACGCCCGCGACTACGCGGCGGCCAAGCCGACCGAGTTCACCGACCGGGCCCGCGCGTCGATGGCCCGACACGTCGAGGCGATGGTCGGCTTCCTCGACGCGGGCGCCGAGGTCTTCGACTACGGCAACTCGATCCGCGGCGAGGCGCAGCTCGGCGGCTACGCGCGCGCCTTCGACTTCCCGGGTTTCGTGCCCGCCTACATCCGGCCGCTGTTCTGCGAGGGCAAGGGCCCGTTCCGGTGGGCGGCGCTCTCCGGCGACCCGGCCGACATCGCCGCCACCGACCGGGCCATCCTCGAACTCTTCCCGGAGAACGAGCAGCTGGCCCGCTGGATCCGGATGGCCGGCGACCGGGTGGCGTTCCAGGGGCTGCCGGCTCGGATCTGCTGGCTCGGCTACGGCGAACGGGACCGGGCCGGGGTACGGTTCAACGAGATGGTCGCCGCCGGAGAGCTCTCCGCGCCGGTGGTCATCGGCCGGGATCACCTCGACTGCGGTAGCGTCGCCAGCCCGTACCGGGAGACCGAGGCGATGGCCGACGGCTCCGACGCGATCGCCGACTGGCCGCTGCTCAACGCCCTGGTAAACACCGCCAGCGGGGCCTCCTGGGTCTCCCTCCACCACGGTGGCGGGGTCGGGATCGGCCGCTCCATCCACGCCGGCCAGGTCTGCGTCGCCGACGGCAGCGCCCTCGCCGGGCAGAAGATCGAACGAGTCCTCACCAACGACCCGGCGATGGGCGTCGTACGGCACGTTGACGCCGGCTACGACGACGCCCGGCAGGTCGCCGAGCGGACCGGCCTGCAGATCCCGATGGCGACGGCGTAAGGAGAGCTCCGTGTTGACGCATCCGGTGGTGGAAAACTCCCTTCCGCGCAGGTTCCGGCGACTCTGGGACGAGATCGCGCCGATCGGCCGGGACGACCGTAGCGGCGGGTACCTGCGGTACGCGCTGACCGATCCGGAGCTGCGGCTGCGGGAGTGGTTCCGGGCCCAGGCCGACCAGCGCGACATGCCGGTGACCGACGACGGCAACGGCAACCTCTTCGCCTGGTGGGGCACCCCGGAAGCGGGCAACGCGGTGCTCACCGGCAGCCACTTCGACTCGGTACCGCACGGCGGGGCGTACGACGGGCCGCTCGGCATCGTCAGCGCCTTCCTCGCCGTGGACGAGCTCCGCGCCGCCGGCGCCACCCCCACCCGGCCGATCGCGGTCGCGGCCTTCGTGGAGGAGGAGGGCGCCCGATTCGGCGTACCGTGCCTGGGGTCTCGGCTGTTCACCGGGGCGCTGCCGGTCGAGCAGGCGGCCGAGCTGCGCGACCCGGCCGGGGTGAGCTTCGCCGAGGCGTTGGGCGGCCCGCCGGCCGGCGCCCGGCCGGAGCTGCTCGGCCGCTTCGCCGCCTTCGTCGAGCTCCACGTCGAGCAGGGCCGGGCCCTGGTCGAGCAGGCCGCGCCGGTCGCTGTCGCCAGCGCGATCTGGCCGCACGGCCGGTGGCGTTTCGACTTCACCGGCGAGGGAAACCACGCGGGTACGACCCGGATGGTGGACCGCCGCGACCCGATGCTCACGTACGCGTTCACGGTGCTCGCCGCCAACAAGGAGGCCCGGCGACTCGGCGCCCACGCCACGGTCGGCCGGGTACGGGTGGAGCCGAACGCCACCAACGCCATCCCGTCCGCGGTGACCGGCTGGCTGGACGCCCGCGCGGCCGAGCCGGAGACCCTCGCCGGGCTGGTCGAGGCGGTCCACGACCGGGCCGCCGAGCGGGCCCGACGCGACGGCACCGGGTTGCGCCTGACCGAGGAGTCGGCCACGCCCCTGGTCGCGTTCGACGGTGGGCTGGCCGACCGGCTCGCCCGGCTGCTGGCCGCGCCGGTGCTGCCGACCGGGGCCGGGCACGACGCCGGCGTGCTGGCCGGGCACCTGCCCACCGCGATGCTCTTCGTCCGCAACCCCACCGGGGTGTCGCACTCCCCCGCTGAGTCGGCGAACGACGACGACTGCGCGGCCGGGGTGCAAGCCCTCGCCGCCGCGCTGGAGGAGCTGACATGACCCGCTGGCTGGCCGAGTACGCGTGGCTACCCGAGCAGCCCGAGCCGACCCCGGACGTGCTGATCGAGACCGCTGCCGGCCGGATCACCGGGGTCACCCCGTTGACCACCGGGGGCCGGCCGACCACCGGGGTCGAGGTCCTCGCCGACGCGGTCCGCCTGCCCGGGCTGACCCTGCCGGGGCTGGCCAACGCGCACTCGCACGCCTTCCACCGCGCGTTGCGCGGCCGCACCCACGGCGGTCGCGGCGACTTCTGGACCTGGCGGGACCGGATGTACGAGGTGGCCGCCCGGCTGGACCCGGAGAGCTACCTCGCGCTCGCCCGCGCCGGGTACGCGGAGATGGCGCTGGCCGGAATCACCTGCGTCGGCGAGTTCCACTACCTGCACCACGGCCCGGACGGCACCCCGTACGCCGACCCGAACGCGATGGGGGCCGCCCTGGTCGAGGCGGCGGCGCACGCCGGGATCCGGCTGACCCTGCTGGACGCCTGCTACCTGACCGCCAGCGTGGCCGGTGAGCCGCTGGCCGGGCCGCAGCGACGCTTCGGCGACGGTGACGCCCTGCGCTGGGCGAAGCGGGCGGCGGCGTTCACCCCCACCGACGCGCACGTACGGGTGGGCGCGGCGATCCACTCGGTGCGCGCCGTGCCCGCCGACCAGTTGGCGACGGTGGCCGGCGCGGCGCGGGAGCGAGCCGTCCCGCTGCACCTGCACCTCTCCGAGCAGCCGGCCGAGAACGATGCCTGCCGGGCCGCGCACGGCTGCACCCCGACCCGGCTGCTGGCCGACCGGGGAGTCCTAGACCAGCACACCACCGCCGTGCACGCCACCCACCCCACCAGCTCGGACGTGGTCCTGATCGGGGAGAGCGGCACCGGGGTCTGCCTCTGCCCCACCACCGAGCGGGACCTCGCCGACGGGATCGGACCGGCCCGCCGGCTGGCCAACGCCGGCAGCCCGTTGAGTCTCGGCAGCGACAGCCACGCGGTGGTGGACCTCTTCGAGGAGGCGCGCGCGGTGGAGCTGGACGAGCGCCTGCGTACCCGGCAGCGCGGCCACTTCACCGTCGGCGAGCTGGTCACCGCGGCCACCTCGGCCGGGCACGCCGCCCTCGGCTGGGGTGACGCCGGCCGGCTGGCGGTGGGGGACCGGGCCGACCTGGTCACCCTCCGGCTGGACAGCCCGCGGACCGCGGGCGTACCGGCGGCTGGTGCGTTCTTCGCCGCCACCGCGGGGGATGTGCACCAGGTGGTGGTGGATGGCCAGGTGGTGGTGCAGGACGGACGGCACCGCACCGTTGACGTCCCCACCGAGCTGGCCACGTCGATCGCGGAGGTGACCGGAGCGCCATGAGTAGCCTGCTGCTGGACAACATCGGAGAGCTGGTGACCAACACGGCCGCCGGGGAGGGGCCGCTGGGCATCCGCCGCGACGCCGCCGTGCTCGTCGAGGACGGCGTGGTGGCCTGGGTCGGGCCGAGCGGGGACGCGCCCGCCGCCGACCAACGCCTGGACGCCGAGTCGGCGGCCGTGCTGCCCGGCTTCGTGGACAGTCACGCCCACCTGGTCTTCGCCGGGGACCGGGCGGTCGAGTTCGCCGCCCGGATGGCCGGCGAGCCGTACACCGGCGGCGGTATCCGCACCACGGTCGGCGCGACCCGGGCCGCCACCGACGACGAGCTACGCGCCACGGCCCGCCGGCTGCACGCGGAGGCGCTGCGGCAGGGCACCACCACCATCGAGATCAAGAGCGGGTACGGCCTCACCGTCGCCGACGAGGCCCGCTCGCTGCGGATCGCCGCCGAGGTGAGCGCGGAGACCACCTTCCTCGGGGCGCACCTCGTCCCCGCCGAGTACGCCGACCGGCCGGACGACTACGTCGACCTGGTCTGCGGCCCGATGCTCGCCGCCGCCGCGCCGTACGCCCGCTGGGTGGATGTCTTCTGTGAGCGGGGCGCCTTCGACGCCGACCACACCCGCGCGATCCTGACCCGTGGCCGGGCCGCCGGGCTGGACACCCGGCTGCACGCCAACCAGCTTGGTCCGGGCCCGGGGGTCCAGCTCGGGGTGGAGCTGGGGGTGGCCAGCGTTGACCACTGCACCCACCTCACCGACGCCGACGTTGACGCGCTCGTCGGGGCCGACGGAACGACCGTGGCCACCCTGTTGCCCGGGGCGGAGTTCTCCACCCGCTCGCCCTACCCGGACGCCCGGCGGCTGCTCGACGCGGGCGTGACCGTGGCGCTGGCCACCGACTGCAACCCCGGGTCGTCGTACACCTCGTCGGTGCCGTTCTGCATCGCGCTGGCCGTCCGGGAGATGCGGATGAGCCCCTCCGAGGCGGTCTGGGCGGCGACCGCCGGCGGCGCTGCGGCACTGCGCCGCACCGACGTTGGTCGGCTGGCGCCCGGCGTCCGGGCCGACCTGATGATCCTCGACGCCCCGTCCCACCTGCACCTGGCCTACCGGCCAGGGGTTCCACTGATCCGCCAGGTCCTGCACAACGGAGTACCGCAATGTCGACCGTAGTCATTCAGCCAACCGGGGTCACCCCCGCCGACGTGCTCGCCGTCGCCCGCGGCAACGCCAAGGTCGTCCTCGACCCGACAGCGATCGACGCGATGGCCAACAGCCGGTCCGTCGTGGACGGGATCGAGGCCGCCGGCCAGCCGGTGTACGGCGTGAGCACCGGCTTCGGGGCGCTCGCCAACACCTTCGTCGCCCCGCAGCGGCGGGCGGAGCTACAGCACGCGCTGATCCGTTCGCACGCCGCCGGGGTGGGGACCGCCATGCCCCGCGAGGTGGTGCGGGCGATGATGCTGCTGCGCGTCCGTTCCCTCGCGTTCGGCCGCTCCGGGGTCCGGCCGCTGGTCGCCACCGCCCTGGTGGACCTGCTCAACCACGATGTCACCCCCTGGGTGCCCGAGCACGGTTCACTGGGGGCCTCCGGGGACCTGGCGCCGCTGGCGCACTGCGCGCTGGCGCTACTCGGCGAGGGCTGGGTGCTGGGCGCGGCCGGTGACCGGATCCCGGCCGGCGAGGCGCTGCGCCGGGCCGGCATCACGCCGATCGAGCTGGCCGCCAAGGAAGGGCTGGCGCTGATCAACGGCACCGACGGCATGCTCGGCATGCTGCTGATGGCCAACCACGACGCCGCGCACCTGTTCACCCTGGCCGACGTGACGGCCGCCCTGGCCATCGAGGCGATGCTCGGCACGGACCGACCGTTCCAGCCCGAGCTACACACCATCCGGCCGCACCCCGGGCAGGCCACCTCGGCGGCGAACATTCACCGCCTGCTCCAGGACTCGGCGGTGATGGCGTCGCACCGCGACGACGTGGTGCACGCGGTGCAGGACGCGTACTCGATGCGGTGTGCCCCGCAGGTCGCCGGCGCGGCGCGGGACACCCTGGACTTCGCCCGGCAGGTGGCGGGCCGGGAACTGGTCTCGGTGGTGGACAACCCGGTGGTCCTGCCGGACGGCCGGGTCGAGTCCACCGGGAACTTCCACGGCGCGCCGCTCGGTTTCGCCGCGGACTTCCTCGCCGTCGCCGCCGCCGAGGTCGGCGCGATCGCCGAGCGGCGGGTGGACCGGCTGCTCGACGTGACCCGCTCCCGGGACCTGCCGGCGTTCCTCTCCCCCGACGCCGGAGTCAACTCCGGGCTGATGATCGCCCAGTACACGGCGGCCGGCATCGTCGCGGAGAACCGCCGACTCGCCGCCCCCGCCTCGGTGGACTCCCTGCCCACCAGCGGTATGCAGGAGGACCACGTGTCGATGGGCTGGGCGGCGACCAAGAAGCTGCGGACCGTCCTGGACAACCTGACCAGTCTGCTCGCGGTCGAGCTCCTCGCCGCGGTCCGCGGGCTCCAGCTCCGGGCGCCGCTCCAGCCGTCGCCGGCTGGACGGGCCGCCATCGCCGCGTTGGCCGGGGCCGCCGGTGAGCCCGGCCCGGACATCTTCCTCGCCCCGGTGCTGGAGGCCGCCCGTACGGTGATCGCCGGCCCGGAGCTTCGGGCGGCGATCGAACGTGAGGTCGGGACGCTGGCCTGACCCTCCTGCGCGGCCGGGCAGCGGCTGCCGAGTCCGGTAGCCGCTGCCCGAGTAGGGCAGCGGCTTGAGTCCGGATGGCCGCTCGGCAGGGTGGCCGGTCAGGCCGGCGGCAACACCTTGGCGACCAGCTTCGCCAGTTCGCGCAGCGCCTTGCCGCGGTGGCTGACCGCGTCCTTCTCCGCCGGCGTCAGCTCGGCGTTCGTCCGGTCCTGCCCGTCGCCACGAAAGATCGGGTCGTAGCCGAAGCCACCGTCGCCGTGCGGCTCCCGCAGCAGGCGACCGGGCTGCCGGCCGTCCACCAGGTGCTCCTTGCCGCCGGGCAGCGCCAGGGCCACCGTGCAGACGAAGGACGCGCCCCGATGCTCGTCCGGCACGTCGGCGAGCTGGTTCAGCACCAGCTGCAGGTTGGCATGGTCATCACCGTGCTGGCCGGCCCAGCGGGCACTGAAGACACCGGGCATGCCATTGAGCGCCTCCACCGCCAAGCCGGAGTCGTCGGCGATGGTGGGCAACCCGGTGCGCCGGCACCCCTCCCGGGCCTTGATCAGCGCGTTCTCACCGAAGGTCAGGCCGGTCTCCGGCAGCTCCGGGTATGCCTCGACGTCGTCGAGACCGATCAGGGCGATCCGGTGCGCGCCCAGGGCCCCGTCGAGGATGCGTTGCAGCTCGATGAGCTTCTTCCGGTTACGGGTGGCGAGCAGGACCTTGTTCATGCGGTCTCACCTTCGTTCACGACCACGGGAGCCAGCAGCGGAGCCGCCCTCACGAGAGCGCCTTCCGCTGCGCTTCGGCCAACTCCACACAGCCGGCGACGGCCAGGTCGAGCAGGGCGTCGAGCTGTCCCCGGCTGAAGACGCCCGCCTCACCGGTGCCCTGCACCTCCACGAAGTCACCGGCGCCGGTGCAGACCGCGTTCAGGTCGACCTCGGCGGTCGCGTCCTCGGCGTAGTTGAGGTCCAGCCGCGGCTCACCGGCGACGACGCCGACGCTCACCGCCGCCACCGAGCGGTGCATCACCGTCTCCGGCCGACCGGCGAGGGAACGCCGGGTGGCGAGCCAGGTCACCGCGTCGTGCAGCGCCACGTACGCGCCGGTGATCGCGGCGGTACGGGTGCCGCCGTCGGCCTGGAGCACGTCGCAGTCCAGCACGACGGTGTTCTCGCCCAGCGCCTTCAGGTCGATCGACGCGCGCAGGCTGCGGCCGATCAGCCGGGAAATCTCGTGGGTTCGCCCGCCGACCCGCCCTTTGACGCTCTCCCGGTCGGAGCGGGTGTTGGTGGCGCGGGGCAGCATGGCGTACTCGGCGGTGACCCAGCCGAGCCCGGAGCCCTTGCGCCAGCGGGGCACCCCCTCGGTGACGCTGGCGGTGCAGAGTACCCGGGTGGCGCCGAACTCCACCAGCACCGAGCCCTCGGGATGGGTGCTCCAGCCGCGGGTCAGGGTCACCGGTCGGAGGTGGTCGGGCAGCCGCCCGTCAGGTCGCGCCATGTCTGCACCCTATGTGGTGGCGAGGGCGGCCCGCCCCGGGGTGCCCCCCGTCGGCTCGGCCCGCCGAAACGCGGGCCGGCCCGCGCCGGTCAGACCTCGTAGCGTGCGCCCGGCCGGACCACCTCGAGCGGGCCGGCGTAGGCGGTGGCGGCGGACGTGACGGTCTGCGCCTCGCTGCCCCAGGCCGCCACGAGGTGGGTCAGCAGCAGCCGCCCGACGCCGGCCTTGGTGGCGACCTCGCCGGCCTCCCCGCCGGTCAGGTGCAGATCCGGCGGGTTGTCCACCCCGTCGAGGTAGCTCGCCTCGCAGAGGAACACGTCGGCTCCCTGGGCCAGCTGCAGCAGCGCCTCACAGGGGGCGGTGTCGGAGGAGTAGCAGAGCACCCGACCGTTGTGTTCCAGCCGGACCCCGTACGTCTCGATCGGATGGTTGACCCGGTCGACGGTGACGGTCAGCGGGCCGATCGGGAAGGTACCCGGGGTCAGGGCGGAGAACTGGTACACATCCTCGACGGTGTCGTCCGGCGCTCCGCCGAGGGCGACGAGCCGCTCCGGTGTGCCCGCCGGGCCGTAGACCGGCAGCGGCGGGTAGGGGCCGTCCGGGGCGTACCGGCGAACCACCACGTAGAGCGCGGCGTCGAGGAAGTGGTCACCGTGCAGGTGGGTGAGGAGGACGGCGTCGGGGGCGTGGAGCCCCACGTAGCGCTGGAGGGTCGACAGCGACCCGGAGCCGAAGTCGACCAGAAGCCGGAAGCCCGCGGCCTCGACCAGGTAGGCCGAGCAGGGCGAGTCCGGGCCGGGGAAGGTCCCGGCGCAACCCAACACCGTCAGTCGCATTGAGTCGTCTCGCTGTCACGTTCTGCAGTGTCCGGGCCGGTTGCCTCTCCACAGAGCATTGTCCCAACCGCCGTGTACGCCACGGTGCGCAGCCTACGCTCGGCTACCCGAACGCATGAATCATCCCCGGAAAGGTGTCATGAACGTGACACCGTCCCAATTGGTGGTTCAGGCCCAGAGCTGCCCCTCCAGCGCCTCCTCCGCCTCGGCCAGAGTGCCGTCGTACGCTCCGGTCGAGAGGTACTTCCAGCCGGCGTCGGCGACCACGAAGGCCACGTCGGCGCGGCACCCCTCCCGAACCGCCTCGTGCGCCACCGCCAGCGCCGCGTGCAGGATCGCACCGGTGGAGAGCCCGGCGAAGAGCCCCTCCACCTCGACCAGCTGGCGGGTCCGCAGCACGGCGTCCCGGGTACCGACCGAGAAGCGCCGGGTGAGCACCGAGGCGTCGTACAGCTCCGGTACGTACCCCTCGTCGATATTGCGCAACCCGTACACCAGCTCGCCGTAGCGCGGCTCGGCGGCCACAACCTGGACTCCCGCCACCTTTTTGCGCAGGTAGCGGCCGGTGCCCATCAGCGTGCCCGTGGTACCGAGTCCGGCCACGAAATGGGTGATCGTGGGTAGGTCCTGGAGCAGCTCCGGGCCGGTGGTCTGGTAGTGGGCCTTCGCGTTGGCCTCGTTTCCGTACTGGTACAGCAGGACCCAGTCGGGGTGCTCGGCAGCGATCTGCTTGGCGGTGGCGACGGCCTGGTTCGAGCCACCCGCCGCCGGCGAGAAGATGATCTCCGCCCCGTACATCCGCAGCAGCTGCACCCGTTCGGTGGAGACATTCTCCGGCATCACACACACCAGCCGGTACCCGCGCAGCTTCGCCACCATGGCCAGTGCGATACCGGTGTTCCCGCTGGTGGGCTCGAAGATCGTGGCGCCCGGCCGGAGCTGGCCCGCCTCCTCGGCCGCGCGGACCATGAACAGCGCGGCCCGGTCCTTGACGCTGCCGGTCGGGTTGCGGTCCTCCAGCTTCGCCCACAGCCGCACCGGCGGCGCCCCAGCAGGCACCGCCGGCGCGAGCCGGGGCAGCCCGACCAGGGGCGTTCCGCCACCGGCGTCCAGCAGACTGTCGTAGCGCGCCACGGGGCCGCGCCCTCAGCGGGCGGCTGGCGACCCGGCGCGCAGGCCGCGGGGAACGGCCACCGCGGCGGAGCCGAGGGCCCCACCCGCGACGGCCGGCAGGATGGTCACGCTGTCGCCGTCGTTGAGTTTGGCCTCCAGCGCACCCAGGAAGCGGACATCCTCGTCGTTGATGTAGACGTTCACGAACCGGTGCAGCGCGCCGGTGTCGGTCACCAGGCGGCCCTTCAGCCCGTCGTGCCGGCTGTCCAGGTCGGCGAAGAGGTCGCCCAGCGTGTCGCCGGCCCCCTCGACGATCTTCGCACCGCCGGTGTGGCTGCGCAGGATGGTGGGGATACGAACTTCGATGGCCATGATGCAGTGCTCCTCGGTCGGGAAATGCCGAAATGGTGACGGGACGTAGTGGGGTGTTACCGCGCTGGAGTCAGCGGCCAGAACACTCGTAGTCGACCGTCGCCGGGCTCTGCCCGAACATGTAGGACTGCACGGCGTGCTGGTTCACCCCGGCGTCCAGGATGCGGACCTTCTCCTCAGTCACCACGCCAGCCACGATCCGGAAGGAGCGAATCTCCTCGGAGTCGGGTTCACGGGTGGAGACGAGCAGGTAGTGCGCGTCGGGCTCACCGGCGAAGGAGACGTCGGTGCGCGATGGGTACGCCTCGGTCGCAGTGTGCGAGTGGTAGATGACGACGGGCGCCTCGTCCCGGTCGTCCATCTCCCGCCACACCCGCAGCTGCTCCATCGAGTCGAACTCGTAGAACGTCATGGAACGGGCGGCGTTCTCCATCGGGATGTGCCGAGTGGCAAGGTCGCTACCGGCGGGACCGGCGACCACACCACACGCCTCGTCCGGGTGGTCCCGACGGGCGTGGGCGACGATCGCGTCCACGATCGCCCGGTCAATGCTCAGCACGCCGACCAGCGTAGCGTCTGCCGGTGCTGGCCGGCGAGGTGGCAGCGGTCACCGATCAGTCGATCAATGCGCTCAGCAGGGACTCCTGCAAGTAGCCCAGGTACGCGTAAACCGACAGTTGGAACATCCGGCTGGACCCCGGGTCCGTGGCGACCGCGTCATCGAGCTCCGCGCCGAGATCGGTGCTGTCCCGAATCTCCAGCCGGACGCCCATCGCCAGCCGGGCGTCGTTGAGCGCCCGCAGCCACGCCTCGGCCGCCTCGCTGTCGAGCCGGACCTCGCCACCGGCGTCGTCGGGGAGGGCCGCGAGAATCGCGCCGGCCTGGTCGATCTTCGCCGTCTTCAGGTCACCCTCGGTGTACTGACGAAACTCGGCGGCGTCCGCCGCGTCGTCCGGGTAGACCTCTGGGAAGAGCCGCACGACCACCGGGTCGGCGTGGTCGAACGCGTCGGTGAGCAGGCCGACCACCTCGGTGGCGACCTTGCGCAGAACCCGGACCTCGTCTACCGCGAAGGTGGCCACGTAGTGACCACTGCAGCGCTGGAACATACTCACGCCCGATCCACCGTCGCCCACAGCCCGTACGCGTGCAGCTGCGACGCGTCGTGCTCCATCCGTTCCCGGGTGCCGCTGGAGACGACCGCCTTGCCCTTGTGGTGAACGTCCAGCATGAGCTGCTCGGCCCGCCCCCGGCTGTAGCCGAACAACTTCTGAAAGACCCAGGTCACGTACGCCATCAGGTTGACCGGGTCATCCCAAACGATCGTCACCCACGGCCGGTCGGGCGCCGGCACCTGGTCGGTGTCCGGCGTCTCGAGTGGTGCAACCTGTGGAGCCGCCATGCCCCCATCGTGCCACCGGATCCGCCGAATCGAGGAACCGGAACCCCGACCGGTCACCGAGCGGCGCCATCGCGGGCGCCCCCGCCCGCGAGCGGGTGACGGCCGGCACTGCGGATGTTCCTGGACTGGGACGCCGTGGACCGCGCGCGAACTCTAGGCTGAGCCGGGTGAGCACCCTGGGCCCCGCGCTGCTGACCGACCACTACGAGCTGACCATGGTTCGCGCCGCGCTGCGGGACGGCACCGCCGACCGCCGCTGCGTGTTCGAGGTGTTCAGCCGGCGGCTACCGACCGGTCGCCGCTACGGTGTGGTGGCGGGTAGCGGCCGATTGGTGGAGCTGATCCGGAATTTCCGCTTTGACGCGGACCAGGTGGACTTCCTGCGGCGAACCGGGGTCGTGGACGACGCCACCGCGCAGTGGCTCACCGCCTACCACTTCACCGGCGACATCGACGGTTACGCCGAAGGGGAGCTCTTCTTCCCCGGATCGCCGATCCTCACCGTCTCGGGCACGTTCGCCGAGTGCGTCGTGCTGGAGACACTGGTGCTGTCGGTGCTCAACCACGACTGCGCCACCGCGGCCGCAGCCACCCGGATGGTCACCGCCGCCCGCGGACGCACCCTGATCGAGATGGGCTCCCGACGCACCCACGAGGAGGCGGCGGTGTCGGCGGCCCGCGCGGCCTACCTGGCCGGCTTCCGGTTCACCTCCAACCTGGCCGCCGGCGAGCGCTACGGCATCCCCACCGCCGGCACCGCCGCGCACGCGTTCACCCTGCTGCACGAGGATGAGCGGACAGCGTTCGCCTCCCAGGTGGCGACGCTGGGCAAGGACACCACCCTGCTGGTCGACACGTACGACATCGGCCAGGGGATCCGCAACGCCATCGCGGTGGTCGGGCCGGACCTGCGGGCCGTCCGGATCGACTCCGGCGACCTGGCGGTCATGGCGCAGCAGTCCCGGGACCTGCTCGACTCGCTCGGCGCCACCGAAACGAAGATCATCGTCTCCGGCGACCTCGACGAGTACGCCATCGCCGCGCTCGCCGCCGAGCCGGTGGACATGTACGGCGCGGGTACCGCCGTCGTCACCGGCTCCGGCGCACCGACCGCCAGCCTGGTGTACAAGCTGGTCGAGGTCGAGGGGCGCCCGGTGGTCAAGCGCTCCGAGCGGAAGGCCACCATCGGCGGCCGCAAGGTGGCGGTCCGCCGGCACAAGCCGACCGGCACCGCCACCGAGGAGGTGATCGTGCCGCAGGGCATGCCGGAGCGGCAGCCCAACGACCGGCTGCTGCAACGCACATACCTGGCGGGGGGTGCGGTGGCGACGCAGCCGACGCTGGACGAGTCGCGGGAGCACCTGCGGCAGTGCCTGATCTCGATCCCCTGGGAAGGGTTGAAGCTCTCCGCCGGCGATCCGGCCATTCCGGTCACGGTCATCCCGGCCGACTGAAGGAGCAGCACATGGGCAACGCGCTAATCATCGTGGATGTGCAGAACGACTTCTGCGAGGGCGGCTCGCTCGCGGTCGGCGGCGGCGCCACCGTCGCGGCCGGGGTCAGCCGGCTCCTCGCCACCGCGCCGGACCGTTGGGACCACGTGGTCGCGACGAAGGACTACCACATCGATCCCGGGGCGCACTTCGGCGATCCGCCGGACTTCGTCGACTCGTGGCCCCCACACTGCGTGGTGGGCACGCCCGGCTCGGAATTCCACCCCGACCTGGTCACCGACCGAATCGAGGTGATCTTCCACAAGGGCGAGCACGCCGCGGCGTACTCCGGTTTCGAGGGGCACACCGGCCAGGGCGAGTGCCTGGCCGACTGGCTCCGGCGACACGGGGTCGACCAGGTGGAGATCGTCGGGCTCGCCACCGACTTCTGTGTCCGGGCCACCGCCCTGGACGCCGCCGCGGAGGGGTTCCGGACCACCGTCCAACTGGACCTGACCGCCGCCATCGGGCCCGAGACGGCCGACTCGGCACTACGGGCCTTCGCCGAGGCCGGGATCAACACCGAGGGAACGCCTGTGATCAGGGCCGCATGAGCCCAAAAACACGTTGGTGAACGCCGGACCCACGGGCCAGGATGTCCCCGGAGGTACGGACCGACGTGAACCTGAAGCCTTACCGGGCGGCGCTCGCCCTGCCCGGTCTCCGGGCCCTACTGATCGTGGCGGTGCTCGCCCGGATCCCGCTCACCACGATCGGTCTGACCCTGACGTTCTACGTCGTCCAGGACCTCGACCGGGGGTACGCCGCCGCCGGGCTGGCCGGCGCCGCGATCACCGTCGGCGCGGCCCTCGGCGGCCCCCTGCTGGGTCGCCTGATCGACCGGCGCGGCCTGCGGCCGGTGCTGGTGTTGACCGCCGTCGCCGAGGCGGTGTTCTGGTCCACCGCGCCGCTGTTGCCGTACGCGCTGCTGCTGCCCGCCGCCTTCCTCGCCGGTTCGCTGGCACTGCCGATCTTCGCGGTGGTCCGCCAGTCCATCGCGGCCATCGTGCCGGCGGAGGAGCGCCGGCCCGCGTACGCGCTGGACTCGGTCTCGGTGGAGTTGGCCTTCATGATCGGGCCGGCCCTGGCCACCCTCGCGGTCACCACCATCTCCGCCCGGACCACGCTGTATCTGGTGGGCGCCGCCATCGTCACCGCCGGCACCGGGCTCTTCCTGCTCAACCCGCCGGTCCGGGGCGCCAGCGAGGCGGCCGGCCCGCGACGTAAGGTGCCGCGCCGGGAGTGGCTCACCGCCCGGATGGTCGCCGTGCTGGCGGTCAGCGCCGCCGCCACCGTGGTGCTGGGCGGCACGGACGTGGCCGTGATCGCGGCCCTGCGCGACAACGGCGATGTGGGCTTCACCGGCGTCGTACTGGGCATCTGGGCGCTCGCCTCGCTGATCGGCGGCTTCGCGTACGGGGCGATCACCCGGTCCCCGTCGCCGCTGGTGTTGCTGGCGGCGCTGGGCGTCGCCACGATCCCGGTCGGGCTGGCCGGAGCGAACTGGTGGCTGCTGAGCCTGGTGCTGATCCCCGCCGGCCTCCTCTGCGCCCCCACCATCGCCGCCACCTCGGACGCGGCCAGTCGACTGGCCCCCGCGGACGCCCGGGGTGAGGCGATGGGGCTACACGGCTCCGCCATCACCGTCGGTGTCGCGGTCGGCGCCCCGCTGGCCGGAGCCGTCATCGACGCGTCCGCGCCGGCCTGGGGCTTCGCCGTGACCGGCGCGGTTGGCGCCCTGGTCGCCCTGGCGGTGCTCCCGGTGCAGCTGCGCCGCCGCCGGGAAGCCGAGGCACTGGCCCCCGTTCCCACGCCCAAGCTGACCCACGCTGCGTGAGCCGTTGCCGCACCGGTGGGACTCCGGGGGCGGGTGGTGGGGTTCTACCCGGCCGGCGCCCGCCCTGCCCTGCCCCGCCCTGCCGCCCGGTCCAAGACCGACGACGGGCGCCGGCCCGGGGATTCCCCGGAGCGGCGCCCGTCGTCGGTGCGCGTACGGCGAGGCGTCAGTGGCGGTCCTGGTCGCTCGCCACGTCCTGCTGGTGGCTGGCGCCACCGTCGGCTTCCCTGGTCAGTAGCTTGACCCCACCCTCCGCCGGGCCGGCCGGCAGGGTCTGCCCGGCGGCCAGCTCGGGGAACTTGTGGTCGAACGCGGGCCGCTCGGAACGGATCCGTGGCATCCGGTCGAAGTTCCGCAACGGCGGCGGCGAGCTGGTCGCCCACTCCAACGAGTTGCCGTGCCCCCACGGGTCCTCGACCTCGACCACCGGACCCGACTTGTACGACTTCCAGCAGTTGTAGATGAACGGCAACGTCGAGATGCCGGTGATGAACGCGCCGACCGTGGAGATCATGTTCAGCGTCGTGAAGCCGTCAATGGCCTGGTAGTCGGCGTACCGCCGGGGGAAGCCCTCGTTGCCGAGCCAGTGCTGCACCAGGAACGTGGTGTGGAAGCCGACCATGGTCAGCCAGAAGTGCACCCGGGCCAGCCGCTCGTCGAGCATCCGGCCGAACATCTTCGGGAACCAGAAGTAGATGCCGGCGAAGACGGCGAAGACGATCGTGCCGAAGAGCACGTAGTGGAAGTGGGCCACCACGAAGTACGAGTCGGAGACGTGGAAGTCCAGCGGCGGGCTGGCCAGCAGCACCCCGGTGAGGCCACCGAAGAGGAAGGTGACCAGGAAGCCGATCGCGAAGAGCATCGGCGACTCGAAGCTGACCTGCCCCCGCCACATGGTGCCGATCCAGTTGAAGAACTTCATGCCGGTGGGGACGGCGATGAGGAAGCTCAGGAAGCTGAAGAAGGGCAGCAGCACCTGGCCGGTGGCGAACATGTGGTGCGCCCAGACGCTCATCGACAGGGCGGCGATAGCGACGGTCGCGGCGACCAGGCCCTTGTAGCCGAAGATCGGCTTGCGGGAGAAGACCGGAATGATCTCGGAGACGATGCCGAAGAACGGCAGCGCGATGATGTACACCTCGGGGTGCCCGAAGAACCAGAAGAGGTGCTGCCAGAGCAGCGGCCCGCCGGTCGCCGGGTCGTACACGTGGGCACCGAGGATGCGGTCGGCGGCGAGCGCGAAGAGCGCGGCGGCCAGCAACGGGAAGATCAGCAGCGCCAGCAGGCTGGTGACCAGCATGTTCCAGGTGAAGATCGGCATCCGGAACATGGTCATGCCGGGCGCGCGAAGGGTCAGGATCGTGGTGATCATGTTGACCGAGCCGAGGATCGTGCCCAGACCGGAGATCGCCAGACCGACGACCCACATGTTGGCGCCCACGCCCGGCGAGTGCTCCACGCTACTCAGCGGGGTGTAGGCGAACCAGCCGAAGTCAGCAGCGCCACCCGGCGTGATGAAGCCAGCGGTGGTCAGGGTGCCGCCGAAGAGGAAGAGCCAGTAGGCGAAGCTGTTCAGCCGCGGGAAGGAGACATCCGGGGCGCCGATCTGGATCGGCACCAGGTAGTTGCCGAAGGCGAAGACGATCGGCGTCGCGAAGAACAAGAGCATGATCGTGCCATGCATCGTGAACAGCTGGTTGAACTGCTCGGGCGACAGGAACTGCAGCCCGGGCCGCGCCAGCTCCGCCCGCATGATCAGGGCCATCAGCCCGCCGATCATGAAGAACGCGAACGCGGTGACCATATACATGATCCCGATCTGCTTCGCGTCCGTGGTGCGCAGCAGCCGCGCGAGGGCCGACCCCTGAACCGGCTCTCGGACCGGCCAGGGCCGGGTCTCGACCGGCTTGGGTGCGACGGTGGTCACGAGTGGCCTCCGGTTCTCGGTTGTCCCGCTCGGCGCGCTGTGCGGTAAGCGGCCGTCATCCGCTAGGAGGATAGTCCCCGACAGGTCACCCGGCTGCGTGGGGTGGCCGGGTACTCTGCCCGGCCCCGGGGCACGGGTCCGCTATCCGCCTCGGGGGGAGCGCACCCGAATGGACTCACAGTGGTCCCAGGAGCAGTCGGTAGTGCTCGCCGAAAATACGCCCACCCCGCCCACGCAACAACGGGTCCCGCAGCGCCGGTGCGACGTCCCGGGTCCGGTTGCGGTCCCGGGTCCGGTCCCGCACCCAGCGGGTCCGCGGGCGGCGGCGGCTCTCGTACGCCGTCAGGGCCGCGTCGATGTCACCGGTCGACCTCCGCAGCGACTCGGCGAGTACGACGGCGTCCTCGAGCGCCATCGCGGCCCCCTGCGAAAGGGTCGGCGCGGTGGCGTGCGCGGCGTCCCCGACCAGCAGCACCCGACCCCGGTGCCAACGGCCCAGCTCGACCTCCTCGGTCACGGTGGCATGCACCTGGTCCAGACAGTCCAGCACCTCGGGGATCGGTCCACCGTAGTCGCCGAACAACTCGTCGAGCCGGGCCATCGGGTCAGCCGGCGCGACGGCGCCGGTCTCGTCGGCATAGCAGTACAGCCGACCGGGACCGACCGGAACGATCAGGAATCCGGCCCGATGGCCGAGCAACGCGGTCCACTCCGCCACCGGTGGTCCGTCGCGCACCACGGCCCGGTAGACCACCTGACCGGTGGGGCAGGGCGGGCCGCCCAGCGCGGCGAGGGCCCGGACCTCGGATCGCGGACCGTCGGCGCCGATCACCAGGTCGTATTCGGCGGTGCCACCGTCGGTGAAGGTGATGCCGACAGTCGTCGGGAAGAGGTCAACGGCGTCGAGCCCAACTCCGTGCCGCACAGCGCCGCCGGCGGCGCTGAGCAGGACCCGATGCAGTTCGCTGCGGAGCAACGCCCGGCACCGGCCGACGCCGGACCAGAGCGCGTCGAGGTCGACCTCGCAGAGCGGCGCGCTGGTGGCGTCGCGGAAATACTGCCGGTGGATCACCTGGCCAAGGGGGCGGACCGGGCCGTCCAGGTCGAGCTGGCGCAGCGCCCGGTCCGCGTTACCCGGCAGGTACAGGCCGCTGTCCACCAGGTCATCGGGGCTGAGCTTGTCGATCAGATCCGGCCGAAAGCCCGCCATCCGCAGCGCCCGGGCCACCGCAAGACCGGCGAGACCCGCACCGACGACAAGAATGCGCAGGGGGAAGCCACCCATGGTGGTGTACGCCTCCGGGAGGGGTCGGGGGCACGCGTTGGAGGCAAGACATTACTTGGAGCGATCGACCCGCACCAGGGTTCGGCCGTCACCGCCACTCGACGGAAGCCCGGCAACTCGGCGGGTGCCCGGCAACTCGGCGGGTGCCCGGCAACTCGACGGGAGCCCGGCAACTCGACGGAAGCCCGGCAACTCGACGGAAGCCCGGCAACTCGACGGAAGCCCGGCAACTCGACGGAAGCCCGGCAACTCGCCCGGGCCGCCCTAGTCGGTAGTCGGGTCGGTCAGCCGCCAGGCGGCATTGATCAAACCGATGTGGGACAGGGCCTGCGGGGTGTTGCCGAGCTGCGCGCCGGTATCCGGGGCGATCTGCTCACTGAGCAGCCCGACATCGTTGGCGTACCCCGCCGCCCGCTCGAACAGCGCCGCAGCACGCTCCCGCTCCCCGGCCAGCACCAGACACTCAACCAGGAGGAAGGTGCAGAGCAGGAAGCCGGCCGGGTCGGTCTCCCAGCGTCGAATCAGCCCACCCCCGGCACCCAGGACCCGCTCCACCGCGTCGATCGTGGCCCGCATCCGCGGATCGGTGGCCGGGAGGAAGCCCACCACTGGCAGGAACAACACGGAGGCGTCCAGCTCGTCGGAGCCGAACGCACCGGTGTACGCGCCGGCCCGCGCACTCCATCCGGACCGCAGCACGGTATCCCGGATCTCGTCCCGGACCGTCGCCCAACGACGGGGGTCCGCGCGTTCACCGAGCCGGGGCGCCAACGCCACCGCCCGGTCCAACGCGACCCAGCAGAGCACCTTCGACGACAGGTGGTGCCGGTCGACGTCCCGGGTCTCCCACATACCCCGGTCCGGCAACCGCCAGGTCTCGGCGACCTGCTCGGTCAGCCCGCACACCATCTCGCGCACCTCATGGTCGAGCGGGTCGCCGAGTAGGTGGTGCAGGCGCCACACCGCCGCCACCACCTCACCGGGTACGTCGAGCTGCCGCTGCCGCCAGGCGTCGTTGCCGAACCGCACCGGGCGGCTGTCCGCGTACCCGCGCAGGTGCTCCGCGACCCGCTCGGAGACGTCCCGCTCCCCCGCCAGCCCAAACAGCACCGGCACCGGCTCGGCACCGACCTGGCCGATCGAATGCGCCGCCCAGGTGAACAGCCGGGACGCCTCCGCCGGGCAGGCCGCCACCCAGAGGGCGCGCAGCGTCATCGAGAAGTCACGCAGCCAGGCGTACCGGTAGTCGTAGTTGCGGTCTCCGCCGAGTTGCTCCGGCAGCGAGGTGGTGAGCGCCGCGGCGACCGCCCCACTGCGGGCATAGGTGAGCCCGGTGAGTACGACCGCGCTGTGCCGTACCAGCTCCGGGTAGCACCCCTGGTACCGGTGGGTCTCCCGGAATGCCTCCCACGCCTGCACCGTCTCGGCCAGCATGGCCGACGGGTCCAGCCGCACCGACGGCGCACCGTACGCCGCCCGGTAGCCAGCCGCGAAGCTGACCGTCTCGCCGGCGGCGACCTCGAACTCGGTATGCACCCGGTCCGTCCCGGCGCACAGCGTCAGCGTGTCCGCGCAGAGCTCCACCACCGTCGCTCCGGCCACGGCCAGCACCGACCCGCCTGGTTGGTCGTGCAGGTACGGGGTGAGCAGTCCGTGGTCCGGACGGGGCGCGAAGTCCGACGCCAGCCGTACCCGCCCGGAGAGCCCTTCGACGCACCGCAGCAGCACTGCGGGCGAGTTCAGGCCAAGCTGGTGCCCCCGCGCCCCACGTTCGGCGGCGAGCGCGTCGGTGACCGCGACGCTCCCCTGCGGCGTGTGGTGGACGGTGCGCAGCACCAGGGTCTCCGGTCGGTACGCGCGTTCCACTCGGCACTCCGGACGGTCCGCGCCGACCGGAGCCAGCTGCCAGTGGCCCGCCGCGGGATCGAGGAGCCGCCCGAAGACCGCCGGCGAGTCGAACCGGTCCGGGCACCACCAGTCGATGGAGCCGTTCCGGCCGACCAGCGCACCGGAGCGACAGTCGGACAGAAACCCGTAGTCGGAGATCGCCGGCTGGTCCACCCACCGCGGATACCCCGAACCCGCCCGGTCAGGCCGGCACGACGCTGCCCGCGCTCCGAACGGTCGGACCGGGCTCGACGCTGCCCGCGCTCCGAACGGTCGGACCGGGCTCGACGCTGCCCGCGCTCCGAACGGTCAGACGGCTCGATGCCGCCCCGCAATTCGCCGCTGTCCCGCCGTTTGCGCCCAGGCTGGGCGGGAAGAGTCTGCCGACCGGCCCTTCGGCCTTCCAACCCGGCCGCATCGATCCGGTCTCGCCAAGTCCCCGCTGGTGTACCGCCGTACGGCTGCGCTGGTGGGAGACGGCCAGAGTGCGGCAACGTACCGATCCGGGTCTGGCGCCGTACGCTCGTTGCCCCACCGTCGCCTGCGCAGCGGTGGGGCGCTCGGGTGCGAGGGACCGGCTGCCAGCCGCGCCGGCCCGGACAGGCGCGCACCGAGGGCAGCTCGGGTCACGGCTGCTCGGTAAAGCCGAACTGCACGATGCCCTCCTCGTCCACAGTCACGTCCACGGCGGCGTCCCCGAGCAACTCGGCCGCGTCCGAGTCGAGGAAGATCCGGGCGCCCTGGTGGTCCACCACCTGGTCGCCGGCGGCGGGGCCCTCGACCAGTTGCACCGTGAGCGAGCCCTCCTCCGGATCGGCGGCGATCCGGACCCCGCCGTCATTCGCGACGTCCTGCTGATTGGCGAGGTCTCGGATCACCAACACGGCGTTGTCGGTCATGGTCAGCATGGCGGAGCTCCTCGTGGTCCTGGGATTCGCCACCGGCCGCAGATGGGACCGGGGAACCGGCGGCGATCGCCGCCGTGGCCCGGGACCGCGATGGGTCCCGCACGCCAACGGTGCCCCCTGGCGAGGTCTGCGTCACCCCCGGCCGCCAGCTTCGTACCTGATCGGGTGAAAACCAGTGCTCCGGCCCACTGGTCCTGGCCACCCTGCTACCGCGGGGAGCGGACGCCGGGCTGCTCGGGCCCGACGACGCCCCGCTCTCCGCAGTGGGCGGCAAGCTGACCGGTCAGCTCCGCTCGAGGACCACCACCGGGATCTCCCGGTCGGTCCGGGCCTGGTAGTCGTCGTAATCCGGCCAGATCTCCGCCATCGTGGCCCACATTCGCGGCTTCTCCGCCGGGCTCGCCAGCCGCGCCCGGGCGGTGAATCGTTCCGCACCGACCTGCACCTCGACCTGTGGATTGTCGCGCAGGTTGAGGTACCAGAAAGGATGCTTCGGCGCGCCCCCCTGAGAGGCGACCAGCAGGTACGCGTCGCCGTCGCGGCCGTAAATGAGCGGGGTACGCCGCAGCGAACCGCTCCGTCGCCCCCGGGTGGTCAGCAGCAGCGTGAACACGCCGGGACGAAATTCGTGCCCGTCCGCGCCGTCGGTTCGTTCGTACCGGGCGATGTGGTCGGCCACCCAGTCCGTGGGGCTGTCCTGCACCTGCTCGACCATCAGCAACTCCCATCCTCTGTGATCGATCTACCGCTCTCACGCTACCTCGGTCCGCGGCCACCCGACCGGTTCGCCCGGTCCACGCAACGGCAGCCGACACGCTCCGGTCAGCGCCGGCACGACCACCGGGCGGCCCCGGTCGGGGGCGGCGCGGTGCGGCTACCGGGCGGCCCGGGTCAGCCGATCTGAAAGCCGAGCGCCTGGGCAAGCACCACCGCCTGCTCAGTGCTGACGATCGCCCCGGTCCGCTCGACCTCGATCGGATCAAGGTCGGTGAGGTCGCTGCCGCGCAGGTCGGCGCGGGACAGCTTCGCCTGCTGCAACTGCGCCCCGGACAGGTCGACTCCGGTGACGGTCGCACCGCGCAGATCCGCTCGGATCAGGTCGGCCTCGCGCATTCGGACGTCAACGATGCGCGCACCACGCAGATCCGCGCCCGGAAGCGCGACGAATGACCAGTCGCCGCCAACGATCGTCAACGGCCGCAGGTCACACTGGTCGAAGGTGCTACCGACCAGCTTGCAGCCGGTGAACTCGGCGGCGAAGAAGTTGCAGCGGCGAAAGACGCAGCGCGTGAAGGCTGTGTTCACGTGTCGGGAGGCGTTGAAGCTGACGTTGCCGAACGTGCACCCGGTGAAGAGCGTTCCTCGGGTGTTCGCCTCAGTGAGGTCGACCTGCTCGAAATGGCAGCCGATATAGTGCCGGTCGGCGATCTCCTCGCCATACCAGTCCTCGTCGCGGAGGGTTAGCCCATCATGCTGATCCGCCATCGCGCCAGGCTACTGACCGGCACCGACAACAACGCCAACCGAAGCGGCACAGCGACAACGACGACAGCGACGAAGGCGAGGAGGAGGCCGTCGGCGCGGCCGGGATAGGCATTCCCCGGCGGCGGGCCGGCCGGCATCCCTAGCCTGGGTTCGTGGGCAACATCGTCGTCTTCGGAGCGGGCGGAACCGCGGGCTCCCAGATCGCCCAGGAGGCGTTCCACCGCGGGCACCGGGTCACCGCTGCGGTACGTCGGCCGGAGGCCACCACCTCGTACCTACCGGCCGGGGTGCAGGTGGTGACCGGGGACGCGACCAGCGAGCGGAGCGTACGAGAGTTGGCCCCGGAGGCGGACGCGCTGGTGGTGGCGATCGGTGGCGGGGAACGCGGCCTCTGGCTCGACGCGGCGCGGACGCTGGTCAGCGCCCTACGCGAGACACCGAACCCGCCGCGGATCATCCACCTGGGTGGCGGGGCCACGCTCTGCACCCCGCGCGGCGACCGGCTCCTGGACGAGCCCGACTTTCCCCAGGAGTACCGGGACGCGGCGCTGGGCCAGGCCGATGCCCTGGCGTACTACCGCTCCGCGGCCGACGGGGTGCGCTGGACGTACGTGTCGCCTCCGCCGCTGGAGTTCCACCCCGGCGCCCGGACCGGGCACTACCGTACCGGCGGGGACCATCCGGTAACCGATCACGAGGGCCGGTCGGTCCTCAGCTACCAGGACATGGCCGTCGCGATCGTTGACGAGATCGAGAACCCACGACACGAGAACACCCGCTTCACCGCCGCCTACTGACCCGGTACCGCCGGCCTGGTGTTCGGCGGGCGCGGCGGCCGGGCGGGCTGAACCGGCACCCGGGGGCGGACCGACGGGCGCCAGGCACGGCCGTTGGCGTAGATCACCCGGAAGCCGAGGTACGAGGCGAGCGGCGCCCAGTGCGCCGAGCCCATGCGCAGTTCGGCCGCGTTGTGCCGCTGCCCGTTGGCGAGCACGTCGAGCAGGACGGTCTCGAAGGCGGCGGACTCCACCCAGTCGACCTCCCGGGTGAAGCCGCAGATCAGGGCCGCACCGGTGGAGTCCAGGAAGGCTCGCAGCACGGCGTCGTTGGCGCGCAGCACCGAGCAACTGCCGAAGTAGAGACGCCGCCCCTCGCAGCGACCGGCCATCAGCTCGGCCACGTCGGCGAGGGGGACCGACTCCCAGTCGGTCAGGCGCAGCCGGCTGGGCTCCCCATGGGTGGCGAAGAAGCCGACCCGGTAGTCGGCGTACTGCTTGAGCAGCCACCGGTCAACGAAGTAGAACAGTTCATCCCGGGTCGCCGCATCCTTGTGGATGAACCGGATCCGACTCAGTCGCTCCAGCAGTTCCAGGGTGGGTAGGACGGAACCGCGCTCGTTGAGGTCACGGTGCCACTGGCCCTCGACACAGAAGACACCACCGCGCGCCACCTGGCACCTCCCCTCGTCGGCGGCGCCGACGTTACCGGCTGGCCGCCGGTGGGCCGGGTTAGCACCGCCTGGTGTGGCGTGCTGGACCATGGCCCACGCGGGCGGATGTGGTGATCAGGCCCCGTGGACCCGGGCGATGTCCTGGTGTCGGGGTCGCCGCGGCGACCCCGACACAGAGGTGGCGACCCCGACACCAGAGGTTCAGTGGACAACCACCGGCGTGCTCGGCTCGCCCGGCTGGCTGCCCGGCTGGTCGTCGCGGGACCGCGACCGTTCCCGCCGCCGAGGCAGGAACGCGGCCGGGACGAAGGTGAGCAGCACCAGCGCGAAGGCCACCCAGAACGTGGTGGCGAAGGAGTCGGCGGCGAAGGCGAGGCCACGCTCGATGAGCGTCGGGTCGGGGACCTGCTGGGCCAGTTCCGGCTGCCGCTGGGCGGCGATCGCCAGGCCCGCCTCGGTGACCGGCTCACCGTTCGGACCGGTCACGCCGGGGATCGGCCGGGATCCGTTCAACTCGTTGGTGAGGATCACCGACATCACCGCCGCGCCGACCGAACCACCGATCTGCTGGATGATGTTCAACAGGGTGGAACCGCGGGCAACCTCCGGCCCGGCCAGCGTCTGCAGCGCGGAGGTCATGATCGGCATCATCGTGCCGCCCATGCCCAGGCCCATGACGAACAACGAGCCACAAATCAACAGGTACGAGGTCTCCGGGCCGACCTGCGTGAAGGTGAAGAACCCGGCGGCGATCAGCACCAACGCGAACGGCACCGTTCGTCCCACCGGCACCCGGTCGGCGAGCGTCCCGGCGATCGGCATCGTCACCATCGCACCGATGCCCTGCGGCGCGATGAGGAGGCCGGCGTGCAGGGTCGACTCCCCGCGTACCTGCAGGAAGTAGCTCGGGAAGAGCAGCCCGGCGCCCATGAACGCAACAATGAACACGAACATGGTCACCGACGCGACGGTCAACCTGCGGTTCCGGAACAGCCGCAGGTCGAGAAGCGGGTGCCGGGGCTTGAACGAGTAGCAGACGAAGGAGACCACCAGCGCGGCGCCGAGCAGCATCGGCACCCACACCTCGGGGTCGGTGAAGGTGCCCGCCTCGGGCAGCGTGGAGACGCCGTAGAGGAAGAGCGCCAGCCCCGGGGAGAGCATCAGCATGCCGAGGAAGTCGAACGACTCGGACGGCTCCGGGGCGTCCTTCGGCAGGGCCAGCTGCGCGTAGGCCAGGGCGAGCAGCCCGATCGGCAGGTTGATCAGGAAGATCCAGTGCCAGCTCGCCACGTCGATCAGCCAGCCGCCGAGGATCGGACCACCGATCGGTCCGAGCAGCATCGGGATGCCCAGGACCGCCATCAACCGGCCGATCCGGTGCGGACCGGCCGCCCGGGTCATGATCGTCATGCCGATCGGCATCAGCATGCCACCGCCGAGACCCTGCAGCACCCGGTACGCGATCAGCTCGCCGATCGTGTCGGCGGTGGCGCAGAGACCAGACCCGATCGTGAACAGGGCCAGGGCGATCATGTAGAGGCGTTTGGTGCCGAACCGGTTGGCCGCCCACCCACTCAGCGGGATCACCGTGGCCAGGGCGAGGGTGTAACCGGTCATCGTCCACGCGACCCGGGCGTAGGACGCGTCGAACTCGCTCTGGAAGGTCGGTAGCGCGACGCTGACCACCGTCACGTCGAGGATCGACATGATCGCGCCAAGCACGACCACACCGGCCACCTTGAACACCGCGGCGTCAAGCTTGTCCGATGTCGCGCCCGGCTGGGGGGACGCGACCGAAGGTTGTGTCACGAATTCTCCTAATGTCGGATTGACCGGAGGAAGGCGGTGCAGGCACGCCACGGCGCCCGCCATCGGCAGCGGGTGGCTAGGAAAGAGCGGAACCGCAGGAAGGAACGGAACCGCAGGAATACTAGACCTCCCCACCGACAGCCCGCCGTCGAATTTGACACTCCCCGAAGCCCGCCGGAAGGTGTTCCTCGTCACGGCGTGGCCGCCCCGGGTGGCGATGTCGAAATCGCCGCCCCCGCTCCGTCCCACCCACGAAACCAGGACGACCGAGCGGAGGGTGAGGGCCCAGCTGCGCTCCTCCCTCCCGGCCACCGCAGAACGAGCACCGAGAGGAAACGGAATGCGAAAACTCATCGTGGTCAGTGCCGTGTCGATGGACGGCTTCTACGACGGCCCCGGAAACGGCGGGACAGTGCCGATGGAGAACTGTTTCGGCACCTACAACCTCGAACGGCTCCAGGCGGCCGACACCGTACTGCTCGGTGCGAACTCCTACACGACTTTCTCCAGCTACTGGCCCGGTGTTGCCGACGACAACTCCGCCTTCGAGGCCGACCGCGAATTCTCCAAGATCTACAACGTGGTCGACAAGGTGGTCGTCTCCGACCACGCCTCCCCGCCGCCGGCCGACCACCCCTGGGCCGACAACACCCGCATCATCAGCCGCGCCGACGCCCCCACCGAGATCGCCAAGCTCAAGGGACAGGACGGCAGGGAGATCGTCACCTGGGGCAGCCGGGCCACCTGGAACGGGCTCCTCCAGCACGGCCTGATCGACGAAATCCACGTACTCCTCGGCCCAGCCGCCCTCGCCGGCGGCACCCCGCTGTTCGAACACCCGGTCTCGCTCCGACGCCTCGGCGTACGCACCTTCGACAACTTCGACACCGTCCTACTCCGATACGGCGTACAGCAGCCATCCGCACAGCGGTGACCCACCCGGCGTACGACGACTCGCACCCACGGTTGCCCGGGACCGCGGACCCGGCCGTGAGTTCCGCGGCCCGCCGCCGCCACCCGGTCCACGAACAGCCAGGTGGCCGGGGCGTATCCGGGTGGCAAGCGGGTACCAGAGGACCGGGCCGCGGGAGCCCGGGAAGGTGGTGCCGGCGTGGCGAAATATCTCTTCCAGGCAACCTATACCGCCCAGGGAATGGCGGGGCTGAGTGAACAGGGTGGAACGGCACGGGCCGAGGTGGTCCGGGCGCTGATCGAGAACGCTGGCGGGCAGGTGGAGGCGTTGTACTTCGCGATCGGCAAACACGACCTCTTCGTCTCCTGCGAGGTGCCGGACAACATGACCACCGCCGCGCTCGGCATCGCCGCCCAGGCGACAGGGGGAGTAAGAGCAGAGGTCATCCCGCTGATCACGCCAGAGGAGATAGACGAAGCGGCGCAGACGCCGGTCACCTACCAGCCACCGGGTCAGGGGTAAGCCACCCCGTCGGTCGGTAGGCCGAGCAGGCTGCGCACCCGGTACCGGAGTAGCGCGTGCTGCTGGACGCAGCGGCGTACCGGCCCCAGCGGCAGCACGGTCGGCTCCTGCACGATCTCGTCCACCGTGAACTGCTCCCGGGTCAGGTCGATCTCCACCCCGCCGGGGAGGCGATTCCACAGGTGCATGCCCTGCGGGGACCCATCCCGCCGCAGCACCGCCGCGCACAGCAGCTCGCCGCCGGTCAGCTAAGTCAACAGCATGCTCGGACCCTGCCAGCGGGCTACGACAGATTCTTCGCCCGGTCCGGGCGACCGTCGCCCCGGTCTACCGTCGCGTCCCACCCGGTGCGATCGCGACCGGGCTCCCACCGGCTGGAACGACCGTCTGGACCGGCCGACGGAGACCAGCCGTGCGAGCGTTTCGGGCCGCAGTGCCACCCGCAGCTGGCGTCCCGCCCGTCCCCGGCGCGCTGCGGCCGCTCGACGCGGCGCTGCGGATCGACGCGGTGCTGCGGATCGACGCGGTGCTGCGGATCGACGCGGCGCGGTGCCGGTGGATCGACGCGGCGCGGTGCCGGTGGATCAACGCGGTGCGGTGCCGGTGGATCAACGCGGTGCGGTGCCGGTGGATCAACGGAGTGCGGCCCGGGCAACGCCGCGACGGCGGTCGGCACCGCCCCAGCCGGCGGCGGCACCGCGGTGGGTGGATCGGGCTGCGGCGACGCGGGGGGCACCGGGCGGCTGCGCGGTCCGGGGCTGGTTGGGCCGGAGGCGTCGCTGGGGTGGGACCGGTCGAGCCCCGCCATCGGTACCGGCGGCAGCGTCACCCCAGCGGTGACGACGAAAGCAGCCGCCACCGAGGCGGCGACCGCCCCAACGGCGCTGACGCACTGGCCATTGCTCAGCCGGGCCCGCACCGGGGCCTGCTCCGGCCGGGCGACCGGGGGCGCCGACGGCCGGGCACGCTGGTGCCGGGCGACCAGCTCATCCAGGCAGGCGGCGACCGCATCCCGGTTGCCGAGCCCGTCGGCGAAGGCGAGGGTGAGGTGAAACCGGAAGGTCAGGGTCACCGGACGCGACACCAGCAGTCCAGCCACCGGGGGCCCGTGGACGGTGGGCAGCAGGGTCAGCGGCGACCGGCGATGGTGGGCCGGCGCGACCAACTCCGTAAACCACCAGTCCCGTTGTCGGTCCCGGCCAAGGAAGACCACCCGCCGGTCGGTCACCACGCCACTGCCAACCTCCACCGCCCGGATCCCCGGTGGCAGCGGACGCGGCTGCTCATCGATGCCGGCCAGCTCCATCGCCAGCCCGGGCACGGGTAGTCGGCCGACGTTCCCGGTAGCGGCCTCGACCAGCTCCACGACCGGGAACACGCGGTGGACCACCTCACCGGGAACCAGTTGCACCGGTGCGTCCCTCGGCGGGCCCGAGCCATGCAGGCCGAGCTCGACCCGCAGCCGGGTCAGCTCGTCGGCACGGCGGCGCCAAGCATCAGCCTCGGCCATGTGAAGGCGCTGTCGCCGGTCGTTCTCCTGGTCGGCCCAGCGGGAACGCCAGGACGGTCGGGGCCCACGCACGCAGCGGGGTGAGGTCGCCATCACATAAAGAACAACGTTTCACATCCTGATGGGATACGGCCTTGCCTACTGGACGGTAAGCAACGCCTCGGCGGGGTAAACCGAATCAGGTCCCAGGCGGGCTCATCCCGGCTGCGGGCCCGGTCGCACGGAAGGCACGCTGGACTCCGCCGTGCTGGCCGCAGGCGCGCGGGCTGCCGCCAGCGAGACTGACCGAGCTGTTCCCACACTGCACCAGATACCCGCGGCCGGCCCAGAATCCGGGCACGCAGTCGAACCAGTCACACACCTCGGCGGCGGGCTTCCGGACCGGGTCACCGGCGCAGAAGCCGTACCCCAGCGGGTTGGTCGGGGCGCCACACAGGTTGGGTGCCGCGATCGGCGTCGGTGCTGGCGACCCCGCCATGGCGGCAGCCGCCCTGGTGGCCGCGGCAGAGGTAGCAGAAATGGCAGAGGTGGCAGAGGTGGCCGCCGCCACCTCCGTCCGGATCGAATCGGACGGGGCCGACGGGGCAGCGAGGATCAACGCCGCCGGGACCAGCAGTGCGACCCCGGCGGCGACCGCCACCGCCCGCGCACCACCGCGGACGAACCCGGTGAGCCGCGCCTGCGCGGGCGTGCGGACAGCCGGGCGAAGCGGCTTACGCTGGGCGTGCTCGGCGAGGGCCTCGTCGAGTTGGGCGAGCACCGCCTCCCGCTGCTCGATCGCGTCCGCGAACGCCACGCTCAGCTTGAACCGGAAGTCGGCCGCTGCCTCCGCCGGCAGCAGCAGGCCGGAGGCGCGCCGCCGGTCAAGCACCTGGATCAGCGTCACCGGCGCGCGGGAGTCGTGCGCCAGACCGGTCATCTTCCCGTAGGACCAGTCGCGCCGGCCGCGTCCACCGAGCAGCACCAGTCGACGGTTGGTGATCACGGCGATGCCGGTTTCGGCGATCCGGATGCCGTCCGGACGCCGGTTGCGGAGCGGACCGGGTCGCAGGGCAACCGTGAGCTCGGGTGCGGGGAGCACCACCGCCCGCCGGACCTCGACCAGTTGGGCGGCGGGCAGCACCCAACAGACCGTCTCTCCCGGGGCGAGTTCGATCGGCAGACCGGCACCCGCATCGGCCGAGCCACCGAACTCCTCGGCGAGGGTCCGCAGCCGCCGCAGTTCCTCGTCCTGCCGCCGCCACGCCCCGTCGGCCGCACGGAACACCCGCTGTCGCCGTTCGTTCTGCCGGTACGCCCACCGGTACCGCCACGTCGAGCCAGTCATCGCCACGCCGACCCCTCCGCCGCGTAGGCCACCATTCGGGGGTGTCACCAGGAACAACTCTGGGGCAACCCCGCGGGGGACGGCTTACGGCGAGCAATGTGTCCGATCGACGGAGTGATTCAGACGATAGGCGGACCGGCCGCGTCAGGGCGTCTCGACGGCAGCGATCTCGTATCGGAAGATCTTCGCGTCCCGGATCGCCACCTGCTGCTCCTCGGTCGGGCCGGCACCGCGAAAGGTCAGCAGCTGCTCCTCGGTCTCCCAACGCTCGTAGACGTTGATCCGGCCGGGCTCGACCAGGTCCCCGCTGATCATGAAGTCAAGGCAGCCGGACGCCCCCCGGGCAGCCGTCACGACCTCAAGGCACCCGGCGAGATAGGTTTCTCGATCCTCCGGGTCGACGTACATGCTTCCGGCGACGATGAGCACCTGCCGGACCTCCCGCACTCGTAATCCACTGGTGACATCCCACCCGCCGGTCCTCGACGGCCCTGGGCTGGCGCGAATCTCACCAGCCCAGCCTACGACCGGCGGAGCCGGTGTCCCGCCTCCTCGCCCAAGCCCGGCTGATCACGTTGGCGTGAGCGGCGCTGGACCGCGACGACGGTGGCCGCCGCCAGGCAGATGCCGACGAAGCGCGGACTGGCCAAGAGGGCCAGGCAACGCCACCGAGGCCCCGGTCAGCGACAGCGGCAGCGCGTAGGTTGCCACCAGCACGGCGACCAGCACCACGACGCGTCGATTCTGCACAACTCCCCGTTCCGTTCGAGCCGCTCCAGGCTAGCCGCGGTCCGGGCAGCCTTCAGGCCGGGTAGAGCGCCGGGCGGGTACGGGGAGGCTGCCGACGGTCACCTTTCGGCGACCGCCGGCAGCACCGGCGTCAGGGCAGCCAGTCCGGCCGCAGCGGGTAGCTCGTCACCCCCGCGGCGCTGGTCCGCGTCGCCAGCACCTGGTGGAGCTGGATGGCGTTACGCTCGAACGACATCCGGGATCCGGCCATGTACAGACCCCACACCCGAGCAGTTCCCGTGCCCACCTCGCCGACGCAGAAGTCCCAGTTCGCCACGAGGTTGCGACACCAGGCCGCGAGCGTCAGCGCGTAGTGGCGACGCAGGTTCTCCTCGTGCTGCACCTCCAGGCCCACATCGTGGATCTCGGAGAGCACCCGGCCCGGCCCGGCCAACTCGCCGTCCGGAAAGACGTACCGGTCGATGAACACGCCGGAGCGGTGCGGCGCGCGGTTGTCGGCGCGGGTGATGCAGTGGTTGAGCAGCCGGCCGTCGGGCCGCAGCCGGTCCCGGAGTGAGCCGAAGTATTCCGGATAGTTGCGTACCCCGATATGTTCGGTCAATCCGATCGAGGAGACCACGTCGAACTGCTCCGGCGGCGTGTCCCGGTAGTCGAGGTACCGCACCTCGGCCAGCGCGGTCAGCCCCTCCCGCTCGATCGCGGCCTGCGCCCACTCGGCCTGCGATCGGGAGAGGGTCACCCCGAGCGCCTGCACGCCGTACTCGCGGGCCACGTGCCGGACCATTCCGCCCCACCCGCAGCCCACATCCAGCAGCCGCATCCCGGACTTGACCGCCAGCTTCTGCGCCACCAGGTCGTACTTGGCCGTCTGCGCCGTCTCCAACGAGTCCTGCGGCGAGCGGAACAGCGCGCAGGTGTACGTCATCGACTCCCCGAGCACCTTCTCGTAGAAGGCGTTCGAGACGTCGTAGTGGTGCGAGATGACACTGCTGTCCCGGATCCGGGAGTGGCGCAGCCCGCCCAACACCCGCTTCCACCGGGGCACCGCCTCCTGGGGCGGCGGTGGCGGCGGCAGCAGCCGCTCCCAGCCCAGGCCCCGGACCAAGGCCAGGGCCTCGGGCACCGGCGGGATCCGCAACCGCACCTCGTCCTTGAGGACCCGCAGCGCCTCGTACGGATCACCCGGATGCACCCCGGACAGGCCGAGGTCGCCGCTGACGTACGCCCGGGCCATCCCCAGGTCACCCGGGGCGGTCAACAGGTAGGACAGGCCGCGCGGGGAGCGGATGGCGAGGGTGATGCCGGCGTCGGCCGGGCCGACGGAACTGCCGTCGTACCCGGTGATCCGTACTGGCAGGGGCTCGGTGGTCAGGGCTCGAATGACGTCGGCCAGGGTGCGGCCCCGGTTGCCGGCCGCCTTCGGCGCGGCCGCGGAGACGCTCGCCGAATCCTGCTGTCGATCAATCAGACTCATGCTCGTGCTACCGCCTTCTCGTACAGTCCGGTTAGCCGGTGGGCCGGGTCGTAGCGGTCCTTGACCGCCCGCCAAATGTCGCCGCCGTAGAGCCGGTCAAACACCTCCCGGTCGTAGTACGCGTCGGAGTAGAGCGACTTGTGCCCGCCAAGCTCCGACACCCTGCGTTCGATCGTCCGGTTCATGTCACCGTCGGCAGCGCCCCCGGCGATCGGCACGCTTCCCCAGAACCCAATGTTCACGTAGTCCTGCCCGGGCCGCAGCGGATACAGCGGCCAGGACCGCGCCGATCCCGGCCCGGTCGGTTCCCGCAGCCGCAACGGGCAGAGCCAGACCGGGGTCATTCGCACGGCGCCGGCGAACCAGCGCAGGAACTCGGCGGTACGCCCCAGCGGGATCTCCACGTCCTGCACCACCCGTTCCCGCGCCGGCTGGCCGCGCCACCGGTCGATCCGCGCGGCCACCTGATGCCGGTGCTCCAACCGGACCAGCCGGTGGTAGAAATCGCTGCGCCGCCAGCGCGCCGGCCAGACCCGGCGCAGCACCCGATGCTGCGCCCCGAAGGCCGCGGAGCACCAGAACCAGTCGGTGTCCCAGCGCCACAGGTAGTCGTGCCCGGTCAGCGCATCCTGGGTACGTTGCTGCAACGACCGGTAGTAGATCTCCTGACCGGTGTAGTCGCTGACCGGCCCGGCGTCGTCGGTGAAGGTGGCGAGCACCAGGTACGCCTCATCCGGGCTGAACATCACCCCGTCCATCGCGTCCACCGTCGCGCCGGCCCACGAGCGGGTGACGATGACCTCGCCGATCGCCTCGACGAGCTCCTCCAGCCGGTTGAACCGCACGTTGTGCAGCGCGACCCGCCGGCCGATCGGTTGCAGCTCGATCCGCAGCCGGGTCGCATAGCCGAGGCTGCCCAACGAGTTGGGGAAGGCGGCGAACAGGTCGGCGTGCTCTCCCTCCGGCCGGGCGGTGATGACCTCCCCGGCCCCGGTGAGCACGTCCAGCTCAAGCACCGACTCGTGCGGCAGCCCGTTGCGGAACGACGTGGACTCGATCCCCAGGCCGGTCACCGCCCCACCGAGGGTGATGGTGCGCAGTTGCGGCACCACCAGCGGCATCAGGCCATGTGGCAGGGTCGCGTCAACCAGATCCTCGTATGTGCACATGCCCTGCACGTCGGCGGTGCGGGCCGCCGGGTCAACGTGGAGGACACCGCCGAGGCCACTGACGTCAAGGCCGGGCGCGCGCGGTGCCGCGCGCGGGCGGAACAGGTTGGAGGTGCGCTTGGCGAGCCGAACCGGCTTTCCCGGCCGCACGGCCGCATACGAGCGCCGAAGCTGGACCACGGCCTGATCATGATCACGCACGGCATTCATCAGCTAACCCTACGCCCAACCGGGGTCGCAACGCTGGACGTCCATGGTGGTCGATGGTGAAAATGTCAACCTGACCAGCGGACGACGGCCTAGCGTAGGGGCATGCCGAAGGCCGTTTGGAACGACCTGGTGGTCGCGGAGAGCAACGACACCGTGCTGGTCGAGGGACATCACTACTTCCCGCGTTCGACGCTGCGCGACGACCTGATCCGGGAGTCCGACACGCAGTCGGTCTGCCCGTGGAAGGGAACCGCGTCCTACTACACGTTAGAACACGACGGCAAGATCAGCCCGGACGCGGTCTGGTACTACCCGAATCCGGGGCCGGAGGCGGGGATGGTCCGCCACCGGATCGCGTTCTCGGATGACGTCCAAGTCATCGACTGAACGGCGGCGCGGCCGGGGAGGCTAGCCGTGACCCCCACTGGTGGGTCAGGATGCCGGCATGTCCACCTCCACCCAACGCCCCGACCCGGCCGGCACCGTCTACCGCCGCCCCGGCGCCGCCCGCCCTCGACTGCCCCGCGATCCGCTGACGTGGGTGGCGGTGTTCATCGGTGCGGCCGGCCTCCTACTCGGGGGCTTCTTCGTCCTCGGCGGCCCGGGTGGTGACGGCACGCCCGCCGTCCCGGTGGTGGCCGCGACTCCGTCCACCGGCGCATCGACCCCGGCGGGGCAGGAGCCGCCCGCCCCGCCCACCGTGACCGTCAGCTCCCCGACGTCCGCTCCACCCACCGAGGGAGCCAGTTCCCGGCCGGTCGTCCCCACCGGCCCGACAGCGTTTCGCCAGGTGGCCTCGGGCCGGTGTCTGGGCGTTGACGGAGACGGCGCACAGGCGCCCGCGAGGCTCCTCGACTGCCGCGGCGACGACCCGCGGCAGCGGTGGTTGCCCAACGCCATCGGCTCGGGCCTGGTGAGCCTGGTCAACCAGGCCTCGAACATGTGCCTCGACGTGGAGGGCTCCAACGCCGCCGACGGGGCGCGGCTGCAGCAGTATCCGTGCCACGGCGAGGCCAACCAGCAGTGGCAGCTCGTACCCAGCACCGGCGGGCAGGTGCTGATCGCGGCGCTACACAGTGGCCGGTGCGCGTACCCGGACGGGGGCCGGCACGACGCCGGCACCGAAGTCCGGCAGATCACCTGCGTTGACGCCCCCGACCAGCAGTGGCAGTTCGGCTGACCGGCTACTCGGCCCCCCGGAGCATGCTGAGCTGCGCCCGGTGTTTGGGAAGGTGGACCCGGGCGTGCAGGTCCAGCACCCGCCCCCAGGGCAGCGGGCCGTCCACGACGAGGTCGTAGCCCTCTCGCAGGTGGGTGTCGACCGGGGTGCCGGCCGCCGGGCCGAGCCGGTCGACCAGGGCCACCAGCCGGCTACTGGTGGTGCGCAACCGGGCGTCCAACGCGTCGAGATCACCGAACTCGGCGACCAGCGCATCGACCTGGGGCCGGTGCATCGTCTCCAGGTCGTAGTAGGCGTACGGCGAGCCGGCGAGGACCGCCTCGGTCGCCTCGATCATCAGCTCGTCGTTCGCGACGAGATGGGCAACGATCTGCTCGGCGTCGAGCCGCCCCTGGGGTGCCGGGCCGAAACCACCGGCGGCCACCTCCGCGAGCAGCTCCTCGTAGGCCCGCCCCAGCCCTGCGCTGTCCACGCCTGCCAGTCAAACCCGCGACGCGCCGGTCCGCGTCGCGTTCCGGCGCGGTCTTCACCCAGACGGGTGGTCGGCGGCAGCCGGGTCGAGCCGGGCGAGCGCGGCGTCGAGGGCGACGCGCTGCGCCGCCCCGGAGTAGGTGGCCGGGTCGACGGCGGTCAGCGTGTTCAGCCCCTCGACCAGGGCCACCAGCCCGGTGGCGGTGGACGAGCAGTCGGCCGCGGGCCAGTCGGGCCGGACCGCGGCGACCAGCCCCCGAACCCGATCAACAAACCGGCGGTTGTAGCCGCGGTGCAGCTCGGCCAGGACCGGGTCGGCCAGCGCGGCGGCCAGGAAACCCACCCATACCCGCGCCTCCTCCTGACGCTCCGTGGTCGGGGCGGCGGCCTGGAGCAGCACGGCGCGCAGCGCCGTCCCGGGTGTTTCGGCGGCGGCCTGCAGGGCGTCGGCCCGCTGGCCGGTGCGCTGGTGCAGCAGCTCGCGCGCGTGCACCAGCAGGGCCTGCTTGTCGGCGAAGGTGTGCAGCACCATCCCGGTGGTGCAACCGGCCCGCTCCGCGACGGCGCGCAGGGTGAGACCGGGCAGGCCACGTTCGGCGAGCACCGACCAGGTGGCCGCCGACAGGCGTTGCCGCTGGTCAACCCGGTCACGTCGACTGGCCATCCACCCTCCCCGGTCCGGCTCCATCCGGCAGGCCCGCGCCCACCGCGCCGACCCCTCATTCGTAACGTACGTTACGGTAACGCTTGTTACGAGCGCTCCCCCACCGGGGCGCGACCGGCACGAACCAAGCCGGCACGAACCAAGGAGGACACGTGATCTCCGTCCGCCCCGAGCCGTGGGAGACCACCGACAGCACCCGACTGCGCGCCGCACAACGCGCCGAGTTGGACGCGCGCTACCGCAGCGACGACCACGAGCCGGGCGCCCCGCCCACCGCCGACAGCGTCCCCGTCTTCCTCGTCGCCCGCGACCACGGGGGCGCCGCGCTCGGCTGCGGTGGCCTCCGCTTCCTCTCCACCGAATCCGCCGAGATCAAACGGATGTACGTCGAGCCGGGCGCCCGCGGTACCGGCGTGGCGACCGCCATCCTGCAGGCCCTGGAGGATGCCGCCCGCGCCGCCGGCGTACGGACCCTGCTGTTGGAGACCGGCCCCGCCCAGCCCGACGCGATCCGCTTCTACGAACGCGAGGGCTATCACCGCATCGCCAACTTCGGCCCGTACCAGGACGAATCACTCTCCGTCTGCTACGCCCGCGAACTGGCCTGACCTGATCGACGGCTACTCTCCTGATCGTGACCTACCAGGCCGCCGACACCCGCTACGACCAGATGGCCTACCGACGCAGCGGGACCAGTGGGCTCCGCCTACCGGCGATCTCGCTCGGCCTGTGGCACAACTTCGGGCCCGACCGCCCCTTCGAACGGCAGCGGGACATCGTCCGCCGAGCCTTCGACCTCGGGGTCGCCCACTTCGACCTCGCCAACAACTACGGCCCACCGCCGGGCGCCGCCGAGGAGAACTTCGGCCGGATGCTCGCCACCGACCTGATGCCGTACCGGGATGAACTGGTCATCTCCAGCAAAGCCGGCTACCTGATGTGGCCCGGCCCGTACGGCGAGTGGGGATCCCGCAAGCACCTCGTCGCCTCGCTGGACGCCTCGCTCCGCCGCCTGGGGCTGGACTACGTCGACATCTTCTACAGCCACCGGTACGACCCGGACACCCCGCTGGAAGAGACGATGGGCGCCCTCGACGCCGTCGTCCGGGCCGGCAAGGCGCTCTACGTCGGCGTCTCCAACTACACCGCCGAACAGACCCGGCGGGCCGCGGCGATCCTGCGCGACCTGGGCACCCCGCTGCTGATCAACCAGCCGTCGTACTCGATGCTGAACCGCTGGACCGAGGAGGACGGCCTGCTCGACACGCTCGCGGAGGTCGGCGCGGGCTGCATCTCCTTCAGCCCCCTGGCCCAGGGCCTGCTCAGCGACCGCTACCTCGACGGCATCCCGGCCGACTCCCGGGTCCGCACCAGCGTCCACCTCTCCGAACGGGACGTGAGCCCCGAACGGCTGGGCACCATCCGCGGCCTCGCCGCCATCGCCCAACGTCGCCACCAGTCCCTCGCGCAGCTCGCACTCGCCTGGGCCCTACGCGACCCCCGGATGACCAGCCTGATCATCGGCGCCAGCAGCGTCGCCCAACTCGAGGCCAACCTCGCCACGTTGGACAACCTCGAGCTGACCACCGCGGAACTGGCCGAAATCGACCGCCAGCTCGACTGACGCCCGGACCGAGGTCTCCAACATCTTCCCGACTCTCCCCGCGATCGCGGAAGCTAACCTGCCGCATTGCCTGAGACCGTCGGTGTCATGCACGAGAACAACGCGCTCACCCCGTTCCGCATCGACATCCCGCCGGCCGACCTCGACGACCTACGTAACCGGCTGGCCCACACCCGCTGGCCCAACCCGGTGCCCGGCCGCGACGACCGCACCGACTTCAGCCGCGGTATCCCGCTGGTGTACCTGAAGGAACTCGCCGAGTACTGGCACGACGGGTTCGACTGGCGGGCACAGGAGGCGAAACTCAACGAGTACGAACAGGTCACCACGGTCGTCAACGGCCAGATGTTCCACGTTGTCCACGTACGATCGACGAACCCGCAGGCCACCCCGCTGATGCTGAACCACGGCTGGCCCGGCTCGTTCGTCGAGTACCAGCACCTCATCCCGCTGCTGACCGACGAGTTCCACATCGTCATCCCGTCGCTGCCCGGCTTCGGCTTCTCCACCCCGCTGTCCGGGACCGGCTGGGAGTTGGCGCGGACCGCGGCCGCCTACGCCGAGATCATGACGCGTCTCGGCTACGAGAGGTTCGCCGCCCACGGCACCGACATCGGTTCGGGCACCACCGGCCGGCTCGCCGCCGAATACCCGGAGCGGATCATCGGCACGCACCTCGGCATCGACCCCCACCTGCTCGGGCTGGTCGGCGACAAGTTCCCCTACCCCGACAGCCTATCCGCGGACGAAATCGCTCAGATCGAAGCGGTACGCAACGAGGACGCGGCCGATCGCGGGTACCTGCTGATGCACAACCACCGCCCCGACACCATCGGCGCGGCCCTCACCGACTCGCCGGTCGGTCAGCTCGCATGGATCGCCGAAAAGTTCAAGACCAGAACCAACGGCACCTACCAGACCCCGGACGAGTCGGTCGACCGCGACCAGCTCCTCACCAACATCAGCCTCTACTGGTTCACCCGCAGCGGCGCGTCCAGCGCACAGTTCTACTACGAGGCCGAACACTCCGGCCTCGACCTGGTCATGGCCGCCCACGTACCCACCGGGTGGGCCGTGTTCAACACCCACCCCCTCGTACGCCGCGCAATGGACCCGGGGAAAGCGATCAGCCACTGGAGCGAGTTCCCCGAAGGCGGGCACTTCCCCGCGATGGATGCCACCAAACTACTGGCGAACGACATCCGCACCTTCTTCCGCAGCATCACCTAAGCCCGCGGACCGTCAACAGCCGCGAGGATGGTCCGGCGCCAGCCGGGCCATCCCACTGCCCTGACGAGGCTGCTTGCGGTCACGTTCGGCTTCCGGTCACCTTCGGCCAGGCCCCAGCGTCGGCACCACTTCCATCGATATCATGATGCCAACCGACCGCGGAAGGACACTCACTTGTATCGACCACACGCCTATCCGGTGTCCATCAAAGGCGTCTGCCTCCGCGACAACCGTGTTCTGCTGCTCCGCAACGAGCGCGAAGAATGGGAACTGCCCGGCGGCAAGCTCGAACCCGGCGAGGACCCGGCCGCCTGTGTCGGCCGAGAGATCAGCGAGGAGACGGGCTGGACGGTACGGGTCGGCCCGATCCTCGACTCCTGGCAGTACCAGATCCGCGACGGCCTCAACGTGCTGATCGTGACCTACGGCTGCTTCACCGACAACGACTCACCGATCACCGTGAGCTCCGAGCACAAGGAAGGCCGCCTGTTCGCCGCCGACGAGATCGCGGACCTGCCCATGCCCGACGGGTACCGGCGCTCGATCGACGACTGGTTCACCCGGATCGAGTCAGACAGAGGAAGCGAAAGGGGCTTGTGCTAGGGTCGCGCCCGTGGTAAGCCTCGATGTCATCACCGAACGGTCGGATCCGGCCGTGCAGCGGATCAGCGACGTCGTCAAGCATTCGCGATCCGCCGTCCGCACCGTTCTCATCGAGGATGCCGAGCCGCTCGTGGAGTGCATCCGCGCGGGGTTGGACTTCATCGAGGTCTACGGAGTCGAGAGCAGTCCCTTCCCCGACGAGGTGCTCGCCGCGTGCCGGCAGCGGAACATTTCCGTTCGCCTGGTGGCGGTCCCGATCATGAGCAGCCTGTTCAAGGCCGACAAGAAGCCCAAGGTGTTCGGCGTGGCACGCACGCCGAGGCCGTGGAGCTTCACCGACCTGTCGCGTACGACCGGTGACATCATCGTCCTGGACGGCGTGAAGATCGTCGGCAATATCGGCGCCATCGTGCGCACCTCCTTTGCGCTCGGCGCCGCCGGCATCGTGCTCGTGGACAGCGACCTGGCCACCGTCGCTGACCGACGCCTCGTCCGGGCCAGCCGAGGCTACGTCTTCTCACTGCCGATCGTGCTCGCGTCCCGGGCCGAGGCGATCGACCACTTCCGGCGCAGCAGAGTCCCGCTGATCGCCTTCGACACGGACGGCGATCTGGCGGTCAGCGATCTGCGCGACGCCGACGAGCCGCTCGCCCTCCTGCTCGGTGCGGAGAAGACGGGCACGTCGCAGTCATTCGAGAGCATCGCCAGCAGCACCGTGTCGATCCCCCTCAATCCGGACGCGGAGTCGCTGAACGTCTCGGTCTGCGCCGGGATCGCCCTGTACGAGCGGTCCTCCTGGAATCTCCCCGCACGAAGCCCTTCGCCGCGCCCCGCGGGAAACGGCCGGCAGGGCGCTCCCCGGCGCAGCGGCAGACCCGTACGGTCGGGACACCGAGGCCGCCCCGGCCGGTAACGGGGAGCGGCCTCGCGCGGAGCGGGAGAACCAGGGGCCGCTCACAGCTGGTAGGCCAGGTTGATCATCATGCCGGTCTCGGCGTGGTAGATGTTGTGGCAGTGGGTCATCCACTGTCCGGGGTTATCCGCGTCGAGGTCGACGGTGACAGTCTGGTGCGGGGTCACGATGACGGTGTCCTTGCGGGCGCCGCCGTCGCCGAGGGCGAAGGTGTGCCCGTGCACGTGCATGGGGTGGAACATCATCGTTCGGTTGATCATCCGTAGCCGTACCCGTTCGCCCTCCCCGACCAGGAGCGGCTCGGCGTCGGTGAAGGTCTTGCCGTTGATGGTCCAGCGGTAGGGCACCATGCCGCCGCCGAGGACCAGATCATGGGTCCGGTCCGGCCCACGCTGGGGCAGCCGCACGTTGTCCGCGGCCCGCAGCTGGTTGGTGAGAATGGCGCGGCGGTCGAGTTCGGCCGGGCGTACCTCGGCTGACGGTGCACTGCCGCCTCCGGTCCGGACCACGGCGAGCGCCTGGCCCGTCTTGCCCTCGGCGACCGCGACCAGGGGGAACACCCCGTCGGCGACGACGACCTCGACGTCGACCCGCTCGCCCATGCCGACGACCAGTGCGTCGGTGACGTCCGGAACAACCGGAAACCCGTCACTGTGCGTGACGGTAAGCTGGTGCTCGCCCAGCGCCACCCGGAAGGCGGTGTCGGAGGCCGCGTTGACCAGCCGGATGCGTACCCGCTGGCGGGGCCGGGCGGTGAGCGTGACGGGGGCGGCCGGCACCCGACCGTTGATCAGGTAGTGCGGGTAGTCGACGTCACCCGCGCCGCCGAGCAACGGCGAGGTCATGGCTTCCATGCCGCCGCCGTCCATCGGCATCCCAGCGCCGTGGTCCATGCCGGGCATGTCGTGCCCGCCGTGCGTCCCGTCGGTGCCGTCGCCGAGCGCCGCCAGCACATCCTCCGGGGTGCGCCCCGTGCCGTCGACCCAGTCGTCCAGGACGACGATCCACTCCTGGTCGTAGCGGCCCGCGTCGTTCGGGTCGTCCACGATCAGGACGCCGTGGAGCGCTCGGTCGAGTTGCACCCCGGAGTGCGGGTGGTAGAAGTAGGTTCCCGGATGGGGCGCGGTGAAGTCGTAGGTGAAACGCCCGCCCGCGCCGATCGGGTCCTGGGTGACCCCGGGGACGCCGTCCATGTCGTTACGCAACGCGATCCCGTGCCAGTGCACGCTGGTGTCCACAGGCAACTCGTTGACCACGTCGACGCGGAGCCGGTCACCGGCCTTAGCCCTGATCAGCGGAGCGGAGGCGTCCTCGGTGTACCCCCAGGTGTCGACCATCACGCCGCCAAGATCCAGGGTCACCGGGCGGGGGGTGAGGGTGGCGCGGACGGTGGCGGCGCCTTGGCGTCGCCGGGCCAGTTCAGCGCGGTGGATGGCCTCGGCGTGGGGGTCGACCAGTTTCGGGGTGTTGCGGTCGGCGGCGACGGCGACGACTCCGGCAGTGCCGGCGAGACCGGCAGCCCCGGCGATCCCGGCGATCACGCGCCGGCGGGTGAGCAGCGATGACATAGAGGCTCCTTCGTGTGCACCACCAGCGTCATCGACCGCCGGCCCGGCGAGTAGGAATCGGGCCGCTTCTTCAGAGAATCTTCATGGCCCCGAAGGGGTCTTTCCGCTGGCTTCGGGCCATGGTTGACGGGGACGAGAGGTCACCCTGATCCCGCACCGGGGGCCACCCGGACCGGGTCAGTCACGGATAAAGAAGTGAAAGTAGCCAATGAGTAGGACGTCGCAGCCGATGCGACCACGCAGCAGGTCCGGATCCAGTCGAAAGTCGGAGGGTCGCAGTGCGCTGGCCGCACCGACGCGGACGATCATCATCGCGGCGCTGGCCACGCTCGCCACGCTCACCGCCGTGGTGGTGTTCACCCTGCGCAGTCAGGGATCTCCGAACGGCGACACCACAGGTGGTGCCGGACACCAGGCATTCGGGCACGTCCACGGGATCGCAGTCGACCCGGGTAGCGGCGCACTGCATGTCGCCACGCACATCGGGCTGTTCCGCATCGACGGCCCGCGGAACGCCGTACGCGTATCAACGGACTACCTGGACCTGATGGGCTTCACCGTGGTCGGCCCCGGGCACTACCTGGCCTCGGGCCACTCCGCGCAGGGCCCGGCCAACGTGGGTCTGATCGAGTCAACCGACGGCGGCGTGACCTGGCGGGAGAAGTCGCTATCCGGTACGGCGGACTTCCACGGGCTCCAGGTCGCCCACGGCTCGGTCTACGGCTACAACTCGGTCGACGGCGAGTTCATGGTCAGCGCCGACCAGCGAGACTGGGAGCACCGTTCCCGTACGACAATCGGCGCGTTCGCGGTCAGCCCGACCGACGGCGGGACAGTCCTCGCCGTCGGACGCGACGACCTGCAGCGCTCCACCGATGGCGGCCGCAGCTGGCAGCCGGTACCGGAGGCTCCGGCTGTCGGCCTGCTGACCTGGGACCACACTGGCGTGTGGGCGGTCGCCCCGGACGGAGCGGTCTGGTCGTCGTCCGACGGCGGGGGGCAGTGGCAGCGGCGCGGAGCAGTGCCGGGTGAGCCGCACAGCGTCGCGGTGCAGGACGGCACCCTCTTCACCGCGCTCGCCGGTGACCGGATCGCAGCCAGCACCGACGGCGGTGCTACCTGGACTGATCGGTACGCGCCGGAGTGAGGAACACGGCCCGAGGGATCAGGACATGAGTGGACGGGTGCTGGTCGTCGACGACGAACGGAGCCTCGCCAAGGTCGTGGCGAGCTATCTCGAGCGCGACGGCTACCAGGTGCGCTGCGCCTTTGACGGCCCGACGGCGCTCGATGCCGCACGGGAGGACGAGCCCGACGTCGTCGTCCTGGACCTGATGCTGCCCGGCCTCGACGGGGTGGAGGTATGCCGGCGGTTGCGGTTGTTCAGCGACTGCTACATCGTCATGCTGACCGCCCGCACCGAGGAGGCCGACAAGCTGACCGGGCTCGGTGTTGGAGCGGACGACTACCTCACCAAGCCGTTCAGCCCCAGAGAACTCGTCGCCCGGGTCGCAGCGATGCGGCGTCGCCCACGCCAGCTCCACGACCGGCCGGAGCCAGCACCACGTCGGTTCGGTCCGCTGGCGGTGGACGTGCCAGCCCGCGAAGCCCGCCTCGACGAGGTACCCGTGCCGCTCACCCGCACCGAATTCGACCTGCTGGCAGTTCTGTCCAGCCGACCGAATGTCGCGCTGAGCCGCGCTGAGCTGATCACCGCAGTGTGGGGTGAAGGGTGGGTGGGCGACGAGCACCTGGTCGACGTGCACATCGGCCATCTGCGACGCAAGCTCGGCGACGCCCCCCGCCCGCCCCCGGTTCATCCGCACCGTCCGGGGCATCGGCTACCGGATGGGACCGCAGTCGTGAACTCTTGGCGCGTCAGCCTCGCCGTACGGCTCTTCGCCGCGCAGGTGCTCGCGCTCGCCGTCGGCGGGCTGACCCTGGCGCTGGTCGCCGGCGCGGTGGGACCACGGATCTTCCACGAGCACCTCGGGCAGGTCGGCGAGGAGGTCAGCGCCGAGGCGCGCTGGCACGTCGAGCGGGCGTACGCCTCGGCGAACGCGCTCGCGCTCGGTGTCGGTCTCCTCGCCGCGCTGGTCGCGGCGCTGGCCGCCAGCGCGTACGCGACACGGCGGATCGCCAGCCCGGTTACTCACTTCGCGCACGCGTCGGCCAGCCTCGCCGACGGACACTACGACGTCCGCATGGCCGACCCCGGCCTCGGCAACGAGCTCAAGACCCTCACCGACTCGTTCAACACCATGGCGGAAGGCCTGGAAACCGTCGAAACGACCCGGCGACGGCTGCTCGCCGACCTCGGTCACGAACTGCGCACCCCGCTCGCCACCATCGAGGCATACCTCGAAGCAGCTGAGGACGGCGTCGCCGTTGACGACGAGGACCTTCAGTCGGTGCTGCGGGCCCAGACCGCGCGGCTGCACCGCCTCGCCGACGACATCGCCGCGGTCTCCCGCGCCGAGACCCATCAGCTCGACCTGCACCCGGTACAGACGGCCCCGGCGGACTTGGTCCGGGACGCCGTGGCCGCGGTGCGGCCCCGCTTCGCTGGCAAGGGCGTTACGCTGCGCAGCGATCTTCTCCCTTCCCCGCAGGTCAACGTCGACCCGGAGCGGATGGGGCAGGTGCTCGGCAACCTCCTGGACAACGCGCTACGGCACACACCCGAGGGCGGAACCGTCACGGTACACGTGATCAGCGGTGCCAGAAGTGTGGAACTGACGGTTACCGACACCGGTCCCGGCATCCCGGCGCAGCATCTCCCGCATGTCTTCGAACGCTTCTACCGGGTCGATACGGCCCGGGACCGGGACAACGGCGGGTCGGGGATCGGGCTCGCCATCGTGCGGGCCGTAGTCAGCGCGCACGGGGGGCGAGTATGGGCGGAGAACGTCCCGGGCGGTGGCGCAACCGTCCGGGTGGTCCTGCCGTCAGCTGGACAGGCGCAGGTCTGACCGGACGTCCATCCAGTAGGCAATGTTTGGAGGCAGCAGCAGTCAGGTGGAACTCGCACCCCACACAGCATCGGACCGATGCTGCAGACCGGGTCAACACCTGGCTGGAGCACTGACCGCCGAGAGCGCACGGTCATCGCCGGCCGGCGACAGCGAATATATTCGAGCTCATGCCCAACTCGTCCGTCAGTTCCCGCCTGGCCGCCGTCTTCATTGTTCTCGCCGTCAGCGGCTGCGCCGGGAGCAGACCCGAGCTCACGCCCGTGGCCACGCCTCCCAGCCCGCCGCAGACCTCCACCGATGTCATGGACAGCGACCCTTCCCCTACCGGCCCTTCCTACGATGCGGCGAAGCTGGACCTCTGCGTACGTACGGACCTGAACCACATCGCTGACCTGGCGGTGACGGTGACACGCACCGACCCGGAGCCACCTATCGGGCGGCCTGGGGCGGCGTGTCTGTTCGAGATGCGCACCGAGAAGGGGCACCAACTAACCCTGCGTGTTGAGGCGTCAACACCCGCGGACGTCGACGAAGCCCGCATACTATACAAAAATACCCGGCGAATGACCGTTATGACACCGGTCGGAGTCATTGCCGGCGTAGGTGAAGAGGCGGAGGCATTCCACCGACAGTCCACACCGGGCTTCAAATACACCGAATACAAGGTGCGTTCCCGTACCGAAAACCTGGTGGTAGACGTGTGGCTCGCCGTCGGCGATGATTCATTCCTTCCGATATCAACCCTGGCCCCGAAAGCCTTGGCCATCCTCACAGACACCCAGGCGGCAATACCTAAGGTGTGAATCACGCGACAACACTATGCCCCCTCCGTGGCGGGCCCTCTCATCCGCGGACGGTCTGCGGCCACTTCCCTCCGGGGAAATTCGTGTGGTCTCCAACCTCGGCGACAATATCCCGCACATTACCCAACGCCTCCACGAAACGCACCCCAATGTCAAGCAGGTTATCAAGACCGGCAGTCACAAGATCACCTATTGTTCCGGCGAGGGTGGAGAGGGCCCAAGGCAAGTCAATCACTGTGACCGCCTCGCTTGCGGCCTGCGCCAAGTCGCCCGCAATGCCAGTCACGATCTTAGCAAGTCCGACGGCGTAATCGAGATTCCCCTGGCCGACCTTAAACAGCCACTGGCTGATAAAATCCGATTTCTCCACGATATCTTTGGCGGCGGACACCTGTTTTGTCACCTCGGCTTTGTAAGCATTCGCCGCAACGCCGGTCCACCTCCAGAAGTTGTCGCTTATCGGGTCAGTGATACCGGAGGGAAGCTCGGAAGCGGGTGTATAAACATCGTGTAGCCAGCGGAAGCTAGCAATAATGAGAGACACTACAGGCAGCTGCCTCTCGACGGCATGATTCACCCGCTCGATAACAGAATTCAAAGCATCGCGGATGTCGTCGAGATTGCTTTTCATCCACCATTGTGCAGCCCAGCCCGTCCCGCCAGCTAGTCCCCACTTCCAGTCCATTGCAATATTGACAATCTTTTCGAAAGCCTCGACTGCCTTGTCGATGCCCTCGCGAATTTGATCGAATGCCTTATTGAAAGGCTCAATTAACTCCGATTCGACAAGTACTCCCTGCACCCGCTCGCGCCCTTCACTCAAATCTGTAAGTTCCGGCCTCAGGTTCAGTCACCGTGTAAATCTGGTCGAGGTTGAGGGAAATCACCTCGTCAGCCCGATCGTACTCGTCGGCCATGCGCCGCAGAGCCTCCCCGATCTGCTCGAACTCAGTCGCCGCGCCACCGAGGACTCCCATCAAAAAAGACTGAAAGTTCCGGTAGGCGTCGGAGTGGAGAAGGACGTTCGCGTCCCCGATAAAGAAAGCCGAGTCGTCGAGCTCAAGGCCTGCCACCTGTCTCTGGATATCCGCAGCCCGATCTGCCAGCTTGAACCACTTGCCGCCTTCTTCATAGACGGCCTCGGTAATGACCTCTAATTCCTGCATACGAGACACCTCACATTCAGCGTCGGGGGCGGGCCTCAGCGAAAGCCTTAAAGAGCGCGTGTGCCTCAAACCGCAGCTGGCTGGCGTCGAGCAGGGTAACCCGCCGGACATCGCCGACAATTGCCGCGATGCTACCTCCGTGCAGCCGAAGCGTCAGACTCCCCGAAGGGCTCAGGATCTCCTGATAGGACACGGTGTCTGGCAGGCGACGCAGCTGCTCCAGACGAGAATCAATATCGTTCAAAGTAAGCCACGTCCGACGCAACCATTCCCGATCATCGACGTCATCGACGTTCAAGTCACTCGGCGGCGCTGCCCGAGCGGGCACGGCGGAAGAGCCTCGACGCAGCTGCTGCAGAGCTACCGATTCAACTACCGCATTCGAAGCTGCCGTGTACGCCTCGAACAACGCATCCCCGACCCCACCAACACCCACTTGGCTGCGCCACTCCCGGGCAATGGTCACGTCCTGAACGTCACCGCTGTGGTCAACGACAACAGTGACCGATCCTGCACGGTCCTGGCCGGCAAACGTCCTGGGTTGCCGCACGGCGTCTGCCTCAGCAAGGGCATCCTCCGCCCGCCTCTTCATCTCGGCCTCATCACCAAAGAAATCCAGACTGGCCAGCAACGGACGCACCGTCGGTCTATCTGCTTGCATCTGCCCCAGATCCACTACATCGGGTCATCGGTTGAACTTCCGCGACTAGACAGTCACCGTACGGCAAACCACCCGACTCATGGGGCCCGGCACCCGACACGGCTACCCCCGGAAGCCGCGCGGCCAACGAGACACGCCCCCGCTCCAGCAGGGCAGTGGTATGACCGCTGTGAGCGGATAATTCGGGAAGCTTAAGACCACATTTGAGCTTCCCAGGAGGAATGCGACCTTACTCTCCCTCCCAGGGCTCACCGGAGTACCGAGCCGCGCTGCATGGTTCGACCGGGCACCCGGGCGGGAAGCCGCCGTCGAAGCCGAGTTGGCCGCGCTGTTGGCCGCCGGCAGCCCGGTGATCACCGCTACCTGGGGCGAGGACCAATATCCGGCGGCGATCCGCTATCAGCTTCCGCACGGGCTCGACCCCCGGACACGCCTACGAGGTGGTGGCGGTCGGCAACGGCCTGGTGCAGTTGCATAATCCCTGGAACACGAAGCACCCGACGCCGATGACGGTGCGGGAGTTCCTGGACCTGATGAGCGAGGACCACGCTACCTGGAGCCGCCGCCGATCCCGCCGATCCCGCCGACCGCGTCGGCTGTGTCGGTCCAGTCATCCAACCCGAACACCCTCGGGCGGACCTGGTGGAGGAACTGGGGTATGCCATCGCCTACTACGCCCTGGTCGCCGCCGACGGTACGGTGATTGGCTCGGCGGTGTCGGAGTCGCCCGCGGGGGGAGAACGCACCCGGCGCTGGACAGCCGCCGGGGCGCAAGCCGCTGCGGGAAGCGCACTGCCGATCAGCCGGGCCGAGGCCGAGCGGATCGCGTCGGAGGTGCTCGGCTTCACGCTGCCCGACGAGGCGGCACTGCACGACATGCTGGAGGGGGGACCGTGCCGGCACAACAACGGGGAGGAGAGCCGTTGCGCTCCTTTACGGACAGGACATTCATTCGAAACAACACGCCATCGGACACCGGGCCGGCGCGGCTCGCCGTTCGGTGGCTTGAAGGAGATTCTCCGATCCGGGCGGCGGCGCAGTCGCCGTGGGCCATCGGCCCGGAGGACTATCCCCCGCCGGTGACCCTCCGCCCGGAACCGCCGTCGGCGATTCCGCCGCAGGAGCACCCGCCGTTGGCTGTCCTGCCGGACAGCCCACCGCAGGCCACGGAGACTCCGCCCGGGCCGGCCCAGCTACTGCCGGTGGGCCAGTTCTTCGGCACCTTCTACCCGACGGTCGGTTCGCCCGAGCGCATCCACCGGGTCCGCCTCGGCGCGGAGGTGTGGGAGTTGGGCAACGAGCGCTTCACGCTCTGGGCGCTGGCGCACGGGGCCGGTGCCAATCCGGCCGAGCAACCCTGGACCGTCTCGGCGGTGCGCGGTGCGGCCGCCGGCCAACTGCCCGGCGTCGACACCGGGCCGTTGTTGGGCGGGCTGCTAGCCGAAGGGCTCCTCGTCGAGGTCGCGCAGGCGGAGGCGGTGGAGTTCGCGCGCCGGCACCGGGTCGGCGCTCGCCTACTCGGGCTGGGCAACAGTTCCGAAGAGCCCTGGCTCTGGTCAGTCGGTTTCTTCGAGCACCCGATGGTGAAGGTGACGCGCACCGTCTACAACCTGTGGGAGCGGGCCCCGTCCGGGGAGAGCCTCTGGGTGATGTGCCAGGCGCTCGCCGCCGAAGAACGGGAGGCCAACGCCACCGACCCAGAGCTGTTCGACCCGGAACGAATGCTTACGGCGTTCCTGCGGGAAATTCACCAGCTGCTCGTGGCCAGCGTCATCTACCTGGAGCCGCTGCCGTGACCGACACGACGAGGAACCTCGCGATGGTAGAGCCGTTGATCCTGCCGGTGGGGCGCTACACCGGGGAGTTCTTCCCGAGCGTCGGCGCCCCGATGAAGTACAACGCGTTGAGCATCGGCCGGTTCTCGATAACCATGCCCGACCCGGAAGCCTTCGGGGTGTGGGCCGCGGCGCACTGCCCGGTGGACCGGCCCGGCGAGACCTGGAACCGGGCCGCGGTGACCGAGGCCGCCGCGAAGATCGGCGTGGTCGACCCGAATCGATTCATCGCGGAGTTCCTGGAGGAGGGCCTCCTGCTGGAGATCGACCTGGACGCGCCGGACCTGGAGGACTTCGCTCGCGCGTACCGGGTGCTGCCGCTCATGGTGTCGCTGGGTAACACCCCGGACGATCCGCTGCACTACGGCATCGGAATCTTCGGTGCCGCTCCGGTGCTGCGGCTACCGGCGCTGGCCCACGACGTGTGGCAGTGGAGCAGCACCGGCGCCAACCTCTGGGAGGTCTGCACGGCGTTCGCCGACGCCGGCGCTCGAGCTGAGGCGGCGGATGCCCGCGAGCACAACCCCCGGCATGTGCTGCGTGAGTTCCTGACCACCCTGCCCCTGTTGGTCGGGGCGTTCGCCGCCTGCCTGGACGAGGCCCGCTCCGAGCCGGCTCAGCCGACCGGCGGCAGCATCCCGGTGTAGGCGTCACGTACCGCGGCCAACCGGTCGCGCCGGAAGCGGCCCGGGTCCCGCCGGTGTAGCTCTTGTCCCCGTTCGCTGGTGAAAGCGTTGGCCGGCACGGTCTCCGCCCCAGGTGGGACGAACTTGAGCACCTCGTCGAGGGCCGCGACGGCCCGGAGCAGCGTCGCCCGGGCCCGCTGCCCCGCCTCTGCGGTCGCCCTGCCCGCCGGCGCCGACCTGACGTACGCGTCGGCCGCCCAGAGCCACTCGCCCGGGTCGAGGAGCTACGACGGCCCGCTTGCTCCATAGTGGAATCCGGTGGACGGGGGCAAGGTGAGCTCCGCCGGCAGTCGGAAGGTGAACTCCCCACAGGCGCAGGGCCGTAGGTCCATGGGCTGCTGCAGCAGCTGACCAAGCGGGTCCTCGAATCGGCCCTGGACGGGGAGATCACCGACCACGTCGGCTACGACAAGCACGACCCGGCGGGTCGGGGCGGCGAGAACACGCGTAACGGCAGCCGGACCAAGACCGTGCTCACCGATGTCGGGCCGGTCGAGGTGCGGGTGCCCCGCGACGCGGCCGGGACGTTTGAGCCGCAGATCGTAGGCAAGCGGGCAGCGGCGCCCGTCCGGAGTCGATGACATGGTGCCGTCGTTGTCGGCCAAGGGGTTGACTCACGGCGAGATCGCCGCGCACCTGGCTGAGGTGTACGGCGCCGAGGTGTCCAAGCAGGAGTTTCTGCCGCAGGCCCGGGACGTCGGTCTGCACCTGATCGTCGCCCGGCGCACCGGTGGCGCGAGCCGGGCTCTCTACGAGCCGGTGCTGATGCGGCTGCGGGAGATCAGTACCCCGGGGATCGTGATGTCCGGTAACCGGGACGAAGGGGTGCTACTCGGCAACGTCCGTCCCGGGCCGCTGCCGCCCGGTCGGGGCTGGCTGGTCACTCGGCGGGAGGGCACCCGCCTGGTGCAGTTGGTGAACCTTCCGTCCC
>NZ_JCANTD010000018.1:0-104697 GCF_059570675.1 Salinispora goodfellowii | reverse complement strand
CAGGGCCTGTTCCAGCAGCGCCCCTCCAGTGGTTGGGGCACGGTGGAGCAGATCACCGACCCCGCCTACTCCACCACCGCCTTCCTGGACGGATTGAAGCAGGTCAAGGGCTGGCAGGACCTGCCGTTGACCGAGGCCGCGCAGAAGGTGCAGGTGTCGGCGTACCCGTTCCACTACGCCCAGTGGGAAACCCAGGCCGCCGACCTCGTCGCCGAACACTGGACCAGCTGACCCACCGACACCCACAAACAAACCCCCACCCACAGACCTAACCCACACCAGGGGGAAAGAAACTGTTGGCCGGCACCCCGAACCGGGTGCCGGCCAACACGTCGATGGGACGTACGACCATGTCCCCATGCCCTTTCGTGGCTACAGATCGTTAAGGAACTGGGGGGCCCGCTGGGCGTATTCTTCGTAAGGGCTCGGCCACGGTTGGATGCGTTGCAGAGCTGCAGCCGTTCGCATAAGTAGGTCTTCGCGGTTGTGTTGGGCAACGATTTGGAAGCCCACAGGCGTGTTGTCAGGGGCGAAGCCGGCAGGGATGCTGGCCGCTGGATGGCCGCTGACGTTAAATGCCCAGGTCAGAGCTACATTCAGGCGCTTACCTGGCCCCGCATGGCCGTGAGCTGTGTAGGGGGTTGTCGGTGTGACCAGGATATCGGCAGCGGAGAACAGTTTGGCTAGCTGGTGGTTATTGTGCATTCGCGTTTCTTTGGAGTAAATTTTACCGGTCGATGTTCGTGTTCGGAGTTCCTTCCATACAGGTTCAGGGTCATTCAGGACTAGATCATGTTCGACCCATTGGAGGAAGCCATCATCGGCGAGTCGGTTTGCGGCAGCGTGGGCGATTCCCGCTATCTGCTGGTCGACCTCGGCGCAGCCAAGGTCGACTGACCACACTGCTTGGATTGGTTGTCCCCGGGGCGGGGCGGCGAGGTGTTCGGCAAGTCGTGTGCCGAGGATGGCGTCGAGGTAGCTGGTGGCGTCAGCGACGGTGCGGGCTAGCGGACCAGGTGCGTTGAGCGCGTTCACGGAGGGCAGCAGGCCATTGGTGGTCTTAACCCCGAGTACGCCGCACCAGGCAGCCGGAATCCGGAGCGATCCGGCGCCGTCGTTGCCAGTAGCCAGGGGTACGAGACCTGCGGCGACTGCGAGTCGGCTGACGACACCGCGTCCGACAAACCTGTGGGCTCCTACGACAGCGATGGATGGTGCGTCATGGGTGAAGGGTTGTACCACTCGCCAGATCCCTTCGGCGGTCGCACACACCTGCCGGCTGGATGCCTCGGTGAGGGCGTCGATGTCCTTCTGCGGTGCGATTCCCTGCACAAATTGGCGCAGCCGGGCCGGGACTGGCTGTTGCACGATGATTGCGGTTACAGCAGGGTTGGTGTTAGCGCTTTCGATGGCGGCGCTGAACTGCGCTGCGTGACGTGGGACGGAATAACTAGATGGTCGGCGTGTAGGCCAATTTTGGTAAAGTTTGCGACCTTCTGTTCGGCGGAGATCCGTGAGGCATCCGAGCGGATTTTCCAATCCGCAGAGTCGTGAGTTGGGCCTCGACTCGGATGATCGTTGCTATCGCAAGGCCCTCGAGGGGCGCGCAGAAGGAGACCACCATGACCACCAACCGCCCCGCCCGGCTCACCCCCGTCCGCGTCGGCCGCAGCACACCGACCCCATCACCTGCCGTATCTGCCAGCGCACCAGCCCCGGCCCCGTCCAACTGATCAACTCTGCCCTCCCGCGGCAGGAAGGGTGATGCGCTGCACTCCGCTGTCATACGAGAGTAGGCTGATGGTATGACAAAGCGTCGAGTGACGATATCCGTACCCTCGGACGTGGCTGAGGCCCTGGAGCGGCAGCCCAACGCCTCCGCATACGTCACCGAGACTGTGCGCGCTCGCCGGAACTTCGAGGAGTTCCGCGACCTAGTGGCCGAGGCCGGCGTGCACCTCACCGAGCAGGGCATGGCCGTAGCGCGGGCCCGCCGGCTGGCCGTGGAGGCCGAGTGGACCCCGGAACGGGTGGCGGCCTTACGTGCGCGGGTGCGTGACCACGCGGCGGCCGAGCTGTTCAACGGCAACCAGCAGACACCAGCCGCGTGAGCGTCGACGACGACCCTCCAGGCACGGTCACGCTGGTACTAGACAGGTCAGCGCTGCTGGCCTACCCCTACTCGGTGCACGTGGACGAACCGATAGGCGAGGTCATCAGAGACAGCAATCGATACGGTGTCACCGACATCACCGTGGCCGAAGTGCTGGCGTTGGTGACCGACCCCAAACAGCGCGAACACCTGCACCGACTGCTACGCCAGCAGTCCTGCGCAATTCTGCGCACCAGCGGCGACTGGCTAGAGCTGTCCTACTGGCGGGGACTGACCGGCCGCATCGACCTGGCCACCACGGTCATGGCATCACTGGACAACGGAGGGGCCTCAATTCTGACCGGGGAGGGTGCCTACTACGGCGAGCACCTGCCGGTCATCCACATGCCGCAGTGACCTCCCACCGGGGCCCCGGCGTGGGCGACATCCGCAAAGCCGGCGTGCTTGCCCGCGCCGCTGGCAGCGGACCTCGCCCCCGCCCGGTTGGCCATCGCCAACCAGGGTGCGTGGCGGCCTGGCCCGGCCCTCTATTCGGCCCCGCGCTTGGGTAGCTGCCCAGCACCGCAAATATTTGATCCTGGCGGTTAGCTGTCCTAGGAGACGGATCGGCGTCGCGCAGCGTTGTTCGTGCTGGCGGGGCCGTAGCGGTCGGGGTAGCGCAGGACGTCGGGGCCCTCTTCCCAGTCGAGGCGGTCGGGCCATTCGCGGTACTCGGCGAGGGTGATGGCGCGGATTGCCTGTTGTTCGCCGCTGGAAGCGGGTTCCATCGAGGGGGTCCTCGGTCAGGAAATGCCCCAAGAACCGCACCGTCCCGACCTGCAACCAAAGGCCGATCCTGTGATGATCAGCGCGCTTGTGCGCGATCAGATCCAACGCGGTGCCGTCGAGCAGGAAGAACCCCTCCAACTCCGAACGGCTTAACTCACCGACGAACCGCTCGTACGCGGCCACCGCTCTTCCTCAACCCCGCACTCCGGGACAAAAGCGGTGATCTCGAATTGGCCATGCCTCCTTCCAACGCTGGTCGAGGCACCCACCGCACACGAAACCGCCGCCCCGGCAGCGGATCGACCGGGGCGGCGGTTCTGAGCCGGGTGCAGGGGCGGTCAGAAGTCGTCAGCGGTACGCATGCGGTCACGGATCCAGCTGCCGGCCGGCTTGAGCGGGCCGGTGCCGCCGAAGTCACCACTGGCACACGTTCCCGTGGTGAAGACCGCGCCGGAGCGGAAGTCGTCGGAGTAGTTCCAGTTGACCCAACTGATCTTCTTGCTCGCCATCAGGTCGAGGTAGCGCTGGGACCTGGTGAAGTCGTTCGGGCCGTCGCCGGTGTACTGCTGGGTGCCGAACTCGGTCACGAAGATCGGGATTTGGTCGGCCGCCGCCGCCAGGGTGTTGTAGTACAGGTCGCCGTGCGATGCCGCGTAGAAGTGGAAGACGTACATCAGGTTGCTGGCCGCCACCGGGTTGGCGGTGATGGCGTCCACGCCGCCGCCGCTTCCGGAGACCCCGAGCGACGACCAGTCGGGGGTGCCGACCAGCACCACCGCCTCCGGGTCCCGCTCCCGGATCACCGGGATGACCTGGTCGGCGTAGCTCTTGACCGCGCCCCAGCTGACCCCGTTCGGCTCGTTCGCGATCTCGTAGAGGACGTTCACCTTGTCCCGGTGCCGGTCGGCGATCTCGGCGAAGAAGGTCTGCGCGCGCGACAGGTTGTAGTTGGGGTCTCCCGGCGTGAGCATGTGCCAGTCGACGATCGCGTAGAGGCCGCGAGCGGTAGCCATCTCGATGTACTCATGGACCAGGTCGGTGAAGCCACGCGGGTCGGTCTCGTAGCCACCTTCCTGGATGTACATCGAGATCCGCAGGACGTCGGCGCCCCACTGCTGGGCGAGGACGTCAAGGGAGGCGCTGGTCGCGCAGTTGGCGTACCACTGCAGACCGTGCGTGCTCATGCCCCGCAGTTGGATCGCCGTGCCGTTGTCGTTGCAGAGCTGTTCACCACAGACCCGCAGCTGTCCGTTCGCCTCAACCGGCGTGCTACCAGGGGGTGCGGTGGTCGGTGACGGTGCGGGTGGACTGGTCGTCGGAGGGGCTGTCGGCTGGCACGGCTGGCCGTTGAGTCGACAGCCGCTCGGACTGCCGGCGCCGGAGCCGAGGAAGCCGAACGTCACCGAGGCGCCCGGCGCGATTGTGCCGTTCCAGTGCTGGTTGGTGAAACGGTAGCGCTGCCCGTCGCGGTCCATCAGCGCGTTCCAGTACGTGCCGATGCTGGTGCCCGCTGGCAGGTCGAAGTCGACCTGCCACGAGTTCAGAGTGCTGCTTCCCCCGTTGGTGATGGTGTATCGGCCTTCCCAGCCACTACCCCAGTCGGAGACCTTGACGAACGTCGCGGTCGGCGCGGCCGCCGCGGTCGCGGTCGCGGTCACCACCATGGCTCCCGCCGTTATCACCGCGACGACGCCGACCAGGGCCGCGGTTCTCACGCCCAGCTTCATCGGTCCTCCTAGAGACATCGCCCGATCAGCTCGGCCGTGGCTGGTGTCGGGACAGGGACTCCACGTGGCGCGTTTTGTTAATCTACTTAACTGTATCGTGACCTGTCTATAACAAACTTGACATGGTTCTGCCGGGCTACGGTGTTGACGGATGGGAGTCGAGGCGCTCGGTCGAACCCGCCGCCAGAGCTTCAGAAACGTGCTGGAGGCCGCTGCGGATCATGCCGCCGTACTGGTTGTCGGGGAGGTCCGTAACCAGACTCTGGGCCTGGGCCAGATGGTTCCGCGCTCGCGTGAGACTGCCCAAGCGCCGGTGGTCGTCGGCGAGGTTGAGGTGCAGCGAGGGTAGGAGCAGCCGCACCTGCCACGCGTGGTCGTACCGCTGGGCACGGGCGTCGGTAAGCTCGCCAGCGGCGGCGAGGGCACGCTCGTCCCACTCGAGTTCAGCCAGGGTGGTGTCCTGCAAATCGGCCAGGTAGTGGGCGAGCGTGCATCGATGCAGCGCATCGCCGGTGGCCCCGATCTGCTCCCAGAGCGCGGTGAGAGCGTCGCGGGCCCGGACCCGCTGCCCGGACCGGCCGAGCTCCACCGCGGTCGCGATGCTCGCCATCGTCTCGTCGGGGGTGGTTCGCACGGAGTCTTCCATGGTTCTCCTCAGGTTTCGGATTGTGGGCTGGCCGCTACCGGCATCACCACCGTGGTGAAATCGCCGTCATCGGCGCAGCGAATGACAGCGGGCAGATGGGGTTGGCTGATCTGCAGCATCACGTCCGGCCCGACGCTGGCCGCTGCCAGCGCCGGGTACAGCGTGGCGGCGCGGAAGCTGATCGCCACCGGCACTCCGGTGAGGTCGGCGGGAACCGCTCTCGGCGTCCCCCGACCTGGCGACAACGCCACGGTCAGACCGCCGTGCACCACGAAGTCCAGGCGCGCCTGTGGACCAGCAGCGATGGCGGCCAGCAGTAGGTCCCGCGGCGCGACCACCTGGGTCCGCACCTCAGGTAGCCCGTCGAGGACGATCCGGTACGCGGGGAAGTCTTGCGCGACTGTCGGTAGCCGCTGTTGGCCGCCGGGACCGGTGAACTGGACGCACGAATCGGTGTACCCGAGTCGCAGGTGTTCCTGGTTACCGATCCACTGTCGCGCCCGGTCCAGCTGGGCTGCGTCTACAACGGCTGTCGCCGGCACCTGCCGCCGGTCGGTCGGCAGCGACCGGACCGCTAGCCGATACCGGTCGGTCGCCACCAACCGCAGCTCATCCTCGGTCGCCTCGATCAGGACCCCGCCGAGCGCGGGGATGCCGGCGCTGGCATCCGCGGCCGACGCCACCTGCCCAATCGCCTCGGCAAGTCGCCGTCCAGACAGGACCAGCGCGGCGTCTTCCCGATCTCGGATCAGACTCAGCGCGGTGGTGAGGGCAACCCGGGCATCCTCGACCGCGCGTTCCATCGAGCTCAGGTGAGCCGCCAACAGCTGCTCGGCCACCCTGGCGGGGCCGGCAAGTACCCGCCGTACCTCCCCCAACGGCAGCCCCACCTTCCGCAGCTGACGGATCAGGGTGACCTCGTCGAGCTGATCCGGCGAGTAGTACCGGTATCCGGTGATCGGGTCAACCGCACGGGGACGCACGAGACCGCAGTCGTCGTAGAAGCGCAGGGCGCTGGTGCTGACCCGCGCGGTCCGCGCGAAGACCCCGATCGTCATCCGATCATCTTGTGCTGCCACGCCGACCATCCTGAGCCTTCAACCAACCTGAAGGTCAACGGCCAAGGACTCACGAAATGCCTACCCGCGCTGCGCGCCGGTGATCGGGGCTACCGGGCCGCGTCGTCGTCCCGGGCAATCGTCACGCTGTCGAGGTGCTCGGCGAGCAGCACGCGGAGGCGGCCCGGCGGCATGAGCTCCGTACGCACCAGCGCGTGCAGGGTGAGCCCGTCGAGCAGGGCATGCAGTCGGGCCTTCTCCGCGCCGAGGTCAGCGCCCCGAGCCACCAGCCCGGCCGCCGCGAGGGCGTCGACAGCGATGCCGACCACCCGCCGCACACCGTCATCGGCCTCACTGAGTCGCGCCTGGGCCGCCGGGTCGACCTGGGCGTGCAAGGTCAGCCACAGCCACACCTCAGCGGCTCGGCGGCGCTGTCGATCCAGCGGCAGGAACTCCTCCAGCACCCGCTGAACGGTCTCGCGGGGCGGCCCGGTCCAGCTCTCCGCGGCGAAGCGCTCGGTCACCTTCGCTATCACGTGCTCCATGGCGAAGATCAACAGATCGGCCTGGGTGGCAAAGTAGTGCCGCAGCGCACTGGGTGACCAACCGGCCTCGGCAGCGATGGTACGCACCGTGGCCGCGGCGACACCATCGCGGTAGACGACGCGCCACATCGCCTCGGCCAACTCGGCGCGGCGCGCCTCGTGGTCAACGATCTTCGGCACGGCTCCTCCGACAGTCGATGACACCCCTGCTACTGTGATCGTACAGCGTACTAAAAAGGGGGTCTGGGGTGCTTATCGCGGTGATCGTCGCCTGTGAGGTGGCCTTCTGGCTGCTACTCGCGGCCGGACTGCTAGCCCGGTACCCGCTTCGCCTGCCCCGCCTCGGCGCCGTCCTGCTCCTGTTGGTTCCGGCGATCGACCTCGTTCTGCTCGCCGCCACGACGATCGACCTGCGCGGCGGCGGGACCGCCACCGCCGCGCACGGCCTCGCCGCGGCGTACCTCGGTTTCTCCGTGGCGTTCGGTCACCGCATGGTTCGCTGGGCCGACGTACGCTTCGCGCACCGTTTCGCCGGCGGGCCGCCGCCGCCTCGGGCGCCCCGCTACGGACTGGAGCGCACCCGACACGAGTGGCGCGAGTGGGGCCGCGGCCTGCTCGGCTGGGCCGTTGCCTGCGCTCTCCTGCTCGCTGGTATCGCCTTCGTCGGTGACGCCGAGCGGACCCAGGAGCTCTGGGGGTGGATCGGGCGGCTCAGCCTGGCAATGGCGATCTGGCTCGTCTTCTGGCCCCTCGCGTACACGGTGTTTCCCAAGCGGGAACCACGCCGCCCCAGCAGCGCTGCGGGCCCAGTCGGATGAGTCGTCAGCCGGGGCAGCTCCGATGCGGGTCGGACCAGACCAGCACGCCACCACCAGCGCGAAACGGTCAGGTATGACATCAGCCCACCAGGACCCCAGCAGTTCGATCTTGTCGGTGTTGGAAGAGTTCAGCGCCAACTGGCGCTGGGGAGACCCAGCGACGCTACTCACGATCAGCCATCGGCCGCCGAAGCCGACCGTGCCCGCCGTCCTCGCCAGTGGTGTCGACGGGGATGGCCCGCTCGAACTCCTGGCCCACTGGCTCGACCAGTGCCGCCGTCATCGTGGCATCGGCAACACGCAGCGGGACCTCGGTGTTGACGCGGTCGCCGTCTCGGGTGAGATCGACGGCCAGCACGTTGGCTACGGCATGGACCGCACCGGCCGGGAGTACCTCGTGCGGGGCCAACGACACGGTGCCGAACCGCACCGCGACAGCGGCACGGATGTCGCGGCCCGCACCCACCTTCCTGCTCCTCTCACCGAACGGCTCGCCGAGTTGGTCTGGCGGCTGGCGGGCCCGCCGCCGCCCGCCGCCGGTGCTCGGATCCGCGACATGTGGCCCACCGCCGGGCTGATCGACCTGGACGAGGACGAACTCCACGAACGCTACGCGCTGCCCTCCCACACCGAGAGTCACGTACGCCTCGTCGCGGTGTCGAGCATCGACGGTCTCGCCGCGGTGAACGGTTCCAGCGCCGCGCTGACCAGCAGCGGTGACCAGCGGGTCTATCGCCTGATCAAACGAGACGCCGACCTGCTGCTGCTGGGGGCGGGCACGATCCGTGCCGAGCAGTACGGCCAGACCGCCCTGTCGGCTCCCGAGATCGCCCGTCGACGGGCCAACGGCCTACCGCCCTATCCGGCCGTCGCGGTTGTCACCCGCAGCCTCGACCTCGACCTCAGTGGCCCGTTGTTCCAGCCCAGCATCGGAGGTCATAGCCAGCCACGGCCGATCCTGATCGTCCCCGCCGCTGCGGCGGCCGGGGCCAGCACGGCGATAGCCGAAGCCGCCGAACTCCTGGTCGCCGGCGACTACAACGTCGACCTCAACCAGGCTATCCAGCTGCTGCGACAGCGGGGGCACCGACGCATCGTCTGCGAAGGTGGCCCCTCGCTGGCCGGCCAGCTGGCCCAGGCGGACCTGCTCGACGAGATCTGCGTGACGGTCACCCCCCAGCTACCGGCGGTGGCCGGTCCGCGGATCACCGCCGGCCCGGCGGGGCGACCCGCGGGCGGGCAGTGGCAGCTCCACCGGTCCCTCCTCGACGAGCAGGGCAACCTGTTCCTCCGCTACACCCGCCCTGGCCCGTCCGACCGGGCCGACGGCCCCCCGACGGTCTGACGGTCCTGGACGCGGCCGCACGCCGGAGGACGTTCGTTCAGGATTCGCTGAAAGATCAGATGGTCCTGCCAGGCGCCGTCGACGTGCAGGTAGTTGGGCGCGGTGCCGATCCGCGTGAACCCAGCTTTGGTAAGAACGCGCTGACTTCCGGTGTTGCGCACGTGGGTGCCGGCCTCAAGCCGGTGAAGGTCGGCCACCTCGTCGGCAAGCCGGCAGGCATGCGCGACAGCCTGGGTGGCGAGCCCCTGCCCGGCATACCCATGGTCGATCCAGTAGCCGATGTTGGCGCTGCGGAACGGTCCGAGTGCGACGTTGGACAGCGTCAACGTCCCAACAACCCGACCCCCCTCGTCCAACACCCAGGGCAGAGTCTGGCCTGATTCCAGGAGCCGGAGCTGATCCTGAACCGAACTCCGCTGCCCCGCTAACGTGAAGAAGGCATCCGCCCGCCGTGGCTCCCACGGCTGGAGGTACTCACGATTGAGAAGGTACGCCTCGCTCAGCGGCCCCGCATCGGACTCCTCCAGCAGACGCATCACGATCGCACCGGCCAAGGGGGTGGGACGGATGTTCACACTCGTCAGCGTAGTGCCCCGGCGGCGAAGTGCCAGAATCGGCGGCGGCGAAGACCGCCACCGCCAGCCCGCGACGCACCGTGACCCACGGGTCCGCTGCTGCCGGACCCTCAGTCGCGGTCCGGACGTCGCAGGGTCAACGACTGGAAGCAGTAGCCATAGCCGGTGTCGACCAGGTGGAAGTCCACCACGTCGAACTGCGCGGCGGTGGCAAAGCCGAGCAGTTGTTCGTCGGTGCGCCACGAGAAGAAGCGCGGTGGCACGTGCCGGTCATCGTCGCTGGGCCCCTCGGTGCTCTCGTCGCCGCCGTACACGCCGATGAAGTAGAGGCCACCGGGACGCAGGACGGCCCGGATTGCGGCCAGAACCGCACGCAGATCGTGGTTGGGTACGTGCAGCAGGCAGTTCATCGCGAATACCGCGTCAAAGGAGCCGGCCGGAAAGTCCAGGTGCAGAAAGTCCATCACGTGGGCGTCGATGCCCTTGGCCCGGCAGTGCTCGACCATCACCGGTGATAGGTCGGCCGCAACGACGACCAGCCCCTCCTGCTGGAAGAACGCGCTGTCCTGCCCAGTGCCCGCGCCGACCTCCAGCAGCCGCGCACCCGATGCCAGCCGGTCCCGGAACGCCTGACGCTCCGCCACCTTCCACGGTTGCTTGGTCAGCCCGTCGCGCCATGCCGCGCGAATGTCATACGCCTGCCGCAGCGGGTCGAGAACCTCGTCATATCGAACGTCCACGTCGGTCATTGTCTCGGGTACAGTCCAGCGGCCCGCGTACCGCCCTCCACGCCCCTGCCGCGGTCCGGCAACGGCCAGCGCACGCACCCGATCCGATCGGCGGTGACAGCTGCGCCGGCCAGGACTTTCTCACCCTGGGTGGGCTGTGGCAGGCTGAATCGACGCGACTGGCGGCACCGAGGATGGGATTTACCATCGGGGAGCTCGCCGCGGAGGGTCGACCGCCTGGGCCTTCCGCGGGGGCGAGGTGAGCCATGTCCACGTCGATGTCGATGTCGGTCGCCCGGTCACTGCCGGGTGGACCGGTAGCCGAGCAGATCCTGGCCGAGGTGGCGCAGGAGGTCACGCAGTTACGGGCGGCCGGGATGACCCCGGCCCTGGCCACAGTGCTGGTGGGCGACGACGACGCGAGCGTCGGGTACATCCGGATCAAGCAGCGCCAGGCCGAACGGTTGGGGTTCGCCTCCCCACATGTGCAGCTGCCGGCGTCGGCGTCGCAGGCGGACCTCCGGGCGGTGGTGACGCAGTTGAGTGCGGACACGGCGGTGCACGGGGTGTTGGTGCAGCACCCCGTTCCCCGGCACCTGGACTTCGACCGGGCGATGCAGGCGTTGGATCCGGAGAAGGACGTGGATGGGATGCACCCGGTGAACCTGGGCCGGTTGGCGTTGGGGCTGCCGGGACCAGCACCGTGCACGCCGGCGGGAATCGAGGCGTTGCTGGCGTACCACGGGGTGCCGGTGGCCGGCCGGGAGGTGGTGGTGCTGGGCCGGGGCGCCACGTTGGGGCGTCCGCTGGCGATGTTGCTGGCGCAGAAGCGGCCGACGGCGAACGCCGCGGTGACGGTGGTGCACACTGGCGTGACGGACTGGCCGCGGTACACCCGCCGAGCGGAGATTCTGGTGGCGGCGGCGGGGGCGCCGGGTCTCGTACGCCCGGAGCACCTGCGTCCAGGAGCGGTTGTCGTCGGTGGTGGCGTGCGGTACTCGGGGCGGCGGCTGCTGCCGGACGTGGACGAGGCGTGCGCGACGGTGGCGGGGGCGATGACCCCCCGGGTCGGCGGGGTCGGCCCGACGACGGTGGCGATGGTGTTCCGCAACGCGGTGCGGGCGGCACGGCAGGCGCTGACGCCACCGCGCCGTGACAGCGACGAGCACTCGACGCGGGCACCGGTACCGCCCTCGGGTTCGGGCGCGTCGGACGGGAGCTAGCTTCGTCCGGGGGTGCGGGGTGCCACCGGGGTGGAGACGATGAAGGAACTGGTGGTCTGGCCGTGGAGCAGGAACTGGTCGAGGACCGCCGCCAGGGCGTCGACAGCGGCTACGTGCACCTTGAGGAGGAAGCAGTCCTCGCCGGAGATCCGGTGGCACTCACTGACCTCGGGGACGCGGTCGGCCAGGTCTGCGATCTTTGACAGCTGGCCTGGACCGGGTTGGATCCGCACCCAGGCGGCGACGGGGAGGCCCAGGGCCGCGGGGTCGATATCGACGCGGTAGCCGCGGATGACGCCAGCGTGTTCGAGCCGGTGCAGCCGCTCCCGCACCGCCGGCGCGGACATGCCGACCTGCCGGGCCAACTCGGCGGCGCTGGCGCGTGGGTCGTCGCGCAGTACGCCGAGCAGGCGGCGATTGGTGTCGTCGAGCAACGAATTTTCATCTGGAAGGCCGGATTGGGGTCTCGGTTCACGATGCGTCATCGTTATGCTCCTTTAGCCTTCGATCATGCATGGTCCTAGGCGCTGGTGCCTTCGACAATAGGGCAATGCCACGATCAGTTCTCCGCTCGGACACCCGGACTTCGGCGGCGGTGGCCGCACCGCGGATACCACCGCACGCCTACTTTGTCGTCGGTGCGGTGTTCCACTATCTCGGTCCAGCCTTCGCGGTACTGCTCTTCGTCCGCGTGGACGCCCTGGGTGTGGCGTGGCTGCGGATCGCCGCCGCCGCCGCGGTGTTCGCGTTGTGGCGGCGGCCGTGGCGGCGCTGGCGGCACCTGGACCAGGCCACCCGCCGGCTGCTGATCGGGTGGGCCGCCGTCCTGGCGGCCATGAACAGCGTCTTCTACCTGGCGCTGGAGCGGCTGCCATTGGGCACGGTCGCCGCAGTCGAATTCCTACCGGTCATCGTGTTGGCGGCCTACGCGGCCAGAACCCGCCGAAACCTGATCGCGTTGGTCTGCGCGGTTGCCGGGGTGTATCTGCTCGCCGACGTCCGCCTGGTCGCCGAACCGCTCGGTATCGCCTTCGCCGCGGCCAACGCCATGCTGTTCGCCGCCTACATTGTGCTCGGGCACCGCGTCGCCCGCGGTCAGCAACTGCCCGGCATCGACGGTCTCGCGCTGTCCATGCTGATCGCCGCCGTCCTCGCGCTGCCAGTCGGCATCGTTGACGCCGCACCCGCCGCCGTGGACGTGGTCGCCCTGGCGGCCGGGGTCGGTGTCGGCATCACCTCGTCGGTCATCCCGTACGTCATCGACCAGTTCGCCATGGCCCGGCTGTCCCGGGCCACCTACGCCCTCCTGGTCTGCCTGTTCCCGGCGACCGCGACCGTGATCGGAGTCGTCGTACTGGCCCAGATCCCCACCGCACCGGAGATCGTCGGGGTCGGTCTGGTGATCGCCGGTATCGCCGTCCACCAGGACGGTGAGCCGCCGCGACGACAGCGGGCCCGGGTGTGAGGCTGAAGCCCACGCGGGGAGGCGGTGCTACCACCGCGGGGCGTCGCGCGGTTGGCGCCTGGCACCGGGTATCCCGACGAATCGCCTTTCCGCGGACGTTCTCGGCCCGCCTGTGGCACGGTGAAGCCACAGCTTGATGGCGGTCCGGAGCCGAAGACAGGAGGGCCCCTACTCACGCGGGGTTCCGGTGGGGCAGTGCAGCCAGGTGAGAGGCGTGAAGCCAGGTGAGCAACATGAATGCGCACCGATTCCTCGAGTCGAATCGGGGGCTGTGGGACGAGTGGGCGGACATACACGCCCGATCAGCGTGGTACGACCTGGAGTCGGTCCGCCGGGGCACCTGCAAGCTGCGGTCGTACGAGGTCAACGAGGTGGGCGAGGTAGCGGGCCGGAGCCTGCTCCACCTGCAGTGCCAGCTCGGCACCGACACGGTCTCGTGGGCACGGCGGGGCGCGACGGTCACGGGGGCGGACTTCTCCCCCCGCGCCGTCGCCGTCGCCCGCCAACTCGCCGCCGACACCGAAGTCGACGCCCACTTCGTCTGCAGCGACATCCTGACCCTGCCGGCTGTCCTGACTGGAACCTTTGACCTGGTCTACACCTCGCGTGGGGTGCTGGGTTGGCTGCCGGACCTGACCCGGTGGGCGCAGGTGGTGGCGCATTTCCTGGCACCCGGTGGCGTCTTCTACGTCACCGACATCCACCCGATAGCCGAGGTCCTGGACTCATCCGCGCCCGAGCTTCGAGTCAGCCGGCCCTACTTCCCCAGAACCGAACCGGTTGGCTACCCGGTGCAGGGCAGCTACGTTGATCGGGGCGCTCAGGTCGCCACCGAGGTGGAATACCTGTGGCCACACAGCGTCGCGGAACTGATCACCGCTGTCGCGCGGGCAGGGCTCGTGATCGAGTTCTTCCACGAGTTCCCGTGGCTGGATCGACCCCGGCCGTTCCTACACAAGCGGGAAGGGCTGGGATGGGTCCTCCCCCCTGGTGGGCAGGGCGAGTTGCCGCTGTTCTTCTCACTTCGAGCCGGTAAGCCCACAGCCGGCGATGACCGATAGCCCACCGCGCCAGCGGCCGCGATGCCGGCATCTAGACTCGGCGTCCGATGGACGAGCAGGCCGCACCCGCCGACCCCCGCCCCTGTGCCCACTGCGGACGCCCGGTGCCGCAGCGAGCCGGAGCGGGTCGCCCCTTCCGCTACTGCCGGGACAACGACGGCGCCTGCCAACAGGTCGCCCGGACCAGCCGGATGCGACACCGCAACGCCCCCGGGCTACCCGGGCAGGTCGCCCGCACGTGGGAGGCGGTGGACCGACTCGACCAGATCGTGGTGTCGCTCACCGAGACGCTGCACACACAGCTGTCCCCGGTCGGGGTGGAACAGCAACTGGCCCAGGCGCGCGCCGACGCGGCCAACCAGGTGGCGGCGGCGCAGACCGATCGGGACGAGGCACGCCGCGCCGCCGAAGATGCCGCCGCCGCCGCCGTCCAGGCCCGGGAGCAGGCCCGCAGCGCCACCGCCGAGCAGGAACGAGCCCGCGCCGAAGCGGCCGGCGCCGTCGCGGAGGCCACCGCCGCCGCGGATCACGCCGACCAGTCCCGTAAGGCTCGGGACCAGGCCCGCCAGGAGGCGAGCGCGGCACAGGCCCTACTGGGGCAGGCCCAGCAGGACCGCGACGCCGCGCGGGCCAGGGAACTCGATGCCCGTACGCAGCTGCGCAGCACCGACGCCGCACTCACCGCCCAACGGCAGCTCGCCGCGGACCTGGTCGCGGAACGCGACGCCGCCCGCGCCGACGCCCAACAGGCCGCGCGGGCGCAGGCCACGGCGACCGAGCAGGCCCGCGGACACCGCGCCGACGCGCAGCAGGCCCGTCAGGACGCGCAACGGGCGCAGGCGCAGGCCGCGGCGGCGATGCAGGAGCGGGACCGGGCGGTGGCCGACCGGGACCAGGCCGAGGCGCACCGTCAGCAGGCGGTGGGGGACGCGGAACGGGCGCACGCGGACGCGACGACCCTCGCCGAGCAGGGCCACGCCCTACGCGGGCAGCTGACCGCCGCCCAGCAGGACGTGACCGCCGTGCAGGGCCAGCTGGCGGAGCTGACGGCACGGCTGCGGGCCACCGAGAGCGACCGGGACGAGGCGCATCGGCGAGTCGCCCAGCTCGCCGACCAGGTCGCCCAGCTGGCGGCTGCCCTAGCCCAACGGGAGGCGTCCCCGCCCGTACGCTGACGCGCGGGCGACATCACCTCGTTCGGTCACCTCGCGAACCTTCGGCCAGGTCGCGACGATCGAACTTTCGGCCAGGTCGGGGCGACCCCCGCCGGGCCGAGCTACCCTCCGGCTACCCTGGTTGCCGGCCCGTCACGTGCCACCGGGCGGGAATGGCCCGACGGACACCGACTGTTACACCGAAACAGACCAGCACCACAACCGAGGGGAAGACGATCATGGGCGAGCGCATGCTGCGCGGAAGCCGTCTGGGCGCGGTCAGCTACGAATCCGACCGTAACACCGAGCTCGCGCCGCGTCAGACCCGCGAATACCTGTGCGCCAAGGGTCACCAGTTCGAGGTGCCGTTCGCCGTTGACGCCGAGGTCCCGATGACCTGGGAATGCAAATTCGACGGCAGCGTCGCCCGGCTGGTTGACGGCAACGAACCGGAGCAGAAGAAGGCGAAGCCGCCGCGCACCCACTGGGACATGCTGTTGGAGCGGCGCTCCATCGCCGAACTGGAGGACATTCTTGCCGAACGGCTCAAGGAGGTCCGCACCCGCCGCGGGCGCGCCTGAACCATCCGACGCCGCACCCGCCCTGGGCCATCCCGCCCGGGGCGGGTGCCGTGGTCTCACGGGTCGGCCCCAGGCAGGGCTGCGGCCGCCCGGGGCGCCGGTCGCGGTCAGCCGGGCCGCAGTCGGCGGGTGCGGGCGGAGGTCCGCAGCTCAGCCCTGCCGGGGCTCGACGATCTCGCCCTCGATGGGCTGGCCGCCGTCAACCACGGTCGGCTCCGCCGCCGGCTGCTGCTGCGGGGCGCCTCGGTGCACCCGCACCCGGCGCGGCCCAAACAGGTCACCGGCGACCATCGACGACACTCGCCGCTCCGTCGTGCGTCGTACCCCCGCGCGGGCCAGTTGGCGCACCGGCGGCACCAGCAGCACCAGCCCCAGCGCCCCACTGAGCAGACCCGGAGTGGCCAACAACAGCGCGCCGAGCAACCCCACCAGCCCATCGGTGACCTGCGTGCCCGGCGGTTGACCAGACCGCGCGGCGGTCTGGAAGCCCCGCCACGCGCGCATCCCCTCCCGGCGCAGCAGCGCCATGCCCAGCAGCGACGCTGCGAACACGGCCAGCACCGTAATCCCGAACCCGGCAGCCCGGCCCACGGCCACGAACACCGCCAGCTCCACCAACGCCGCCAGCAACAACGCCAACGGTACGAACCTCAGTCCCCGGCGCATCCTCACCTCACCACCCGACCGCCACGCCCCCACTACCCGGCTCCCCGGGTGGAGTACGTCGTCCCGCCCGTCCAGCATGACACGGCCGCGCCGCCGCCAGCCCACACCACCAGCCGGCCGGGGCGCGGGCGCCACCGGGCAGCGGAGGGGAACCGGCGCAGTGGCACTACGGCCAACGCACCTGCCCCGTGGGGGTGCCGTGCAGCCCGCGGCGCAAGGCCAGCCGCCGGTCCGCCACCGCCCACCCGGTAATCCGCCACAACGCCTCGGCCACGATGAACGGACTCATCTTGCTGCTACCGCGTTCGCGCTCGGCGAACGTGATCGGCACCTCCACGATCCGCGCACCGGCCCGGTGCGCCAGCCGCGACAACTCCACCTGGAACGAATACCCCTGCGAGCACACCGACGCCAGGTCCAACGCGTCCAGGGCACTGAGCCGATACACCCGGTAGCCGCCGGTGGCGTCGGAGACCGGCATTCCCAGGGCCAGCCGCGCGTACAGGTTGCCGCAGCGCGACAACAGCAGCCGCCGCAGCGGCCAATTGACCACCTGCGCGCCCCGGGTCCACCGGGACCCGATCACCACGTCCGCATCCCGGGCCGCGGCCAGCATCGCCGGCAGGTCCTCCGGGGCGTGCGAGCCGTCGGCGTCCATCTCCACCACCGCGTCGTAGCCGCGTTGGCGCGCCCACCCAAACCCGGCCAGATAGGCGGCACCGAGCCCCTGCTTTCCCTCCCGGTGCAGCACATGCACCTGCCGATCCCGCCCGGCAAGGGCCTCAGCGACGGCACCGGTGCCATCCGGGCTGTTGTCGTCGGCGATCAGAATGTCCACCGACGGCACCGCCCGACGCAACCGTTCCACAATCCAGGTCAGGTTGTCGGCCTCGTTGTAGGTCGGGATGACCACGAGCACCCGCTCCACCCCGGGATGACCGGTCTCGTCATGCACCGTCCTGCCTCCCTCGTGCCGGCGTACCGGCCGTCGCCGCACCGCGGGCACGTCGCCGCACCCCGGCTGCGGCCAGGGCCGCCACGGCCAGGACCGTCAGCGCCACCTCCGGCCACAACCCGACCCGGGTCGCCAAGGTGTCTCCGTCGGCCAGGTACAGCTGCCGCACCACGATCGCGCGGGTGTTGAACTCGGTGGCATCGCTTACCCGCCCATCCGGGGAAACGAACCCGGAAACGCCCACCGTCGAGGCCATCAGCGCCGGACGACCATGCTCGACCGCCCGCAGCCGTACCATGGCCAACTGCTGCCGGGCCTCAGCCACATCGAAGGTGGCGTTGTTCGTCTGCACCACCAGCAGCTGCGCCCCACCGGTAACAGTGTCCCGGACCACCTCGTCGTAGGCGACCTCGAAGCAGATCACATCACCGAGCACCACCGGACCGGCGGTCAGCACACCCGGGGTGCTACCCGGCACGAAATCAGACCGCACCCGGTCAACCTGCTTGCTGACCAGGCGGGCCACCTCACGAAACGGCACATACTCGGCGAACGGCACCGGATGCCGCTTCGTGTACAACTGGTCGAGGTCCGGGCCGGTCCCCGGCCGCCACAGCAGCCCCGCGTTGCGCACCTGCCCCTCGCCCGGGCCGCGCAGCACCGCCCCGATCAGGATCGGCACCCCCACCGCGTCGGCAGCAGACTGGATCCGATCCCCGGCGGAAGCGTCCTGCAGCGGATCGATGTCGCTAGAATTTTCCGGCCACACCACCAGGTCAGGGCGGGGCCGGGCGCCGGACGCCACCTGGTCGGCCAGCTCGACGGTGGCCTGGACGTGGTTGTTCAGCACCGCCTGCCGTTGGGCGTTGAAGTCCAGTCCCAGCCGCGGCACGTTACCCTGCACGATCGCCACCGTCACCGCCTCCCCACCGGCGTCGGCGCGGATCGGCACGAGCAGCCCCACAGCCGGCACCGCCAGCGCCGCCACCACCGCCCCCGCCACCGGCGTCCACCGTCGGCCCGGGTGGCGATACGCCGCCCAGCCCGCCCAGGCGGCGGCCACCAGAAGCCCACCGATCACCGCGACCACGAAGGTCACCAGCGGCGCCCCGCCCAGGACAGCAAACCGCAACAGCGGCGACCCGTCCTGGCTGAACGCCAGCCGACCCCACGGGAAACCACCGAACGGAGTGCGATCACGCAGCGCCTCCTGCGCCACCCACAGCACCCCGGTAAACACCGGCCACCCCCACCGGAACCGGTCAACCAGCGGAGAAACCCACGCGGTGGCCGCGCCGAGCAGCGCCAGATAGCCGGCCTGCAACAGCGACAGCAGCACCCACGGCAAGGAGCCGGTGTGCAGGTTCGTCCAGCCCAGCAGCGGGGCGAAAAACGCCACCCCGGTCAGGAACCCGAGGCCGGCGCCGACGCGCGGACGCCGACGGTGGGTGGCACCGGCCAGCAGGGCCACCCCGACCGCCGCCAGCGGCCACACCCCGTACGGCGGAAACGCCAGCAACATCGCCACGCCCCCACCGACCGCCGCCACGATCGCAAGCGGCAGCGGCAGCCGACGTTCCCGCATCACTCCCACAGCCGTCGCCGGCATGTCCACGATCACCTGCCGAAGGGTACCCGGCCTGGTCCGCGCCGCTTCGCCAGTGCGGACCACGGCGGCCGCACCTCGACCGGCACCCCGGGTAAACGGAAATCGGGGCGCGGCAACCGCCGCACCCCGATGCTCCCAGGCCCTTCCCGGCCGGTGGGGCGAGAATGGGACGCGCCGACCTTCGGACCGACCGGACGGCAGACTGGCTGCCCCCGCCTGGCCGTTGTCTACTGGCCGTGCCTCTCACCCTGCCCGTACACCGGTAACCGCGGCCGGTCCGCGCCGCCCCGCCGACCCCCGCCCGCTGGACCTGGCCGCCGCGACCACACACTCGGTGTCGCTCGGCCAGCGGACGAAGGGACGAAGCGAACAACAGCCGCTTCCCGTAGTAGGACTCAAAGACGGTACGTGCTCCCCCCGGGGCGCTGTCAACCCGGGGCCGACGAGTCGTCGCCACCATCCGGCGTGTCGCGCCAGCCGCGCCGGCCAGCCCGCACCGAGCGACCCGCAAATCGGGCAACCAGGGGCACGCCTAGCCCCCCGCGCGCAACCGGTCAACAAGAGCACGGGCCGCGACCGGTTGCGTGCCGCCGAGCAACCCGGCGGCGGCCAGCACATAGTCCACGTCAACCACCGGCCGGGCGGCACGCGGCAACGGCCACCCGCCAGCGTGGTCGGCGAGTACCCCCGCGAGCACCCCCGCGGCGTCCACGGACCCGGCATGCCGGAGCACCCCACCCGAACCGACCAGCAGCCGGACATCCCGCAGATCCCGTCCCGCGCGCTCACCGGTGGCCGCCCCGCGGGCGTGCCGCCGCAACGCCACCGTGGCCGCCAGAGCAGCCAGCCGGGTGTCTGTCGCCCGCTGCGCCCCACCCACCGCAAGATAGGCGGGGTCGTCGGCGCGCCGCTGCGCCGCCACCGCCAGCACCTCGGCGTCGGCCGCGTCGAGCAGCCGCTCCGCCACCGCCGCCCGCACCACACCCGGGGCGCTCCACCGCACCCCCAGGTCCCCCTCGACGGTACGGGCCCGCCACAGGCTGCCCGCCGCCTCCCGACCCGGCCCGCTCTCCCGCTCATCCGGCGTCAGCACCGAGTACACGTCCGTGGTCGCCCCACCGACATCCACCACCGCCAGGTCACCGCCGAGCGTGTCCGCAAGCAACTCCACGCCGGTCAGCACCGCATCCGGAGTGGCCGCCCGCACCAGCCGCGGAAACCGCGGACCCCGCGACAGCCGCTTACCGCCGATCACATGCTGCAGGAACACCGCACGGATCGCCGCCCGCGCCCCAGCCGGCGCCAACGCCCCGATCCGGGGCAGCACATTCTCCGCCACGGTCACCGGCACCCGCGCCGACACCAGCATCGACACCAGATCGTCGCGGACCTCGGCGTTGCCGGCGAAGACCACCGGAACCCGCCAGCGGGCCCGCGCCAGCCGGGTCGCGTTGTGCGTCAACGTCTCCGCGTCGCCGCCGTCGGTGCCGCCGACCAGCAGCAGCACATCCGGGCGGGCCGCCCGCACCGCCGCGAGACCCGCCGCGCCGAGCCGACCCGCGGCCACATGCACCACATTCGCCCCCGCCGACAGCCCCACCCGACGGCCCGCCTGCGCGGTCACCAACTGTTCGTAGCCGACCACCGCCAACCGCAGCCCGCCCCCGGCAGACGAACACACATACCACGGCGCGTCCCCCACCGGCAGGCCGTCGGTCGCCGCCGCGACCGCCGCGTCCAACCCCCGCAACACGTCACTGCCCACCGTGGTGGGCGCCGCCGCCGCCGCCACCAGCCCCGCGCCGTCGAGATCGACCACCGCCACCTTCGTGTACGTGGAGCCGACATCCGCGCAGATCGCGACGTTCACGCCACCGGCGGCACGACCACCGTGCCCGTCGCAGAAACCGCCACGATCGGCGGATCACACACCTGCGCGGCGGACTCCCCCCGCTCCGGACAGGCCCGACACACCACCACACAGCTCAACTCCAGCGTGCGGCTGCGCGTGCCCACCCGGGTGACCCGACCCGTCACCTCCACCACGTCACCGGCGCGCACCGGCGCCAGGAACCGCACCTCCGCGTAGCCGGCGAACAACCCCTCATCCCCGTCGGTCCGGATGCAGACCTCCGTGGCGACGTCCCCGAACAGACCCAACGCGTACGCCCCGTCGACCAAACTTCCCGCGTAGTGCGCATGCGAGTAGGGCACATACCGCCGGTGCGTCACCGTCACCCCGACCCTCGGGTCACTCATACCGTCACCGCCCTCCGGCTCGTGATCAACGCATGAACCAGGTAAGAGGCCACCTCACCCGGAGTGGTACCGCGGCCGAAGATCCGGTCCACCCCCAACTCGGCGGTCATCGCCTCGTCGAAACGCGGCCCACCGACAATCAACAACGGCCGCTTCCCCGCCGGCCACGCCTCCCGAACCGCCGCCGACATCTCCCGGGTGTTGTGCAGATGCGCATCCCGCTGCGTGACCACCTGCGACACCAACACCGCATCCGCCCGCTCCGCCCGAGCCGCCGCCACCAGATCCGGAACCCCCACCTGCGCGCCCAGATTGCTGACCCGCAACTCCCGGTAGTACTCCAGCCCCTTCTCCCCGGCGACGCCCTTGACGTTGAGAATCGCGTCGATCCCCACGGTGTGCGCATCGGTGCCGATACACGCCCCCACCACCGACAGCTTTCGCCGCAGCTGCCGCTTGACCACCGCATTGACCTCCTTCGCCGACAGCAACGGAAAGTCCCGCTCCACCACCCGCACCGCCGAGGTGTCCACCAGATGGTGCACCCGCCCGTACACCACGAAGAAGGTGAACCCGTCCCCCATCGGCCGAGCATGCACCAGCATCGCCGGGTCGATGCCCATCTTCCCGGCCAGCTGGATCGCCGCACCCTCGGCTCGCTTGTCATGCGGCAGTGGCAACGTGAACGACACCTGCACCATGCCGTCACCGGTCGTGTCCCCGTACGGCCGCACGACCTGCTTCTCCGGCACCGCCGCCTGCTCCGGCACGACTGTCACGACCCCGCCCCTTCCAGGATCTCCACCGCCGGGTTGTAATAGTCGCCCTCGTGCCGCGCCACCCCGTCCAACCCCCTACCCCGGTCCGCCGGCCGCTTCATGATCCCGAACGTGCCCTCGCCGATCGCCGTCAGCAACGACTGCTCCCCGACCCGCTCCAACAACTCCACCGCCGAACCCAGCACCCGGTGTGCCCGCTGCTGAATGAACCCGCCCGGCGCCGGCACGAAATCCTCGTGCAGCCCACCCGCGGCACCCAGCACATACCGGACGTTCTGCAGGGCGATATCCCGATCCGACAACCACGGCGTCACCACCGCCTCGGTCATCATCCCCACCAGCAGAATCCCCTGCCCAGACAGCGCCCCCACCAGGTTGAAGAAGCCGTCGAGCAAGTTGCCCCGAAACACATCCCCGGTCATGTGCTTCGTCGGCGGCATCCACTTCAACGGTGCATCCGGGAACAACTCCCGCGCCAACAGCGCGTGTGCCAACTCCAACCGCAACGACTCCGGCACATCCGGGTTGACCTCAAACGCGTGCCCCAACCCCAACTGCCAGTCCGCCAACCCCGCCTCATGCGCGAAGTACTCATTGAGCAGCTGCGACACTGTCACCGTGTGCGCCTCGTCCACCGCATCGGCAGTCGTCAGGTAGTTATCCTCACCGGTATTGATAATGATCCCCGCCCGGGCGTGCACCTGCCGCGAGAAACGCTGATCGACGAAGGTACGAATAGGATTGATATCCCGGAACAAGATGCCGTACATCGAATCGTTCAACATCATGTCCAGCCGCTCAAGGCCCGCCAACGCCGCCATCTCCGGCATGCACAGCCCCGACGCGTAATTCGTCAACCGCACGTACCGGCCCAACTCCCGCGACGACTCGTCCAACGCCGCCCGCATCAGCCGGAAATTCTCCTGCGTCGCATACGTACCGGCAAAACCCTCCCGAGTCGCCCCCTCCGGCACATAGTCCAGCAACGACTGCCCCGTAGACCGGATCACCGCGATCGCATCCGCCCCCGCCCGAGCCGCCGCCTGCGCCTGCGGAATATCCTCGTAAATATCCCCCGTCGCCACGATCAGATAGATCCACGGCCGCCGCCGCGGATCCCCGAACCGCCGCACCAACCGCTCCCGCTCGGCCCGCCGCCGATCAATCCGCCGCACCCCCGCCGCGACCGCCCGCCGCGCCGCCCGCCGCGCCGCCGTCGCCGCCCGCCCCGCCGGAACCTCAAACCGCACCGACCCGGCCGCCGCCTTCTGCGCCAACAGCGTCACATCCGCCAACTGCTCCCGCGCCAGGGCATCGAAGACCGGAGCAGCCACCCCATGCCCCAAGCCCACATCCGCGACCACCGCATCCACCAACCGGTTCACCCACGGAATCCCATCCGGATCCGCACCCTGCACCCCGGCCAGCCGCAGCACCGCCCGCTCCACCGACACCGTCGTGTGGCTACGCGCCAACTCCACCACCGGCGCCCCAGCCCGAGCAGCCAACTCCCGCGCCCGCGCCACCAACACCGGATCCAGATCGAGCTTCCCGGTCACAAGCCGCCCTCCCCATAGATCACGGCACCACGCAGCACCGTGCGTCGACACACCGGCAACGGCGTCGGGTCCGATGCACCCCGCGCCTCCGGATCCTCCGCCTGCAACACCGGCAACCCCCGCTCCACCCCCGCCGGGGTATCCCACACCGCGAACGTCGCCGGCGCGCCCAACGCCAACACCCCGTCACCATCGCGCCGCACCGCACGCCAGCCACCCCGCGAATGCGCCGCGAAAGCCGACCGAACACTCATCCGCTGCGCCGGATTGTGATGCGCCACCGCCGCCCGCACCGACCCCCACGGATCCACCGGAGTCACCGGGGAATCCGACCCGAACGCCAACGACACCCCCACCGAATGCATCGCCCCCAACGGATTAGCGGCCAACGACCGATCCAGCCCCAACCGCGACTCATACATCCGACCCGCACCACCCCACAACCGGTCAAACGCCGGCTGCACCGACGCCACCACGCCATACTCCACAAACCCGGCGATCATCCGCTTGTCCACGAGCTCCGCGTGCTCCACCCGATGCCGAGCCGCCCGCACCCGATCCGTGCCCAGCCGCTCCGCCACCGCCGCGAACCCCGCCAACACCGTCGCGATCGCCGCATCCCCAATCGCGTGAAAACCGCCCTGCACCCCGTACCTCGCGCACCCCAACAAGTGATCCCGCACCTGCCCCGTCGACAGATAGCCGTACCCGCACCCACCCGCATCCACATACGGCACCGTCAGCTGCGCCGTCTGCGCCCCCAACGCCCCATCAGCGAAGACATCCCCACCAGCACCCACCGCACCCAGCTCCCGCGCCCGCTGCGCCCCACCCAGCTCACCCCAGTACCCGTACACCTCCGGCACCCCCACCCCGGAGATCCCCAACAACCCCGTGAAATCCTCCTCGCCGGAAATCTCCGGCCCACCACACTCATGCACCGCCGCGACCCCCAACGACGCCGCATGCGCCAACGCCGCCCGCTGCGCCGACGCCCGCTGCACCCGACCAACCGTGCCAAACGCCGCCTCCCGCACCAAATGATGCGCATCCCGCTGCAACCACCCCGACTCGTCGAAACCAGCCGCGGCAACCACCCCGGGACACGCAGCCAGCAACGCCGTCGACACCAACGCCGAATGCATCGACGCCTGCGACAGGTACACCTGCCGCCCGGCCGCCGCCCGGCCCAACTCCTCCGCCCCCGGAGGCACCGGCACCGGCCAGATCGACTCGTCCCAGCCATGCCCCAGCACCACACCATCAGGCGGCAACCCCTCGGCGAACGCCGCCACCGCCGCCAACAACTCCCGCCCCGACCGCACACCCGACACGTCCAGCCCCGACAGCCCCAACCCGGTGGCGGTCGTGTGCACATGCGCGTCAACGAACGCCGGCGTCACCAACGCCCCATCCAACTCCACCACCTGATCGGCCACCGGCGCATCAGCGTCCGCACCCAACCAGACAATCCGGCCATCGGCGACCAACAAGGCAGTCGCACCCGGGTCAGCAGGAGAATGCAGCACACCGCCGCGGTACAGCGTTGAGGGGTTCGTCATGGCAATCAGTCTGCCGCCAGCCGCGCCTCGAAGAGACGACGCACCCCCGGTTCGCCCCGCACCAGATCCAACGCGAACTCCGCGTGCCCCGGCGCGTACCCGTTACCCACCAACATCGTCACATCCGCCGCCAGGCCCTCCGCACCCAACGCCGCCGCAGCGAAACTCGTCGCCATCGAGAAGAACACCACCGTGCCACCGTCACCCGTGGCCAACACCGCCCCATGCTCACAACCCGGCGCATCCACACATACCACCGTCACATCCGCCGGCATCCCCAGCGCCGACGTCACCGCCGTCGACAGCGCCACCGGATCCCGCGCATCGGCCAACACCACCACATCCGCCAACCCGGCCGCCACCAACGCGTCCCGCTCCCCCGCCGCCGGCACCACCCCGACGGTCCGCGCCGCGCCCGCCCGCCGCGCCGCAGCCAGCGACAGCGACCCACTCTTGCCCGCACCGCCAATCACCGCGACGCTGACCGGCCCCGCCGCCCCCTCCCGCGCCCGCTCGGTCACATACCGCTCCACCACCCGTGCGGTCAACGCCGGAGCCCCACACACATCCAGCGCGGCGAGCGACAACTCCGGATGCAGATCCGCCGGCAGCACCGCCGCGATGGAGCGGGCAAACAGGATCGCATGACCATCACACGGGACCTGCTCACTGCGCCCATCCCACCGGGCCAGGCCATCCGCGACGGCCAACGGGGTCAGCGTCAGCGACACCAGAGTCGCCACCCGGTCACCCACCCGCAGCCCCAGCGGCGACCGCCGACCAGCCTCCTCAACCGTGCCGATCAACATGCCACCCGAGCCGGTCACCGGGTTCTGCATCTTGCCCCGCGCGGCGATGATCTCCAGTACCTCGGCGCGGACCCGCGCGCCGTCCCCGCCGTGCTTCTCCCACAACTGCCGGAAGCTCGCCGCGTCCAGGTTCAGCCGCTCCACCCGGATCCGTAACTCGTTCGGAGCGATCGCCGGACTCGCGTCCAGTCGCCAAGCCCCCTGCGGCAGCACTCCCGCGGGCTCCAGAACGCGGTGCAAACCCACCGGTGAAATCACGCCGACCTCCCTGTCCAGCCGCCTGAAGCCCGGACCTCGACTCGCAAAGCGGGAAAACTTACGGCAGAATAATTACTTTGCCGGATAATTTCCAGACCCTACGGGAATGTTGATCATGAACACCGCCACCCACGAGGAGGGGCCCGTGACTCAGATCCACCCCGCGGAAACCATCTCCGCAGCCCAGCCTGCACCCGCCGCCCCCACCACGGGCCAGCCCTACGAATACCGACGAGCTCCCCTCGTCGAACCCGACTGGACCCGCTTCCCCGGCTGGCGCCACATCAGCCGCGACCAGTGGGAATCCGCCCAATGGCAACGCACCAACTGCATCAAGAACATCAAGCAGCTCCGCGCCGTCCTCGGCGACCTCGTCGGCGAGACCTTCTACGCCGACCTGGAAGCCGACCAGAAGGCCCTGGCCACCATGTCCATGCTGGTGCCACCCCAGATGCTCAACACCATGGTGCCCTTCGAGGCGATGACCACCGACGCCCTCTACGCCGACCCGATCCGGCGCTACATGGTCCCCGTCGCCTCCGACCGACGTACCGACTGGCCCTCGCACCCGTACGCCAGCCGCGACTCCCTCCACGAACACGACATGTGGGTCGCCGAGGGCCTCACCCACCGCTACCCCACCAAAGTCCTCGCCGAGCTCCTCTCCACCTGCCCGCAGTACTGCGGGCACTGCACCCGGATGGACCTGGTCGGCAATTCCACCCCCGCCATCGACAAACTCAAACTCACCCTTAAACCCGTCGACCGCTACGACGCCCACATCACCTACCTCCGGGCCCACCCAGGCGTCCGCGACGTCGTCGTCTCCGGCGGTGACGTGGCCAACGTGCCGTGGAAGAACCTCGAGTCGTATCTGATGCGCCTGCTCGACATCGATACCGTGCGCGACATCCGGCTCGCCACCAAGGCTCTGATGGGCCTGCCCCAGCACTGGCTCCGGGCTGATGTTGTCGAAGGCCTCGAGCGGGTCGCCCGCACCGCCGCCCGCCGCGGCGTCAACCTCGCGATCCACACCCACGTCAACCACGCCCAATCCCTCACCCCACTGGTCGCCAAAGCCGCCCAGACCGCCCTGAACGTCGGAGTTCGCGACGTCCGCAACCAGGGCGTGCTGATGCGCGGCGTCAACGCCACCACGCCCGACCTACTTGATCTCTGCTTCGCGTTGCAGGGCGAAGCCGGCATCCTGCCGTACTACTTCTACCTGTGCGACATGATCCCCAACGCCGAACACTGGCGGGTCCCGGTCAGCCACGCCCAACAGCTCCAACACGACATCATGGGCTACCTGCCCGGCTACGCCACTCCGCGAATCGTCTGCGATGTTCCCTTCGTCGGCAAGCGCTGGGTACACATGCTCACCGAATACGACCGAGAGCGGGGCATCTCGTACTGGACCAAGAACTACCGCACCTCCATCGAGTCCGCTGACCTGGAGGCGCTCAACAAGCGGTACGCGTACTACGACCCGATCGACACCCTGCCCGAGACCGGTCAGACCTGGTGGGCGGCCCACCGCGACGACTGACCCACCACGATCCGCCGCCCGTGTGACCCGTGGGCGGCACCGGGCTACGGCGATCCGGCCGTGGCCAACACCAGTCGCCACAACGACGGGCCCGGCAGCACCTTCCTGCCGGGCCCGCGTGGTCAAGCGGTCACGTCACTGCGCCCCAGTCCGATCCCACTCACGATCCGACTGCTCAGCGCGCTCCTCCCTGGCCTGGCGAGCACGGGCGTCGTCCCGCTGCCGGACCCCTTCGACCCGCAGCCGCTCGTCGCCGCAGACATCGCCCACCCGTTCCTTGGTGGCGCCGGTCAGCTCGTCCACCAGGTTCTTCGTCTTGGTGGCGAAGCCCATCTCCGCTCTCCCCTCGTGGCGTTTCGGCCATCGACATCGGGTTTCCCGTGTCGATGGTGACTATTCGTTTGGGTTGGTGTGTTGGGGCACGTCGCGTAGTGCGTCCTAGGATGCTAGCCAGGAAGAAACCGGCACCCAGTGATTGACTGAAGGCATGGGTGAGCTCCTCCTGATCAGACACGGTGAGACCACGTGGAGCGCCCGTCGGCGGCACACCTCCCACACCGACCTCGCGCTGACCCCCGACGGCGAACGGCAAGCCCGCGCACTCGGCCCGATGCTCACCGGCCGGCGCTTCGCCACCGTCCTGACCAGCCCCTGCGCCCGCGCGGTACGCACCGCTCGGCTCGCCGGCCTCACCCCGACCGGGACAGACAACGACCTTGCCGAGTGGAACTACGGGGAGATCGAGGGCCGCACCACCGCCGAGGTCCACGAAGAAGACCCCGACTGGAACCTCTGGACCGACGGCTGCCCCGGTGGGGAGTCTCCCCACCAGGTCGGCGCGCGGCTCGACCGGCTCCTCACCCGACTGGGCCCCGTCCTCGACCACGGAACCGTCGCCGTAGTCGGACACGCGCACAGCCTCCGGGTGCTCACCGCCCGGTGGCTCGGCCTACCGCCCTCCGCCGGGGCGCTGTTCCGGCTGGAAACCGCGACCGTCAGCGTGCTCGGCCACGAACACGGCCGGCCGGTCATCCTTCGGTGGAACCAGCCGGCTCCCCCGGACCCCGCGGACCCCGCGGCCGCAACCGCCCAGTCGCCGCGACACTGAACTTCGGTGGCCGGCCCTCGTAGGGCGTGGACAACACCACCGTGGTCCGCGTGGTCACACTCGCCGCCATCCGGATCTCCTGCAGCACCCGCTCCAGGTCGGTCGGCCCGGCCACCCGCAGCAACAGCAGGTAGAAGTCCTCCCCCGCGACCGAGTAGCACGAATCGATCTCCGGTAGGTGGGCCAGCCGCTCCGGCGCGTCATCCGGCTGCGAGGGATCAAACGGCCGAATCGCCACAAATGCCGTCAGCGGTAGGTCCAGTGCCTCGAAGGACACCCGGGCCGCGTACCCGCCGATGACCCCACGCTGCTCCAGCCGGCGGACCCGCTGGTGCACCGCGGAGACCGACAACCCCACCCGCTCCGCGAGGTCGGTATATGACAGCCGGCCGTCCACGGCCAGCTCCGCGACGATGGCCCGGTCGATCTCCTCCACGGCGAGCAACCTACCGGGAAACGGCCCACCACGCGACGCTGGGCGCCAGAAACAGCGGCGCGGCCGCAGGCCCGCCCCTCCGTCAGCCCTTCGCCAACGCCCGGGAGATGACCAGACGCTGGATCTGGTTCGTCCCCTCAACGATCTGGAGCACCTTCGCCTCGCGCATGTACCGCTCCACCGGGTGATCAGCGACGTAGCCCGCCCCGCCCAGCACCTGCACCGCGTCGGTGGTCACCCGCATCGCCACATCGGTGGCGAACAGCTTCGCCTTCGCCGCCTCGATCGAGTACGGCCGGCCGGCGTCGCGCAGCCGGGCCGCCGTCAGCATCAGCGCCCGGGCCGCCGAGATCTGGGTGGCGGCATCGGCGAGCAGGAATCCCAACCCCTGGAAGTCGACGATCGCCCGGCCGAACTGCTGCCGCTCCCGGGCATAACCGACCGCGTAGTCCAGCGCCGCCTGAGCCAGGCCAACCGCGCAGGCCGCGATCCCCAGCCGGCCCGAGTCCAGCGCGGACATCGCGATACCGAAGCCCTTGCCCTCCCCGCCGATCAGCCGCTCTGCCGGCACCCGCGTCCCATCGAAGACGACCTGCGCCACCGGGGAAGCGTGCAGCCCCATCGTGCGCTCCGGCAACTGCGGCTCGATCCCGGACAGGTTCCGGTCCGCGAGCAGGCAGGAGATGCCCGACGCCCCGGCACCGCCGGTACGGCAGAAGATGTTGTAGAAGTCCGCCACGTGGGCGTGTGTGATCCACGCCTTCGTGCCGGAGACGACGTACTCCCCGCCGTCGAGGACGGCCCGGGTGGTCAGACTCGCGGCATCCGAACCACCCTGCGGCTCGGAGAGGCAGTACGCGCCCAGCAACTCCCCACCGATCAGCTCGGGCAGCGACTTCCGCTGCTGCGCCGTGCCGTACTCGGCGAGCGGGAAGCAGGACAGGGTGTGGACGCTGATCGCCTCGGCGACCGCGAGCCAGCGGCTGGCCAGGATCTCCAACACCTGCAGGTACACCTCGTACGGCTGGGCGGCGCCGCCGTACTCCTCCGCGTACGGCAGGCCGAGCAGGCCCGACCGGCCCAGGGTGCGCAGCACCTCCCGGGGGAACTCGGCGCGCTCCTCGTGGTCGGCGGCCTTCGGCGCGAGCTCCCGGTCGGCGAGTTCGGTGGCCAGGTCCAACAGGTCGTGGGCCTCGTCGGTGGGGAGGATCCGGTCGACAGTCATGGGTTGATGAGCTCCGTGGGGGTGGGGTTGAGCCGTCGCACCGACCAGCTTAACGGTCGTTCGGTTCGCCGCACCGCCGCGGCACCGGAACGCGTAGCGGACGCCGTCGACCCCTCCCCCGCTGCCCGCATCCACGCCGATGTCGGTGCGGTGTGCCAGGCTGTTGCGCATGCCAGCCCCGCTGATGCTCGTGGACGCGCCCAGCCTCTACTTCCGGGCATACTTCGGCATTCCGGAGTCCGCCGCCGTCGGACCCGACGGCCAACCGGTCAACGCGGTCCGCGGCTTCCTCGACATGTTGGCGAGCCTGGTCCGCACCCGCCGGCCGGGCCGGATGGTGTGCGCGATGGACCACGACTGGCGACCCCAGTGGCGGGTGGCCCTCCTGCCGTCATACAAGGCACACCGGGTGGCGCCGGAGGGGGGTGAGGTGGTTCCCGACACGCTGAGCCCGCAGGTCCCGGTGATCCTCGACGTGCTCGACGCGCTCGGCATCACCAGCGTCGGCGCCACCGGCTACGAGGCCGACGACGTGCTCGGCACCCTCTCGGTCACCCAGCCGGGCCCGGTCGAGGTGGTCTCCGGTGACCGCGACCTGTTCCAGCTGGTCGATGACGCCCGCCGGGTGCGGCTGCTCTATGTCGGGCGGGGGGTGGCGAAGCTGGCAGACTGCGACGACGCCGCCGTCCAGGCCCGATACGGGGTGCCCGCCGCCCGCTACGCCGACTTCGCCGCGCTGCGCGGTGACCCCAGCGACGGTCTGCCGGGGGTTCCCGGCGTCGGCGAGAAGACCGCGGCGCGGCTCGTTGACCGGTACGGCGACATCGCCGGTGTGCTCGCCGCCCTGGACGATCCGGCTGCCGGTTTCGCACCCGGGCTACGGGCGAAACTCAGCGCCGCGCGGGACTACCTGGCCGTCGCCCCGACGGTGGTCCGGGTCGCCCTCGATGTGTCGCTGCCCGCCCTGCCCACCGACCTGCCGGCCGCACCGGCCGACCCCGCTCGGCTGCTCGACCTCGCCGAGCGGTGGAACCTCGCCGGCGCCGTCCGGCGCCTGGTCGACGCCCTGGCACATCGCGCCGACTGACCGCCGCCGCCAGCCGCACCACGCGGGCGGTGCTGGGGACGGTACGGTGCCGGACGGGAGGTGACCCGTCAGGCGGTGGCCTGGTAGGAGAGCACCCCGCGGTTCACCGCGACGATGGCCTGCCGCGCGGTGCTGCGCAGCTCGGAAGAGGCACCGCCGGATTCGGCCAACTGGCCGAGCAGGTCCACCACCTGCCGGGCCCAGCGGACGAAGTCGCCGGCCGGCATCTCGCCGTCGATGTGGCCGCTGACGAGGACCTTCGCGAGTGGCTCCCCACGGGCCCAGCGGTAGACCGGCCAGGCGAAGCCGAGATCCGGCTCCCGGGTCACGGTCAGCCCCTGTGCCGCCTCGTCGGCTTCGATCTCCCCCCACAGCTTCAACGTCTCGTCAACCGCCGTCGCCACCGCGCCCCGCGGCAGCGACGCGCGCTCGTCAACGTCCCGGCGTGCCTCGAAGACCACCACCGACACCGCCGCCGCCAACTCGGCCGGGCTGAGCCCATTCCACACGCCACGACGTAGGCACTCGGCGACCAGCAGGTCCGCCTCCGTCCAGATCCGGCTCAACATCCGACCGGCGTCGGTAACGCCCCCGTCGACGGCCAGGTAGCCACGGGCCGTCAACAGCGCCACGATCCGGTCGAAGGTGCGGGCCAGGGAACCGGTCCGGCCGGTCACCCGCTGCCGCAGCTCCTCGGTGTCCTTCTCCAGCCGGCGGCGACGCTCCGCCCAGCGGGCATGCTCCTCCCGTTCCGGGCAGGCGTGGCACGGGTGGCGGCGCAGCTCGGCGCGGAGCTGCACCAGCCGGTCGTCCTCCCCACCACCGCGCCGCGACCGGCCACCCCGCCGGCTGCCGAGCCGGTTCAGCCCGGTGCCGCTGACCGCGGCGGCCAGGTCCCGGCGCGCGGCCGGGGAGCGGTGGTTGAAGTGTTTGGGCACCCGAATCCGGGTGAGTACCTCCGCTGGGGTGGTGAAGTCACCCGGGCCCACCCGGCCCGCCCAGCGGTCCTGGGTCAGCACCAACGGACGGGGCTCCCCGAAGCCGGCGGCCGCCGGGTCCAGCACCACCGCAAGGCCAGCGCGCCGGCCGGACGGCACCCGGATCACGTCACCGACCCGCAGCCGCTCCAGCGAGACGATCGCCGCCGCCTTCCGCTGGCTCTGCCCCTGCCGGGCCAACTCCCGCTCCCGGTCGGCGATCGCCACCCGGATCGCGAAGTAGGCGTCGAAGTCACCGTGCTGGCAGGCTGCCTCCACGCCGTATGCCTGGACCGTCTCGGTGTTGCGCTGGACCTGCCGCGCCAGCCCGACCACCGACCGGTCCGCCTGGAACTGCGCGAACGAGGATTCCAGCAACGCCCGGGCCGGCTCCGCGCCCACGCTGCCGACCAGGTTGACGGCCATGTTGTACGACGGCCGGAAACTCGACCGCAGCGGGTAGGTACGGGTGGATGCCAGGCCGGCCACGTGCCGCGGGTCGGTCTCCGGGGACCAGACCACCACCGCGTGCCCCTCCACGTCGATGCCACGGCGGCCGGCGCGGCCGGTGAGCTGCGTGTACTCGCCGGGCGTCAGGTCCACGTGCGCCTCGCCGTTGTACTTGACCAGGCGTTCCAACACCACGCAGCGAGCCGGCATGTTGATGCCCAGCGCGAGGGTCTCGGTGGCGAACACCGCCTTCACCAGCCCGCGGACGAACAACTCCTCGACGACCTCCTTGAACGCCGGCAGCATGCCGGCGTGGTGTGCGGCGAGGCCCCGCTCCAACCCGTCCAGCCAGTCCCAGTAGCCGAGCACCGACAGGTCCTCGCCCGGGATCGTGGTGATCCGGCTCTCCACCACCCGACGGATCTCGGCCCGCTCCTCCGGACCGGTGAGCCGCAGCCCGGCGGCGAGACACTGCTGCACCGCCGCGTCGCAGCCGGCACGGCTGAAGATGAACAGGATCGCCGGCAGCAGCCCCTCGCGGTCCAGCCGGTCGACGATGTCCGGGCGCATCGGCCCCCGCCAGCGCGGCCCACGCCGACCCCCGTGACCTGCACCGCGCCCCTCCCCCAACTCGAGGCGGCGCAGCGTGTCCCGGGTGTAGCGCAGCAACTCCGGATGCACGTCGTGCTTGCGCGCGGCGTCGGCGTCGTGGAACAGGTCGAACATCCGCCGGCCAACCAGCATGTGTTGCCACAGCGGCACCGGCCGGTACTCACTGACCACGACCTCGGTCTCGCCGCGCACGGTGACCAGCCAGTCGGCGAACTCCTCCGCGTTGGACACCGTCGCCGACAGCGACACCAGCGTGACCGAGGCGGGCAGGTGGATGATCACCTCCTCCCACACGCCGCCGCGGAACCGGTCGGCGAGGTAGTGCACCTCATCCATCACCACGTACGCCAGCCCCTGCAGCGTCTCCGAGCCGGCGTAGAGCATGTTGCGCAGTACCTCGGTGGTCATCACCACCACCGGCGCATCACCGTTGATGGCGTTGTCGCCGGTGAGCAACCCGACCTGGTCGGCGCCGTGCCGGTCAACGAGATCGTGGTACTTCTGATTCGACAACGCCTTGATCGGGGTGGTGTAGAAGCACTTGCGGCGCCCCACGTCAGCCGAGGTCCCACCCCGCAGCGCCAGGTGGACGGCGAACTCGCCGACGACCGTCTTGCCGGCGCCGGTGGGGGCGCAGACCAGGACGCCGCTGCCGCGCTCCAACGCCTGGCACGCCTCCCGCTGAAAGTCGTCGAGGTCGACGCCGAGGTCGAGGGCGAACTCGTCCAATGCCGGGGACAGGGGGGCCTGTGCGGCCCGGCGGCGGGCCGCGGCGTACCGCTCGGCGGGGCTCGACATGGGACCAAGATTAGTGCGTACCGCGCCGGTACGGCCCACGAGGCCATCCCGTCCGGAGCCGTCCGGGGCGATCGGTAGGGTGCACGGCGTGCCGGACCGTACCGAACCCGCTCAGACAACCGCCCCGGGTCGTGCTGTTGCCCCGACGGCATCCCGCCGTCCCGTGGAAGCGGTGCTCTTCGACTTCCACGGGACGCTCGCGCAGGTGGAGGAGGCCACCGCCTGGGTGACCGCGGCGGCTGCCACCTGTGGAACCATGCTGGAGCGGATCCGCGCCACCGCCCTCGCCGACCGGCTGGTCACCGCCGGCCGGGCCGGGGGGCCACTGCCCCAACGGGTCCCGCCCGCGCTGGCCGAACTCTGGGCCGACCGGGACCTGTACTCGCATGCACACCGCGGCGCGTACACCGGACTCGCGGCGACGATCGACGCCGGGATCGACGGGCTCGCCGACGCGCTCTACGAGCGGTTGCTGGTGCCCGACGGGTGGGTCCCGTACCCGGACACCGCCCCCACCCTGGCCGCGCTGCGTGACGCCGGGGTACGGGTGGGTGTGGTCAGCAACATCGGCTTCGACATCCGGCCGCTCTTTACCGCCTGGGGGCTCGCCGACCTGGTGGACGGGTACGTGCTGTCGTACGAGGTGGGGCGCTGTAAGCCCGACCCGGGTATCTTCCTGCACGCCTGCGGGACGCTGGCTGTTGACCCGGAACGGGTGCTCATGGTTGGGGACACCCCCGCCGACGCGGGCGCGGTGGCGGCCGGCTGCGCGGTGCTGGTGCTCCCGCCCGGCGAGGCGGGCCGGCCGAACGGGCTCGGCGCGGTGCTGGACCTGGCGGTGCCGGGCTGACCGGCGATCAACGCAGCAGCCGCACCGCCGCCGGGGCCGCGGTGATCGTCACCGGCAGTTCGGCCACCGGCTCCCCGTCCGCATAGCTGGTGATGCCCGTGGCGGCCACCTCCACCGTCCGCGCCCGGAAGCTGCGTACCAGCGGGTGGTCAACGTGCGTCCCCGGATAGATGCGGCGTTTGATCCGCAGCAGCGTCCGCCGGTTGAACCGCCCGCCGACCACGACGTCGAGCAGCCCGTCGGTCGGGTCGGCGGCGGGGCAGATCCGCATCCCGCCGCCGTAACGGGCGCAGTTGCCGACCGCCACCAACACGGCGTCCAACTCGTGGGTCACCCCGTCCAGGCGCAACGTGTAACGGCGGGGCCGCAGCCGGGCCAACTCCACCAGAATCGCCAGGTCATAGCGGCGCGGGCCACGGGGCCACCGCATCCGGTTGGCCCGCTCGTTGATGATCGCGTCGATGCCGGCGGCGAGCACCGCCCCGTACCACCGCTGCGTGCCGTCCGCCGCGGTGGTACGGGCCAGGTCGATCGGATGGGAGCGGCCGTGCCGCAGTGCGGCGGCGATCGCGTCGGCCGCGGCGAGGGGGTCGGCCGGGAAGCCGGTGTCACCGGCGAAGTCGTTCCCGGTCCCCGCCGGCACCACCGCGAACGGCACCGCAGTGCCCGCCACCGCCTGTAGCGCCAGGTGCGCGGTCCCGTCACCGCCGACCGCGACCAGCGCCGCCGGGCCATCGGCCACCGCCGCGCGACAGGCCGCCTGAGCCTCCGCCGGAGTCCCCGCCGCAAGCACGCGCACCGGATGACCGCCGGCCGCCAGTCGCTGCACCACAGTGGGCAGCAGCCCGCGGTGGCGCCCCCGGCCGGCGCTCGGGTTGGCCAGGACGGCCACCGGACGACCGGTACCGGTAAAATCGACTGCGGTCACGGCGTGCACCGTACCGGGACGGGACCGGGCCCGCACCCCCACCCGACGCCGCCGGCGGGCAGGGCACCAGCGTCAGGTCATGTCGTCGTAGCGGCGCTCGACCGGCGTGGGTTTGGCGACCGGCTCCGGCTCCGCGACCGAGTCCGGCGCCCCAACCGGCACGCTCGCCTCGATCGGGTCACTCCCCTCCGCCAGCGGCGACGCCTCGTCGTCGGCGAGGCCGGCGTAGCTCTCCTTGCCGCGGCCCCGACGCTTGTCGTTGAGGAACGCGACACCGACGGCCGCGAAGTAGAGGGCACAGAGGCACAAGGCCAACGCGGTCATCCCGAACGGGTCGGGCGTGGGCGTGACCACCGCCGCGAAGGCGAAGAACACGAAGACCGCCACCCGCCACCAGCCCAACAACCGCTTCGCGCTGGCAACGCCGACGAAGTTGAGCATCAACACGATCAGCGGGAACTCGAACGCCACCCCGAACAGCAGGATCAGGTTGGTGACGAACGAGATGTACCGGGTGATGTCGAGGGTGGTGTTGATCTCGGGGCCGGAGACCTGCAGCAGGAACTCCAGGCCCTTGGCGGTCACGAAGTACGCCAGCACCGCGCCGGCGGCGAACAGCGGCGCCGCGAGCGCGGTGAAGGCGTACGCGTAGCGCCGCTCGTGCTTGTGCAGGCCGGGGGCGATGAAGGCCCACAGCTGGTACAGCCAGACCGGTGCGGCGAGGATCAGCCCCACCCACAGACCGATCTTGAGGTTGAGCAGGAACAGGTCAGCGGGACCGAGCTGCACGAAGTCGCAGGCGCCGTCGGTGGTCTGCGCCTGGGGTAGCTCGCAGTAGGGCCGCTGCAAGACGCCGCGCACCGGCCCGGCGAGCCAGAGGCCGACGCCGAAGCCGACCAGGATCGCCAGCGACGCCTTGAACAGCCGGTTGCGCAGCTCGCGGACGTGCTCGACCAGCGTCATCGAGCCTTCCGAGGCCCGTTGGAAACTGCTCGGGCCGCGTTTACGCAGGGCGAAGGCCACGGTGGTGGGGCCCCTCGATCAGTTGTCGCGGGTGCGCTGCACCGGGTCAACGACCGGCTGCTGCTGCGGCGGGGCCGGGTAGGTCGGCTGCTGGGGGTACGGCTGCCCCTGCTGCACCTGCGGCGGCAGCGGCTGGTGGCCGGCCTGGGCGTCGGCCTTCTCGGCCAGGTCACGGTCGTCGTCGTGCAGGCTCTTCGTCTCGGCCTTGATGATCCGCAGCGAACGGCCCAGCGAGCGGGCCGCGTCGGGGAGCCGCTTCGCGCCGAAGAGCAGGATCAGCACGACCACGAGTACGGCGATGTGCCATGGCCTTAGGGCACCCATGGGAAGCTCCGGTCTCTCGGTGTCGGGCAGGTGGTGTCGCAGCCATCGTACGTGCGTCCGGCGGCGTTGCCACCCGCTGGGCGCTACGGGACCATGCCGGCTGGGTGAAGTCTAGGCCAACCGCGGATGTCCCCAACAGGCCGCTTCGCCCCGATCCGGGCCGCCGTGGACGGCGCGGGTGCTACCCGCCGCGGCGGGACCGGACCGCTGCGGCCCGGTGCTGGATGGTCGCCAGCTGCTCCTGCAACCCTTCGGCCCGCGCCTGCAGCGCCACCGCGGTCGTCTGAAGCGCCGCGGCCTCGTCCGCGTGCCGTTGCAACGCCACCGCGGCCCGCCGCAGCCGACGCAGCCGGGTCAACACCGGCCGCACGGCCAGCCCGAGCAGCACAAACGGGAGCAGCACCAGCGCGACCACGATCCACACCACCACGGCGCCCAGCCTACTGGCCCTGCCATGCCGTCGCCGGGCCGGCCACCGCGCCCGGCGGCGGGGTCGCGTACGCCGCAAGGGCTGCGGTCGCTGCGCCATGCACCTGTGCGGCCAGCTCCGCCGGCGCCACCACGGTGACCTCCGGGCCCAGGCCCAGCACGAAGCGGCGGGCCCAGCCCAGGTCGGTGACCCGGAGCGAAACCAACCACTCGCCCGCACCTGGCTCGACCCGCTCACACGGGTAGTACTCGGTGATCCACCGCTCACTCCGACCGATCCGCAGGGTGACCAGCGGCAGATCCGCCGTGGGCCGGAAGGCACCGCCGGTGAGGTCGTGCGGCACCGCCTGCGCCGGCACCCGCGCCGGCTCGTCCAACCGGGTCACCGCGTCGATCCGGTCGACCCGGAACATCCGCATCCCCTCCGCCCGGCGGCACCATGCCTCCAGGTACGCCCGGCCGCCGATGACGAGCATTCGCAGGGGGTCGACGGTCCGCTCGATCGTCTCGTCCCGGGCCACCGAGTAGTAGGTGATCCGCAACGCCCGGCCGCTCTCCACCGCCGCCCGCAGCTCCGCCACCCGGTGGTTGTCCGCCGGCAGCCGTACCGCGACCGGGGTGCCCAACCCGTCACCCGCGGCATTCTCGATCTTGACCAGAGCCCGCTCCACCGCTTCCCGGTTGGCCACCCCCGGCGTCTCCGCCAACATCCGCAGCGCCACGACCAGCGCAAGGGCCTCGTCGGGAGTCAGCCGCAACGGCCGATCAATGCCGGCGTCGTAGGTGATCGTCACCCGGTCCCCGTCGAAGGCCATGTCGATCAGGTCCCCCGGGCCGTAGCCCGGCAGCCCGCAGACCCAGAGCAGCTCCAGGTCCTCCCGCAGCTGCCGCTCGGTCACCCCAAGGTCACCCGCCGCCTCGGCGATCTCGATGCCGGGCCGGGCCAACAGGAAGGGCACCAGGTTGAGCAGCCGGGCCAACCGGTCCGCAGAGGTACGGGACCCGGGCCGGGCCGACCCGGTCACCGGGCACTCCCCGCAACGACGTCGTGGCGCGCGGCGATCTCCTTGAGTCGCTGGATGACCGCCTCCCGCACCTCCGGTGGGTCGAGCACCCGCACGTCCGGGCCGTAGCCGACGAGCTGACCGGCGAGCGCCTCCGGATCCGCGTACGGCAGGACGAGCTGGTCACCGGTAGCTCCCGAGGTCGTCTCCACCGCCCACCGGCGCAACCCGGCGGCCCGGTTGGGCGCGACGAGCACCCGGGCGCGGCCGGTACGCTCCACCCGACCCGACGAGCGAGCGACATAGCTGATCAGGTCCACCTCGCCCGGCGGCTCATACGCCCCCGACGGGCCCACCGTCCGAACCGCCCCCACCACCCGGGAGAGGCGGAAGCAGCGGGCCGCGGCCCGATCCAGGTCGTGCCCCACCACATACCACCGGCCCCGCCAGCAGACCACCCCCCACGGCTGCAGCCGGCGGGCAGACGGCTCGTCCCGGTCCGGCACCCGATAGTCGAAGGCCACCTCGCGGCGGTCCCGGGCCGCCGCGGTCAGCGGCGCGAAGGCCGGATCCACGGTCACCATCGGCTCCAGCCCGAGCGTGGCCTGTGGGTCCACGTCGACGCCGGCCGCGCGCAGCTTCGCCAACCCGGACGACGCGGCGGCGGCCAGACCAGCGTGCTGCCACAGCCGGGCGGCGATGCCAACCGCCGCGGCCTCGTCCGGCTCGAGCGGGATCTCGGGCAACGCATACTGCCGGCGGGCGATGCGATATCCCGGCTCGAGGTCGAAGGCACTGGCCGTCCCGGTCTCCAACGGGACACCGAGCTCGCGCAGCTCGGCCTTGTCCCGCTCAAACTTGCGTTGGAACGCCTCGTGGTCCCGCACGTCGTGCGGATCATGCTGGTAGCCGGGCACGGTCGCGGCGATCTGCACGGCGGTCAGGAACCGTCGCGTGGACAGGAGACAGATCACCAGGTTGACCAGGCGTTCGGTACGGGTCCGCGACACGGTACGACGCTAGCAGCCATCGCTGGCGAACAAATGTACCTATCACGCCGCGCGTCTCGCCCCGGTCGGTCACCGGGGCCGGTCAACCGGAGGGGTCCCGCCGCCCAGGGCACCCCGGACGTCGGGCCCACCCGACTCGACCGCTAGCGTCGCGCGCATGGTGCGATGGCGGTCGGGAACGGTAACGGCGGTCCGGCGGGAATGGAACGGCGCGGTCGAGTTGGCCGTCACCCTCCCCGACGACTCGACGATGCGCGCGCTCGCCTACCCCGAGTTGGTGGGTCAACCACGCGTCGGCGATCGGGTGCTGCTCAACGTCGGCGCCCTGCTGATGGGCCTCGGCACCGGCGGCTACGCCCTGGTCGTGGCCCTGCCGGACCGGCTGCCACCGGATCCGCCCGCACCGGCGGACAATCGGGCCGGCGGCCACCTGGTCAAAGCGCGCTACACCCCGCTACAGCCGATCCTGCTCGGCGTGGACGAGGAGGCGTCGCCGCACCGGGCGGCCCTAGCCGACGCCGACGACCTGGACGGCCTGCCCGTGGTTACCGCCGACCTACACTCCGCTCTCCCGGCGGTACTCGCCGGGATCTGCGCCGACGCACCCGACGCACGGGTGGCGTACCTGCTCACCGATGGGGGCGCGCTGCCGGCGTGGTTCTCCCGCACCCTTGCTGGGCTCCGCGGACACCTCGTTGGCACGATCAGCGTGGGGCAGGCGTTCGGCGGCGACCTGGAGGCGAGCACCCTACACTCCGGCCTGCTCGCCGCGCGGCATGTGCTCCACGCCGACCTGGCCGTCGTCGCCCAGGGCCCCGGCAACCTCGGTACCGGCACCCGTTGGGGCTTCTCCGGGGTGGCCGTCGGCGAGGCGGTCAACGCGATCGCTGCACTGGGTGGGCGGCCGGTCGGCTCCCTCCGCATCTCCGCCGCGGACCCCCGCCCCCGACACCACGGCGTCTCCCACCACAGCCTGACCGCGTACGGCCGGGTAGCCCTGGCCCCCGCTGAGTTGGTCGTGCCCGACCAACTCGAGCCGGCGCTGGCCGCTGCGGTCGAGACGGCACTGGCCCCGCTCACCGCCCGGCACCAGGTGCGCCGGGTACCGGTGACCGGCCTCGACGCCGCGCTGCGGGCCAGCCCGGTGCCGCTGTCGACGATGGGTCGCGGCCTGGATGCGGACCACGCCTACTTCCTCGCCGCCGCCGCGGCCGGACGGCACGCCGCGCGGCTCGCCCGCTGACCCCCGCTCAGGCCATGATCAACAAGATGGCCAAACCCACCACCATCGCGACCAGGGCGAGCGCCAGCACCCAGGTGGGCACCGTGTACTCGCCGCGGCGGTTTCGCTCGATCTCGGCACGAATCTTCTGGCGGCGGCGCTCGGTCCAGCTCTGCTTCTCGGAGCCGGAACCGCCCGGGTGACTTGGCATCATGGCCTGGCCAGCCTACCCGGCAACCGCCGGGCAGGCTCACCCGCGCCCGTCCCGCTCACATGCTGGCGATCAGCCGCTCCACCCGCTCGTCGTACGCCCGGAAGGGGTCCTTGCACAACACGGTGCGCTGCGCCTGGTCGTTGAGCTTCAGGTGCACCCAGTCAACGGTGAAGTCCCGCCGCTTCTCCTGGGCGTGCCGGATGAACTCGCCCCGCAGCCGCGCGCGGGTGGTCTGCGGCGGTGTCTCCTTCGCCTCGAAGATCTCCGGGTCGGTCGCCGCCCGGTCCACCTGGCCCCGCCGTTCCAGCAAGCCATACAGACCCCGGCCGCGACGGAGGTCGTGGTAGGCCAGATCCATCTGCGCCACCCGCGGATGCGACAACGGCAGCTCATGCTTGCGTTGATACCGCTCGATCAGATGTAGCTTGGTCACCCAGTCGATCTCCCGGGCCACCGGCTCCAGATCACCGGTCTCCACCGCCCGCAGCACCCGACCCCAGAGCTCCACCACCCGCTTCGCCGTCTGATCGCCGCCGCGTCGTTCGACGAACTCCGTGGCCTTCGCCAGATACTCCTGCTGGACCTCCAGCGCGCTGATCTCCTTTCCGGAAGCCAGCCGGACCTTCCGCCGTCCAGTGATGTCGTGCGACACCTCGCGGATCGCGCGGATCGGGTTCTCCAGCGTCAGGTCCCGTATCACCACCCCGGACTCGATCATCCGAAGCACGATGTCCGCGGCGCCCACCTTCAGCAGGGTGGTGACCTCGTTCATGTTCGAGTCGCCGACGATCACGTGCAGTCGGCGGTACCGCTCCGCGTCCGCGTGCGGCTCGTCCCGGGTGTTGATGATCGGCCGGCTCCGGGTGGTCGCCGACGAGACCCCCTCCCAGATGTGCTCGGCCCGCTGCGACAGGCAGTAGACAGCCCCCCGCGGCGTCTGGAGGACCTTCCCCGCACCACAGATCAACTGCCGGGTGACCAGGAACGGGATCAATACATCCGCCAACCGGCCGAACTCGCCGTGCCGGGAGACGAGGAAGTTCTCGTGACACCCGTACGAGTTCCCGGCCGAATCGGTGTTGTTCTTGAACAGGTAGATCTCACCCGCGATGCCCTCATCGTGCAACCGCTTCTCCGCATCGACGAGCAGCCCCTCCAGGATCCGCTCGCCGGCACGGTCGTGCGCCACCAGATCGGCCACCGAGTCGCACTCCGGTGTCGCGTACTCCGGGTGCGAGCCGACATCCAGGTACAGCCGGGCGCCGTTACGCAGGAAGACATTGCTCGACCGGCCCCACGACACCACCCGCCGGAACAGGTACCGCGCGACCTCGTCGGGGGACAACCGGCGCTGCCCACGATAGGTGCAGGTGACGCCGTACTCGGTCTCGAGGCCGAAGATTCGCCGCTCCATGATGAGACACTAGCCGCACAAGGCGACATCTGGGCAGTGCTCACCACACCCGTCCCCACCGGCTCGCGGCCGACTGTCGCCCGCGCCGCCCCGACCCCCAGGTACGGTGCAAGCCGTGAGGATCCTCGTCACCGGCGGGGCCGGCTTCATCGGTTCAGCGTATGTGCGCCGGCTACTCCGCGACCCCGAACCGGTTCCCCGGCCAGACCGGGTAACCGTGCTCGACTCGTTCACGTACGCCGGCACCGACGGCAGCCTCGCCCCCGTCCGAGACGACCCCCGCCTACACGTCGTCCACGGCGATGTACGCGACGTCAAGCTGGTGGACACCACCGTCGCCGGACACGACGTCATCGTCCACTTCGCCGCAGAATCCCACGTGGACCGTTCCATCCACAGCGCCAGCCCGTTCGTCAGCACCAACGTGGACGGCACCGCTGTCCTGCTCGACGCCGCCCTGCGGCACCGCACCGGACGGTTTCTCCACGTCTCCACCGACGAGGTGTACGGCTCCATCGACCAGGGCTCATGGCCCCCCTCAGCGCCGCTGAACCCGAGTTCCCCGTACTCGGCCAGCAAAGCCGCCGCCGACCTGCTCGCCCTCTCCTACCACCGCACCCACGGGTTGGACGTGATCATTACCCGGGGCGCCAACAACTATGGTCCCTTTCAGCACCCCGAGAAGCTGATCCCCCGCTTCGTCACCAACCTTATCGATGGACACAACCTGCCGCTGTACGGTGACGGCGGTGAGATCCGGGACTGGCTACACGTGGAGGACCACTGCCGCGGCATCGCGCTGGCACAGCGGGACGGCCGGGCCGGAATGGTGTACCACCTCGGCGGGGGCACTGCCCTGACCAACCGGGCACTGACCGGCGCGCTGCTCACGACATTCAACGTCGGTTGGGATCGGGTGACACCGGTAACCGACCGAAAGGGCCACGACCGCCGGTACGCCCTCGACACCACCGCGACAAAGCGCGATCTCGGCTGGGAACCCACCGTCGACTTCGATCAGGGTTTGGCCGCCACCATCGACTGGTACCGGGAGAGCCGGGCCTGGTGGGAGCCGCTGATCGAGGCGTGAACGGCCGCATCCGTGGCCCTGGCGGGCCTAGGAATCCCGACGTTGCGCCGCCTCGGTCGAATCCGCCGCCTCGGTCGAGACTTCCGCCGATGCGGCCGCGGCCTCGCCATCGTCGAGCAGGGCGGTCAACGCCGCGCCGGTGACCCGCCGGAAGGTCCGCCCGGCCCGGCCACGGTCCAGGATGGCGACCTCCAACTGGTCGGCCGCGATCGTGCGGGCAGCCCCGCCCTCCCCGCCGACGCTGCCCAGGGCCTGTACCGCCACCTTGACCGCGTCGCCCAGCGACATGTCCGGACGGTGGTTCGACTTCAGCACCCCAGCGATCGCCTCGGTCTGACCGCCCATCGCCATCCGGCCGGGCTCATCGTTGACAGAGCCGTCGTAGGTCAACCGGTACAGCTCGTCCTCCGCCGCGGTTGTCCCGACCTGGGCGACACAGATCTCCACCTCAAACGGCTTGGACTGCTCGGTGAAGATCGCCCCAAGCGTCTGCGCGAACGCGTTGGCGAGCGCCCGCCCAGTCACATCCCGCCGGTCGTAGCTCAGACCGTTCAGGTCAGCCATCCGCACACCCGCCCGCCGCAGGTTCTCGAACTCGTTGTATCGGCCCACCGCGGCGAAGCCGATCCGATCGTAGATCTCACCGACCTTGTGCAGGGCGCTGGAGAGGTTCTCCGCGACGAAGAGCACCCCGCCGACGTAACTCAGGACCACCGCGCTGCGCCCGCGGGCGATGCCCTTGCGGGCCAGCTCGGAGCGGTCGCGCATGATCTGCTCGGGCGAGGCGTAGAACTGCATGGCCACGACAGAAGTTCTCCTTACGGCGCTGTGCTGGTCGATGGGGGTCGGGTAGCGGGCTCAGCCGCCTGGATTCTCCATCCGGCCGGCGACCACACTTTCGGCGATCGCCGCCGTCTCCGCCTCGGTGAGTCGGTGTGTGCCCTCGGCCGTGGCGGACATCACCACCGGATAGATCCGCCGGGTCAGGTCCGGCCCGCCGGTCGCGGTGTCGTCGTCAGCCGCGTCGTACAGGGCCTCCACGGCCAGGCGCACCGCATCGTCAACGGAGAGCCCGTACCGGAACCGCTTCTTCAGCGCCGACTTGGCGAACAACGAGCCGGAGCCCACCGCGTCGTAACCGGTCTCCTCGTAGGGACCGCCGGTCACGTCGAAGCTGAAGATCCGACCGGCCTTCGCCGGGTCCGTTGCGGCCAGGTCGAACCCGGCGAAGAGCGGGACCACAGCGAGCCCCTGCATCGCCGCGCCGAGATTGCCCCGCACCATCGCGGCCAACCGGTTGGCCTTACCGTCGAGCGAGAGCATCGCGCCCTCGATCTTCTCGTAGTGCTCCAGCTCGACCTGGAAAAGTCGGATCAGCTCGATCCCGATTCCGGCGGCACCCGCCATACCCACCAGGGAGTACGCGTCCGCCGGATACACCTTCTCGATGTCTCGCTGGGCGATCAGGTTGCCCATGGTGGCCCGGCGATCACCCGCCAGCACGACCCCACCGGCGGCGGCGATGGCGATGATGGTGGTGGCGTGCGGCGTCAGGTCCGTGGCCATCCCGGGCGGCAGCGGCCGTCGTCCGGGCAGCAGCTCCGGCGCCGCCTGGCTCAGGAACGTGGAGAAGGAGGACGTTCCCGCGCTGGTGAACAGATCCGGAAGACGCCCGGATGGGTCGAAAGCCACTGCCACGTGGTTCCTCTCAGGTACGTGATCGTCCTGGTCGGTCTGCCCGGACCTCTCCGGAACCAGCCAGGACCACCGTTGCGGTTTAAGCAGGGTATCCCGCACCCTTCCGGCGCGGTGATCGTGTCCAGGTGGTGGCGAATCCTGCCCCGACTCCTATTCGCCACCCTTTTGCACGTAGCCCCGGACGAACTCCTCGGCGTTTTCCTCAAGGACGGAGTCGATCTCGTCGAGTAGGTCGTCCACGTCCTCGGTGATCTCGGCGTGGCGCTCGGCGGCCTCCGCGCTCGCCTCCGTCGTGACGTCCTCGATCTCCTCGCTCTGCTGGGACCGGCCGGTCTGCGACTGCCCACCGCTGTCACGGCTCGCCATGGCTGCCTCCTCCACGATCGTCTGCGACGAACTTACCTCGCGCGGACGACGAAATGGCCCGTCGCGCGCCAGTCACGTGACCCCGGGCCACCGCGTGGGACGGCTCAACCACCGGTGAGCGTCTCCAGCAGATCCTTGGCGCTCTCGCAGCGGTCAAAGAGGGCACCGACGTGCGCGCGGGTGCCGCGCTCCGGCTCCATCATCGGCACCCGCACCAGCGACTCCCGGCCCACGTCGAAGATGACCGAATCCCAACTCGCCGCAACCACCTCGGAGGCGAACTGGGCGAGGCAGCGGCCCCGGAAGTAGGCCCGGGTGTCCTCCGGCGGCTCGGTCATCGCGACCTGGGCCGCCTCCTGGGGCAGCAGTGTCCGCATCGCACCCCGCGACACCAACCGGTGGTAGAGCCCCTTCTCCGGGCGAACATCGGAGTACTGCAGGTCGACCAGTTGCAGCTTGGACGCCCCCCAGCCGAGCTTCTCCCGCTCCCGGTAGCCCTCCAGCAACCGCAGCTTCGCCACCCAGTCGAGCTCCTCAGCGCAGAGGAAGACGTCCCGGCCCAGGCGGTCCAGCACGCTCTCCCACCGTTCCAACACGTCGGCGGTCTGCTCGTCGACGTCGCTGCCGTACCGGTCGTCCACGAAGGAGCGCACCCGCTCGTAGTAGGCCCACTGAACATCCAACGCGGTGAGCCGCCGCCCGTCCCGCAGCCGCATGAGGTGGCCGAGGGAGGGGTCGCGGCTGACCGCACGGAGCTCACTGACCGGGTCCGCGATGCCGAGGTCAGCGACGAGCGCCTTCTCCTCGATCATGGTGAGAATCAGCGCGGTCGTGCCGACCTTGAGGTACGTGGAGATCTCCGACAGATTGGCGTCGCCGATGATGACGTGCAGCCGGCGGTACTTGTCGGCATCGGCGTGCGGCTCGTCGCGCGTGTTGATGATGGGCCGCTTGAGCGTGGTCTCCAGCCCCACCTCGACCTCGAAGAAGTCGGCGCGCTGGGAGATCTGGAAGCCACTCTGCCCGCCGTCCTGGCCGAGGCCGACCCGCCCGGTCCCGGCGACGATCTGCCGGGTGACAAAGAACGGGGTCAGATACGTGACGATGTCGGCGAAAGGGGTCTGCCGCCGCATCAGGTAGTTCTCGTGGGCGCCGTAACTGGCGCCCTTGTTGTCGGTGTTGTTCTTGTACAGGTGAATGGGGTGGCTACCGGGGATGGTGGCGGCCCGTCGGGCCGCCTCGGCCATCACCAGTTCCCCCGCCTTGTCCCAGCGCACCAGGTCCCACGGGTTGGTCACCTCGGGAGTGGAGTACTCCGGGTGGGCATGGTCCACGTACAGCCGGGCGCCGTTGGTGAGGATCACGTTGGCCAGGCCGAGATCCTCGTCGGCGAGGGCCTCGGCCGGGTCGTACGCGGCACCGGAATAGGTGAAGCCACGAGCGTCGCGCAGCGGCGACTCCTCCTCGTAGTCCCAGCGAGCGCGCCCCCCGCGGTTGAGTTCGGGGCGCGCCCCGTAGGCGTTGACCACCTGCGAGGAGGTGACCATCGGGTTGGCCCCGACCTGACTGGGAACGGAGATGCCGTACTCGACCTCGGTGCCCATGATCCGTCTAACGCTCATCAACCTACCCGCTTCACTCGCCCCGACCGATCCCTTCGTCGAGAGTAGTCGGCATCGCACCCGATCGTGACGTCGCGGTGCGGAGCAATTACCCAGCGAACGGTACGGACCCGCACCCAGCGGAGGTTACGGGCCCGGGTCCAACCACGACCCGGGCCCGTAACCTCCGTCGTCAGAGATACTGGCCGGTGTTACTGGCGGTCTCGATGGACCGGCCCGCATCGGCGCCCTTGCCGCCGGAGACGAGCGTACGGATGTAGACGATCCGCTCGCCCTTCTTTCCGGAGATCCGCGCCCAGTCGTCGGGGTTGGTGGTGTTGGGTAGGTCCTCGTTCTCTCGGAACTCGTCAACGCAGGCATCGAGGAGGTGTTGCAGCCGCAGGCCCTTCCGGGCCGAGGTGAGGAACTCCTTGATGGCCATCTTCTTGCCCCGGTCCACGATGTTCTGGATCATCGCCCCGGAGTTGAAGTCCTTGAAGTAGAGGACGTCCTTGTCGCCGTTGGCGTAGGTGACCTCGAGGAAGCGGTTCTCCTCGGTTTCCGAGTACATCCGCAGAACGACCGCGTCGATCATCGCCGCCACGGTGGCCTGCGGATCGCTGCCGTGCTCGGCCAGGTCGTCCGGGTGCAGGGGCAGGCCGGGGAGGATGTACTTGGAGAAGATGTCCTTCGCCGCCTCGGCATCCGGCCGCTCGATCTTGATTTTGACATCCAGCCGACCTGGCCGCAGGATCGCCGGATCGATCATGTCCTCCCGGTTGGAGGCGCCGATGACGATGACGTTTTCCAGGCCCTCCACCCCATCGATCTCGCTGAGTAGCTGCGGGACGATGGTGTTCTCCACATCCGACGAGACACCGGAGCCCCGGGTACGGAACACGGAGTCCATCTCGTCGAAGAACACGATCACCGGCGTGCCCTCGCCGGCCTTCTCCCGGGCCCGCTGGAAGACCAGCCGGATGTGCCGCTCGGTCTCGCCGACGTACTTGTTGAGCAGCTCCGGACCCTTGATGTTGAGGAAGTAGCTGGTGTGCTTCTCCTCGCCACGTCGCTCGGCGATCTTCTTCGCCAGCGAGTTGGCCACCGCCTTGGCGATCAGCGTCTTGCCGCAGCCCGGCGGGCCGTAGAGCAGAATGCCCTTCGGTGGCCGAAGCTGGTGCTCCCGGAACAGGTCGGCGTGCAGGAACGGCAGCTCCACCGCGTCGCGGATCTGCTCGATCTGCGCGTGAAGACCACCGATGTCGGTGTAGTCGACGTCCGGCACCTCCTCCAGGACCAGCTCCTCGACCTCGCTCTTCGGAATCCGCTCATAGGCGTACGCCGAGCGCGGCTCGATCATGAGGGAGTCACCCGCCCGAATCGGGGCCTCGATCAACGTCTCCGCGAGGTGCACGACGCGCTCCTCGTCCGAGTGGGAGACCACGAGGGCGCGGTCGGCGGGAGCGCCGTCCGGCCCGGCGAGCACCTCCTTGAGCATGACCACCTCACCGGCCCGCTCATAGCCGAACGCGTCAACGATGTTGAGCGCATCGTTGAGCAGCACCTCCTGCCCCCGGCGCAGGTCGGTCACCTCCAGGGACGGTGAGACGGCTACCCGGAGCTTCCGGCCACCGGTGAACACATCCACCGTGCCATCGTCGTGTCGCGCCAGGAAGACCCCGTAGCCGCTCGGCGGCTGGGCGAGCCGGTCGATCTCCTCCTTGAGCGTCACGATCTGCGCTCGCGCCTCCTTGAGAGTGCTCACGAGCCGCTCATTGTTCTCAGTCAGCCGCGCCAGTTGCGCCTGGGCGACCGCCAGCCGCTCTTCGAGCTGCCGGACCTGTTGGGGGCTTTCGGTCAACTTGCGCCGCACCAGAGCGAGTTCCTCTTGCAGGAACGCGACCTGCGTGGAGAGATCGTGGGCCTCCTTCTCCCACCGTGCGGCGCGCGAGTCCACGTCGTCGCTGCGTGCCACGTCCCACCTCCCCGGGCTTGAACGTTCTGCCCTAACACTAGCCGCTATGAGGCCGATTCGGTCCCATGCGACACCCTCGTCACCGAACCTTGATCGCTCCGGGTGGGCCCGGGAACACCTCCGACGGTTCGGGTACCGTCAAGGCGAACGACGGACGAACCTGGGGGAACGGTGATCGAGGTCGCGACGGGCCAGCTACAGGTCTGGGTGGACCAGGACCTGTGCACGGGCGATGGGCTCTGCGTCCAGTACGCGCCAGAGGTCTTCGAGTTCGACATCGACGGCCTGGCCTACGTCAAAGGACCGGATGGTGAGCTGGTGCAGGCCCCGGGTGGCCGGGTAGAGGTGCCGGAACACCTCCGCCTTGAGGTCATCGACTCGGCGAAGGAGTGCCCGGGCGAGTGCATCCACGTGCTCCGCACCGGCGACGGCACACCAGTCGCGGGCCCGGAAGCCGAAGACTGACGGCCACCGCCGGGTGGACGCCACCGCCGGTCGTGGTGCTGCCGCACCGAGCCGCTCCCGGCCGAGCGCGAGCAGTCAGCCCTCAGCCGCGAGCAGTCAGCCCTCAGCCGAGTGGGCGCTACTCAGCGCAGTGGCCGACCGACGGCCGAGGCGACCAACCGGGCGAACTCCTCCAGGCGGGCGATCTGCCCGGCGCCGCCGTCGTCCAGGGTCTTGCCGAAGCGTAACGCGTCGTGCCGGGGAGAACCGGCCCCCTCCTCGCCCGACGGCACCTCGTCCAGCGACCTCAACAACAGGTATACATCGATGCCGTCCACCCGCACGGTCCCGTCGTCGGCGCGGGTGAGTCGCCGCCGGCAGCCGACCTCGGTGACCGAGGAGACCGGAACCACCCGCAGCGAAGAGGTCATCGAGCCAGGTGGGCCGTCTCCGGGCGGGATGTCCTCGCCGTGCCACAGGACCAGGCGGCTGCCATCACAGATGACCACCTCCTGCCAGACGCCGTTGACCTCGTTGACGAACCGCTCCAGGGTGAAGCCGAGCACGGAGGCGCCGCGGAGCACCCCGCCGAGAGCCTCCAGGGCCACGTCCGGGTCGCGCAGGTAGGCGCGTGCCGCGGACTCGAGGTCCCGATACGGCGACCAGTCCGGAAACACCGCTGGTACGTCACCACCGCCCAGGCCCGGCCGTTTCATTCCGCCTCCCCGCACCACCGGTCCACGCCGGTCGGCCGCTGTTGCGTCATTCCCCGCCGTCCTGCTCGACCGTCATGACCGTCAATCCTCCCGCGCCGAGTCGGCCTGGGCGGCCGCCGCCTCCCGCAGCGCTGCACGGCGCTGCGCGTAGGCCTCCATCCCCTTGCTGGGCTTGCGTCGGCGAGGTGGGGCGGTAACCCCCGGGGCGAGCTTACGCGCCGACACCAGGAACGCAGTGTGCGCGATCATGCGGTGGTCGGGCCGAACGGCCAACCCCTCCGCGTGCCAGTCCCGGACCAGGGATTCCCAGGCCCGTGGCTCCGTCCAGCCACCCCGCTCCCGCAGCGCCTCCACCAGCTCGGAAAGCTGCGGGGTGGTGGCGACGTACCCGATCAGCACCCCGCCGGGCACCAGGGCCCGCTCGACCATGTCGAGCTTCTCCCAGGGCGTGAGCATGTCCAGGATGACCCGGTCGAAGCCGGTCTCCGGATTCGCCGCCACGTCCCCGACCCGCAGCCGCCAGGCCGGGTGCGGGCCGCCGAAGAACGCCTCGACGTTCCGTCGGGCGATCTGGGCGAAGTCGTCGCGCACCTCCCACGAGTGCAGCTCTCCGGTGGGGCCGACGGCACGCAGCAGGGAGCAGCTCAGCGCGCCGGACCCGGCCCCCGCCTCCAGCACCCGCGCGCCGGGGAAGACGTCACCCATCGCGACGATCTGGGCCGAGTCCTTCGGGTAGATCACCTGGGCGCCACGCGGCATCGACAGGACATAGTCGGCGAGCAGCGGGCGCAGAGCCAGAAACGCCGTACCACCGCCGGCGGTGCTGACGACGCTGCCGTCGGGCTGACCGATCAGTGCGTCGTGGTGCAGGATGCCGCGGTGGGTGTGAAACTCCTTACCCGGCTCGAGGGTGACGGTGTGCATTCGACCCTTCGGGTCGGTCAGCTGCACCCGGTCACCGGGCTGAAACGGCCCCCGGCGCGCTGGAGGCGGGGCGGGGACGTGCTGGTCGGGCACGTCGGAGGGCGGTGCGGTCACGTGTTCATCTCCGGTGGGGTTCGAGCAGTTGAGCAAGATCCGCGAGGTACAGGATGCCGACGACATCTTCGCCTGAGGTCACCACGAACTGTGCGCCCGGGTGCTGCCGCACGGTCTCCATCACCTGCTCGCCGTCGAGGCCGACCGGCACGGTCGGCACCTCGGCCAACGGCCGGGCCACCTCGTCCACCGGCAACCAGGGCCGACGGTTGACCGCGACCGCCGCGGCGGCAGCCGGATCGACCAGGGCGTGTGGGCAGCCCGCGGAGTCGGTGACCAGCAGTGCGGCCGGTGGGTCGGTTCCGGCGGCGCGGCGCTGCGCCTCGGCGAGTGGAGTGCCGGCCGGAACGGCGCAGACCGGACGGGCCAGCCGGGGGAGATCGATCAGCGGAAGCCGGCGGGTGATCCGAGCCAGCCGAATGGACTGCCCGGCGCCGCGCCAGAGGGTGAACGCGACCAGCAGCATCAGCGGCATCGCGAGCAGCACCAGCGGCGTCGGGGGACCGGTCAGGGCTAGTACGACGGCGGCCCCGCCCGTGCCGGCGGCGACAACCCGACCAACCCAGCCCGCCACCTCGGTGGCCCGATGCCGGTCCCGGGTGGCGGCCCAGACGGCGGCCCGCAACGCGCGGCCGCCATCGAGCGGCAACCCGGGCAACACGTTGAACACCGCGACCACGACGTTACTCACCGCGAGCTGCAAGGCTAGCTGATGACCCAGCGTGTGATCGGGTAACGCCAGGGTGACGGCGACCGCCGCCGCACCGAGTACCGCGGAGACCGCCGGCCCGGCGAGGGACACCAGCAGATCGATCCGGGGCGTCGGCGCATCTCGGTCCATCTCGGTGTAGCCGCCGAGCAGTTCCAGGGTGATGCCCTTGACCCCGATCCCGAATCTACGGGCGGTGAGGGCATGACCGAGCTCGTGCAACAGCACCGACCCGAGCAGGGAGACGACGAAGCCGAGGCCGATCAGATAGCCACTGGCCGGAGGCAGGGCGAGTTCCTGACGGGCGAACTCGGCGTACAGCACGGTCACGGCCAGGGTGAGCAGCAGCATCGACCACTCGAGGTGCAGCGGCACCCCGATCACCCGGCCGACGGTCACCCCGGCCGGCCGGTGCCGGACTCGCCTTCTGGACTCCACCGGCCCGATGCTACGCGGGAGCGGATCATGCCCTGCAGACGGCGCGGGTCAGGCTGTCACCCCGGTGCCCTACCCTTTCCGGTCATGACAGCGGATCCGGTGGCAGCCCAGCAGCTCTCGCCCACGGCGGAGGTACCGGCCACGGTACGGGCTTCGCTGTCCCCCTCCCGGGCGGCCGACTTCAAGACCTGCCCCTTGCTCTACCGATTCCGCAGCATCGACCGGCTGCCCGAGCAGCCCAGCGTGGAGCAGGCCCGGGGCACCCTGGTCCACGCCGTACTGGAGCGCCTGTTCGACCAGTCCCCCGCGGACCGCACCCCGAGGGCGGCCAGCGACCTGGTGGCTCCGCAGTGGGAACGGCTGGTCACCGAGCAGCCGGAGCTGGCCGCCCTGTTCACCGACGACGCCGAGGCCCGGTCGACGTTCCTGCGCTCGGCCGCGGGGCTGCTTCAGGGCTACTTCGCGGTGGAGGATCCGCGCCGCCTGGAGCCGGCCGAGCGGGAGAGTCTGGTCTCCGCGGTGGTGGACGAGGAGTTGCTGATCCGGGGCTACCTGGACCGGTTGGACGTGGCGCCGGACGGCGCGCTGCGGGTGGTCGACTACAAGACCGGCGGCGCACCGCGGGAGGCCTTCGAGGCGCGGGCGCTGTTCCAGCTCAAGTTCTACGCCCTGGTGCTGTGGCGTACCCGCGGCGTGGTGCCACGGGTACTGCGGCTGCTCTACCTGAAAGACGCGGAGGTCTGCGACTACACCCCGGACGCCGACGAATTGGTGCGATTCGAGCGCACGGTGGTGGCGCTGTGGCGGGCCATCGAGGCGGCCACCGCCGCCCGGGACTTCCGCCCGCGGCCGAGCCGACTCTGTGACTGGTGCAGCCACCAACGGTTGTGTCCGAGTTTCGGGGGCACGCCACCGCCGTTCCCGGTCGGCCCGGACCCCGCCGACTCGCTCCGTGACTCACGGCCCCGGCCGATGTCGCCCGGCGCCGACGAGTGACCGGCGCCGGGGGTTGAGTGGACACCGGGTGCCGGCGGTGGTGCCGGCGTACGGGTCCGGGCTGATCCAGCCCCGGAGCTGACGGTCCGCCCCGCGCCGCGAGGTTGTCCCGCTCACCTACCGTGACCAACAGCGGGCAAGACGGGTTGACCATCACTGGACCTCACCATGCAGGGTCGAGCCGTCGCGACGCGGTTCGAGTTCACGGACGCTCAGGGACAACCCGGAGTAGCGATCGGGGGTACCCGCAGCACAAAATCCGCCACGGGTCCGCCCCAAGTCGGAGGGATCCGGGCCGGGTAACGCCCATGATGGGACTGCCGCGCCGGCCGAGGGGGACGGCGTGGACCGAACGACAGAGGGAGAAGACGTGACCGCGACGGTAGGCCGTCAGGCGCAGGCCGCGGCCCGCGCGAGCGAGGTGTGGAAGGTGTACGGCAGCGGGGAGGCACAGGTGATCGCGCTTCGCGGGGTCAGCTGTGAGTTCGAGCAGAGCCGGTTCACCGCGATCATGGGGCCATCCGGTTCGGGCAAGTCGACGTTGATGCACTGCCTCGCCGGGCTGGACTCCGTAACCCGAGGCACGGTCTCGATCGGCGAGACCACGGTCACCGGCCTGGGGGATGCCGGTCTGACCAAGCTGCGGCGCGATCAGGTCGGGTTCATCTTCCAACAGTTCAACCTGCTGCCGACATTGACCGCAAAGGAGAACATCCTGCTGCCGCTGTCGATCGCCGGGCGCAAGCCGGACCCAGCCTGGTTCGACACGGTGATCGAAACCGTCGGCCTGCGGGATCGGCTGGATCACCGGCCGGCGCAGCTCTCCGGTGGGCAGCAGCAGCGGGTGGCGTGCGCGCGGGCACTGGTCAGCCGCCCACAGGTGATCTTCGCGGACGAGCCGACCGGCAACCTCGACTCCCGGGCCGGCGCGGAGGTGCTGAAGTTCCTCCGCAACTCGGTGCGGGAGCACGGGCAGACCATTGTCATGGTCACCCATGACCCGACCGCTGCCGCCTACGCCGACCGGGTGGTCTTCCTCGCCGACGGACAGATCGTCTCCGAGCTGATCGAGCCGACGGCGGAGACGGTGCTGGACACGATGAAGAAGCTCGACACCCAGGTCGAGGTGGGCGACTGATGTTCCGGGCGACCCTCAAAAGCCTGCTGGCACGCAAGCTCCGGCTGCTCCTGTCCGGGTTGGCGGTGGTACTCGGCGTCATGTTCGTCTCGGGCGCGTTCGTGCTCACCGACACCCTCGGCCGTTCCTTCGACGCCGTCTTCGCCGACGCGTACGAAGGGGTGGACGTCAACGTCTCCGCGAAGCCAAGAATGGAGGTGGGTGACTTCGAGGGCGAGGCGGTGGCGGCGCCGGTGCCGGCCGAGACGGTGGAGCGCATCCGGGGTGTCGCCGGGGTGGCCGATGCCACCGGCATCGTGGCCGCCGACGGCGCGCGCCTGATCGGCAGCAACGGCAAGGTGGTCACCTCCTTCGGGCCGCCCCAAATCGGTGCGAACTGGGTGGGCGTGAGCGATCTCGTGCAGCTGCGCGAGGGCCGGGAGCCGCAGGCAGCTGACGAGATCCTGGTCAATGCCGCCCTGGCCACGGCCGGCCGGGTCGCCGTCGGCGATCGGGTGGGCGTGCTCACGCTCGAGCCGAAGCAGGAATTCACCATCGTTGGCGTCTTCGGCTACAGCGGAGGCCGCGACTCCATCGGCGGCCTCAACGAGATCATGTTCACCACTCCGGTAGCGCAGCAGTTGATGCTCGGCCAGGGCGACGCCTTCACGAACGTCACGGTCACCGCCGCGGACGGCGTCGCCAACGATCGGCTGCGCGACGACATCGCCGCCGCGCTCGGGGCTGACTTCGAGGTGAAGACCGGTGCCGAGCTCTCCGCGGACGCCGCGGCGACGCTGAAAGAGGGCTTGTCCTTCTTCAACCGAATCCTGCTCGGCTTCGCCGCGGTGGCACTGCTGGTGGGCACGTTCCTGATCATCAACACGTTTTCGATCATCGTGGCGCAGCGCACCCGGGAGTTGGCGCTGATGCGCGCTGTCGGGGCGGGCCGCCGCCAGATCATCGGCTCGGTGATCCTGGAGGCGGTGGCGGTCGGCCTACTCGCCTCCGTGCTCGGCCTCGGCGCTGGCGTCGGCATCGGCGCGCTGCTGGCGTACCTGTTCGGCAACCTCTCCGGCGGGCTGGACCTGGCGGGGATCGGCGTACCCCCGGCAGCGGTTATCGGGGCGTTCGGCGTCGGCCTGATCATCACGGTGGTGGCGGCGCTGCTGCCCGCGCTGCGGGCGTCCCGGATCCCGCCGATCGCGGCGATGCAGGATGTCGCGACACCGGACCGGCCCCTGACCAAGGTCACGGTGGCGGGCGCAGCGGTAACCTCGACCGGCGCTACGCTGCTCTTCCTGGGCCTCGGCGGGCATGCCGGCGGCAACACCCTGATCACCATCCTCGGTGGCGTGCTCTTCGCCTTCATCGGGGTGGCGTTCCTGACCCCGATGATCAGCCGACCGGTGGTCGGTCTACTCGGCGGGATCTTCTCCTGGTGGATGCCGGGCAAGCTGGGCCGGCTCAACTCCGGACGAAACCCACGCCGTACGGCGATCACTGCGGCCGCGCTGATGGTCGGCATCGCCCTGGTCACCGGGGTCACCGTCATTCTGGATTCCACCAAGAGCAGCATCAGCGGCCTGGCCCGGGACACGATCAAAGCCGAGTTGGTGATCGCCGGCGCGCAGACCGGGCCCCGACCGTCGACGTTCGACCCGGCGGTGCTGGAGGAGACCGCGGCGCTGCCCGAGGTGGCGCTGGTCGGCGGATCATACGGCGATCTGGCCCAGGTCGGCGACGAGCGCACCTGGGTGGGCGCCAACAGCGACGTGTCGACGTTGACGCAGATCTTCGGCGCGCGGGCCACCGCCGGGGACATCAGTCGACTCGGGCCGGATCAGATGCTGGTCAGCTCGGATGTGGCGGCCTCGCGCGGACTCTCCGTCGGCTCCACCGTGCCGGTGCAGTTGGCCCGCGCTGAGGCGAAGACCTACACCGTCAGCGGGATCTACGAAGCCGCTGAGTTCCTCGATCCGATCACTTTGCCGGTCACCGCGGCGCAGGGCTTCACCGTTCCCCAGCCGATGGCGGGTTTCATCCAGCTCCAGCCTGATGCCCAGGCCGCTGACGTGCTGCCGCGGGTGGAGACACTCCTGGCGGACAGCCCGGAGGTGTCGGTAGCCGACCGGGACGCGTTCGTCGAGCAGCAGACCTCCCAGCTCGACGGCCTGTTGCGAATGATCCAGATCCTGCTGCTGTTGGCCATCGTGATCGCGGTGCTCGGCATCATCAACACCCTGGCCCTGTCAGTGCTCGAACGCACCCGGGAGCTCGGGCTACTCCGCGCGGTCGGCCTCGGCCGGGCGCAGACCATGGGCATGATCACCGTGGAGGCGGTGGTGATCTCGGTGTTCGGTGCGCTGCTCGGCATCGCCGTCGGCTCCGGCCTCGGCGTGGCCGTCGTCGAGGCGCTGCGCGACGAGGGCATCACCGACCTGGTGTTGCCCTGGGCGGACATGGGGGCGATGGTCGGCCTCGGCGCACTCGTCGGCGTCCTCGCCGCGGTGATTCCCGCGGTGCGCGCCGCGCGCATCGATGTCCTGGGCGCTATCGCCCACGACTGAGCCAGCTCGGAAGGGCCCCGGGCACCGGGGCCCTTCCGCACACTGTGGAAAATCGCCGGAGCGGCCGCGCGCTACCGAGCGCCGAAGGCGGCATCTGGCGAGCGGTCCCCCGAGCAGCGCCGCCAGGAGCTCCAGGTCGGCCGCGGCCAGGCTCGCCAGTTGGTGTACGTCGGCGCAGGGCTCCACCGGCACCTCCGCCGGTACCGCGAGGACCGCCGCACCCGCGGCGAGGGCACTCGCCACCCCAGCCGGGGAGTCCTCGATCGCCACGCAGCGGCCGATCGGCACGCCGAGCAGCCGGGCCGCGGTCAGGTAGGGCATCGGGTGTGGTTTGGCCGCATCCACCTCGTCCCCGCACACCACCGTGTCGAAGCTGTCCCGCCCCAGGGTGTCGAGGGCAACCTCCACCAACGCCCGAGCGCTGGAGGTGACCAGGGCCGTCGGGATCCGCGCGGCACGGACGGCGCGCAGCAGGGTCAGCGCGCCCGGCCGCCACTGCAGCCCGTCGCGGAACAGCTCCAGGATCCGTGCGTTGATCCACGCGGCACTGGCCTGCAGGTCGCGTTCCGGCTGGCCCAGGTCCTCGTGGAGGAGTTGCATCGAGGCCGCCATACTCGTTCCGATCATGGCCTGGCGGGTGGTCGCGGAGAGCACGCCGCCGTAGGTGGCTGCCAGCTCGTGCAGCGCGATGTCCCACAGCTTCTCGCTGTCCACCAGGGTGCCATCCATGTCGAAGAGGACGGCGGCAGGATGTTGGGCGCTCAGGGTGGCCTCCTCCGGCTTGGCAATAGCACCGATGCTGCCAGCCGCTGCCCCGGCCGCAACACCGATCCCGTGGACCAGTGACATTCGCCGCTGGCCGGGAAGCGGCCGGGCAGGGCACACCCCGTTCGGCGGCGGACCAATCGACCACGTGCCAGCACCGGTGCGTCGGCCGCAAGGAGCCTCCCGCGCGGCCAAGCTCCGCCGCGGATCGTTATTGCGTACATGACCCTTCGCTCAGCTCTTCGGGCAGCCCTGTCGTGACCACGGAGCATCAGCGGGGACTGCCCCGGACCGGATCGGGTCGTCCGGTGCCGCGGGTTCCGGTGGTGGCGGTGAGTACGCTGATCACCTTCATCACCGGGCTCAACATCGCCCTGGTGGTGATCGCGATGCCAACGATCCGCACTGCGCTCGAGTTGGATTCGAGTACCCAGCAGTGGCTGGTGTCGGCGTTCTACCTGGCGATCGGCCTGGTGCTGGTGCCTGCGGGCCGATTCGGTGACATACACGGCCGGCGCAACATCTTCGTGACCGGCGTGGTGGCGTTCGTGGTGGCGAGTGCAACCGCGGCGTTGGCCACACACGAGGCGTGGCTGATCGCCTCCCGATTGGTCCAGGGCGCGGGCATCGGGCTGGCACTCGCCCAGGCATTCGGGACAATTCAGCGGATATTTCCCCCCCGGGAACGGGGACTTCCGTTCGGAGCGGTCGCCGCCGGGATCAACGTCGCCCGGCTGATCGGCCCGGTACTCGGCGCCGGGCTGATCGCCGTCGGGGGTGCCGAGTGGGGCTGGCGGTGGGCCTTTCTGGTCAACGTGCCGATCGGGATCGTCATCGCGGTTCTCGGGTGGCGATTTCTCCCCGTCGCGGAGCGGGCCGAGCGGCCACGGATGGACCTGGTGGGCGCCGTCCTGTTGATGGTCGGGCTGGGCTTTCTGTGGCTGGTCCAGGGTGAGCAGATGCCGGGTTGGTTGACCTGGACGCTCCTGGCCACGGCGGTGGCGGTGCTGGTTGGGTTCGTGCGCTGGGAGACGCGATCCGCCCGTCACGGTGAACCGATGTTCAACATGCGGCTGTTCCGGTTCCGCTCCTTCTCGGCGGGGATCATCATCGCCATCTGCTACGCCGCCGGCTACGACGGCATCTACTACCTGATGTCGGAATATCTACAACACGGACTCGGGCATGACGAGTTGGTGACCGGGATCGCGCTCACCCCACTGCCCCTGGGAGCCGCCGTCAGTGCGGTGATCGCCGGGTCCAAGGCGGGACGGCTCGGCAAACCGTTGGTGGTTTCGGGCCTGCTCCTCGCGGGGATCGGGCTCACCGCCCTCCTCGTCGCCGACCTCTTCCTTCCCGACCCGGACTCCCCGCACGCGGCCACGCTGCCGCTGCTCGTGGTCGGGCTGGGTGGCGGACTGATCACCTCGGGGGTGGCCGGCGGCCTGGTGATCGCTCCGAACCTGACCGTTGCCCTCTCTCCCGTGCCACGGACCCAGGGCGGCAGCGCTGGCGGGATGCTCGAGGCCGGGCAGGCACTCGGTGGCGGTCTGGGAGTTGGTCTCGTCGGCACGGCCCTCTTCGCGAGCCTCGATCGCACCGGCGACTGGTTGACCGCCTTCCGCATACCAGTGCTGGTCATCGTCGGGCTCTTTGCCATCGCCCTGACCGCAGCCCTGATCAATCTCTGCTCGCCCGACCGGTCCGTTCCGTCCGCATGACCAAACCGACCAGGACCACCGACACCGCGCCGGCTCCGCCGGCCAGGAGCAGCGAAACTCAACGTGCTTCCGCCGCCACGTTCAGGACGTACCGACCGTAGTCGGTATGCGCCAACTCGGCACCAAGAGCATGGCATGCCTCAGCGTCGATGAAACCCATCCGCAGGGCCACCTCCTCGAGACAGGCGATATGAATGCCCTGCCGCTGCTCCAGGGCCTGCAGGTAGTGACTCGCCTGAAGCAACGAGTCGTAGGTGCCGGCGTCGAGCCAGGCCAGCCCACGGCCCAGATCGACCAGTCTCGCCTTACCCCGCTCCAGGTAGACCTGGTTGACTCGGGTGATCTCGACCTCGTTACGTGCCGACGGACGAACGTTTTTGGCGATATCGACCACGTCGTTGTCGTAGAAGTACAACCCGGTGATCGCCCGATTCGACCGGGGCACACGTGGCTTCTCCTCGATGGAAATGAGCCGCCCCGTCGCGTCGGTCTCCCCCACCCCGTACCGCTGCGGATCGGTGACCGGGTAGCCGAACAACACGCACCCGTCGATGTCCCGGCTCTCCGCCTGCAGCTGCTCCGAGAACCGGTAGCCGTGGAAGATGTTGTCGCCCAGGATGAGGGCGACCGGGTCGGGTCCGACGTGCTCCGCACCGATGATGAAGGCGTCGGCCAGGCCCCGCGGAACCGGCTGGGCGGCGTACGAGATCGACAGGCCGAACCGGAAGCCGTCGCCGAGGAGCCGCTCGAACAGCGGCAGGTCCCGTGGCGTGGAAATGATCAGGATGTCCCGGATCCCGGTGAGCATGAGCACCGAGAGGGGGTAGTAGATCATCGGTTTGTTGTAGACCGGCAGGAGCTGTTTCGACAGCGCCAGGGTCACCGGGTGTAGCCGCGTCCCCGAGCCGCCGGCCAGGACGATGCCCTTCACCTGAGTCCTCCTCACGACGGATGGCTCCGTGTCGTCCCGCCGGGCAGTGCCGCGGGCGGGCGCCGCCACCCCTCGACCTGAAATCCGGACACACCAGGACTCCCAGCCGGCCGGTGGCTACCTGGCCGAAGTCTGGCCGGCGGTGCTCCGGCAGCGCTCAAGCCGGGCTCGGGTCGTCCCGGTTTCAGGCCGGCTGCCGCTCCCCCGCCGGTCGGCTCCGCACCGGCCGAGTCACCTGCTTCGACACACACGACGGCATCCCCGCCGTCGCCTCCGAGGCCATCCGTCGGTACGTGCTGGGGGGCACGCCCACCAGTTCGGTGAACCGCGTGCTGAACGTCCCCAGCGAGGAGGAGCCGACCGCGAAGCAGACCTCCGTCACGGTCATGTCGCCGCGGCGCAGCAGCGTCATCGCCCGCTCCACCCGCCGGGTCAGCAGGTACGCGTACGGCGACTCACCGTAGGCAAGGCGAAACTCACGGCTGAGATGCCCGGCGGACATGTTCACCCCGCGGGCTAACGCCTGCACGTCCAGCGGCTGCGCGTACTCCCGGTCGATGCGGTCCCGAACCTGCCGCAGTCGCGCGAGATGGCGCAGGCGGGCTCGGACCTCGTCCGGGTTCGGCTGCTGAGCACGCACGCACGTATTCTGCAGAGACTCCCCGGCTCCCGTCCAGCCGTTCGCCGCCGACTCGCCGGGACGAGGTTCGATTCGCCCTCGAGCGCACCCGGAGGTCGGGGCCGCAGGATCGGCACGACGCGATCCAACAATGGTCCGGATGCGGCACCGGGTGCCGGCAGCCGCATCGACCGCTGGGCGAAGGAGTCGTTCGTGCCGCCGATCACCTTGCAGGAGCTCGAGCTCCTCATGCGCCAGTACGTCTGGGACGGGGACTGGCAGTCGTTCGAGCACGCCCCAGACCAGCCCTTTGACGAATTGGGGTACGACTCGCTGGCGTTGCTGGAGACGCACAGCCGAATCAAACGCGACTACGGCGTCCCGATCTCCGAGGACGACCTGGAACGCGTCCACACGCCCCGGGCACTGGTCGATTTCATCAATGACCACCTCGGGTCGTAGCGGCGGAACAGCCCGCCGTCAGTCCCCTGGCCGGATGATCCGCTGACGCGCCACAGCGAGCAGGCTGCCGTCCTGGCGGCGACGGAGGCTCACATCGACCACCTCCTCCCCCGAAAGATCTCGGTACATCATGACGTCGACATCGAGCACGTCGTCGGCGTTGGCGTTGGCCACCAGACAGACCTGCCGGTCCAGGACCCGCCGGCGCAGGAAGCTCGCCACCGACCGGCCGAGCGAGCGCCACAGCTGCAGGACGGCCCAATCCACTATCGAGAAGTACGACGCGAAGTACAGGAGGCCGACACCGTTCAGATCGCGGCTGGCGCTCACCTGATAGGTCAGCGCCACGCGAACCTGGGGCGGTGGCTCCCCCACCGATCGGAACCCGGCGGCCCGGCGGACATTCGACACGATTCGCCGCGGTGTGTACTCGTCGGCGATCTGCTCCAGGTGATCCACCCGGAAGCCGACCGGCGTGGCCCGCCGCAACCCGTGGTTTGTTCCCGCACCGGAGCGCTGGATCCACCGGTTGAACGTCTCGACGTGCAGGCAGCCGGGCGTGTCGTACCTGAAGAAGTCGTCGGTGCGGGCGGCGCCCCCGCTCCGGGCCGTGCCAGATGCCCCCTCGTGGCGGCTGACCTGATGCACGGTCAGCACCGAATCACCGCCGCAGGAGAAGACCTTGGAACGGACCCGCAGCCGGTCACCGAAGGTCAACTGCTCGACGGACAGCTCCCGGCAGGCCTGAACCCGGAAGTACGCGAAGGAGAGATAGACCGGGTTACCGTCCGGATCCACCGCGGAGTAGGGGTCAAGGTGGCAGGCGGCGCCCACTGCGTCCCACGTCCAGTCCCCGAGCTGCCCGACAAAGAGCGAGTTGGGGCCGCACATCGCCGGGGTGATCAACTCGACGCGTCCCCACCAGTCGCCCGGGCCGCGAACCAGCGCCGGGCGGCCGACCTGGGTGAACGGGGCCGGTTGGTAGGTCACCATCTCGCCTCCACAATTCTGGAGGGGCATGTCCCCTCCGTGGCTGGTGTTCGGAGAAAGCCTGGTCAGGGCGGGGATAGCCCGAGGCGGGCAGCGGCGGCGGCGAGTTGCTCGGCCTCCCGGGACGGGCCCGCCGGCGGGCCGAGCAGCGCAAGTACCTTGCTGTGCCCGGAGCGAACCTGCGGCAGCCGCCGCGCGAGGGTCGCCAGGCCGTTGCCCGGGCCACACTCGACCAGCAGCTGCGGCCCGGCGTCCGCCAGGGTCGTCAGGGCCGGCCAGAACAGCACCGGGTCCACCGGCTGACGCGCCCAGTACCCGGGATCCCCCGCCTCGGCGTCGGTCAGGTAGCCAGCGGTGTACCCGGAAACCAGGGGTATCTGTGGCGGCCGAGCCGGCAGGCTGGCCAGCAACGGGCCGGCGGCGACGGCCACCGGACGGAGTAGCTCGCTGTGGAACGGCACCGTTGACGGCACCGGCGCCCAGGTATAGCCCGCACGCCGGAGCGCGTCCAAGGTGGTCCGCAGTGGTTCGGCCGCACCCGCAATCACGGTCTGCCGGGGCGCGTTGACCGCACCGATGTCGACCCCCGGCCGGAGGTGGGGCTGCACCTGGTCCCGGGACGCGGCGACGGCGGCCATCCCGCCCGCCGGCACCGTGGCGAACTGGCCAACCCGATGCCGCACGATCCGGACCGCGCTGGCCGAATCGAAGATCCCGGCCAGAGTCGCCGCGGCCAACTCGCCGATGCTGTGCCCGAGTAGAACCCCCGGCCGCAGTCCCCAGTCCATCAGGAGCCGGCCGAGCGCATAGTCGATCGCGAAGAGCAGCGGCTGGGAGCGATCGGCATGGTCAATCGGCACCCGGGGCGAAGCGGCGAGCCAGTCCGAGCGGAGCTCGTCTCCGGCCGCCCCCATCAGCAGGAACAGCTCGTCCATCACCCCCGCGAATGCCGGTACGTCGCGGTACAGCCCGGTACCCATCCCCTGGTATTGGGCGCTCTGGCCCGGCATCAGCAGGGCCAGCGGGCCGGTCAGGCGGCCAACAGCCATCGGTTCACGAGGTCAACCAGCTGCTGCGGCGTCTCCGCCGTGCTCACCGCCTGCTCGGAGAGGTCAACGCCGTACTCGCGCCGGATCACGCTCTGGGTCTCCAAGAGCGCGAGGGAGTCGTAGCCGAGGTCAGCGAAGGCCCGTTCGGGGGCTTGTTGGAACGAATCCGTGGACTCGTCGTCCCCCGCGCACCTATGCATGATCTCCTCCAGGGCCGACAGTGTCATCTGCTTCATGCCGTTTCCCTCCTGATCGGGTGAGTGCTTCGCGGTCGGTGGCTCCGGCTGCTCCGGTGCGGCCGGGGGCCGCGGTGCCAGGCCGGAGCACCATGGCGGAGTTGAAGCCGCCCCGGCCCCGGGCCAGCACCAATGCGGGCCCCGGCTGCCAGGGCCGGGGCAGACCGGTGACGAGGTCCAGCCGCACGCCCGGGGCCACCGTTTGCACATTGACCGTCGGCGGGATGAGCCCGTCCCGCATCGCCAGCAGCGCACCGGCGAGGTCGACCGGGGCACCGCCGGAGCTCATCCGTCCAGTCATGGTCTTCGGGACCGTGACCGGCACCCCCTGCGGACCGAAGACAGCCGCGATGGTCTCGGCCTCGGCGCGGTCGTCTTCCGGCCAGCCGGAACCGTCCGCGAAGACCACCCCGACCTCCCGGGGGGTCACCCCCGCATCGGCGAGAGCGGCCTCCACCGCACGGCCCAGACCCCGCTCACCGCCATGTCGGGCCGCGGCATCGAACGTCGCGGCGTACCCGGCGATCTCCCCGTAGATCCGGGTACCGCGACGGCGGGCCGCGGCGGCCTCCTCGACCACCAGGACCGCGCCTCCCTCGCCGGGGACCTGGCCCCGGGCGCGGAGGTCGAAGGGAAGGTAGGCGGTACGCGGATCCTCCTCGGTGCTCAGCGTCCCGTCGCTGACCCGGGCGACCCACCCGTACGGACAGAAGGAACTGTCGAAACCGCCGGAGAGCATCAGCCGTGCCCCCTTGCGGATGTTGCGCCGGGCCTGCGCCACCGCGTCGAGCCCGCCGGCCTGGTCACCGACGACGACGCCGGCCGGGCCACGCATGGCGTGTCGGATGGACAACTGCCCGGTGTTCACGGCGTAGAACCAGGCAAACGACATGTAGACGCTGACCCGCTCCGGGCCGGAACACCAGAGGTTCTCCAACTCCCGCTGGCCGTACTCGAAGCCGCCGAACGCCCCGGCCATCGCCACCCCGGTCTCGCCCGGGTCGTAGGTGCCCGGCTCCACCCCGGCGTCGGCCAGCGCCCACGCCGACGCCGTGAGGGCGAGCTGGGTCATCCGGTCGGTCTGCGGTAGCAGCCGGCGGGGCAGGTGCTCAGCCGGATCGAAGTCGTCGATCTCGCCACCCAGCCGGGCCGGATAGCCCCGTGCGTCAAAGCGGCGGATGGGCCCGATGCCGGATTCACCGCCGAGCGTAGCGGCCCAGAAGTTCGCTGTCCCGGCGCCGTTCGGCGCCGCGACGCCGATGCCGGTGATCACCGCTGTGGTCATGCCGGGCCCATGCCCAACCGGGTGAGCACGATCGCGCTCTGGAAACCGCCGAAGCCGCTGCCGACGCTCAACACCGTGTCCAGCCGCTGCTCCCGGGCGTGCAGCGGGACGTAGTCCAGGTCGAGCTCCGGATCCGGCTCGCGCAGGTTCGCGGTGGGTGGGACAACGCCCTGGTCGAGGGCGAGGGCACAGGCGGCGATCTCGATCGATCCGATGGCCCCGAGCGAATGACCGAGCATCGATTTAATCGAACTGACCGGGGTCCGGTACGCGTGCGGACCGAGTGCCCGTTTGAGCGCGGCGGTCTCATGTCGATCGTTCTGTTTGGTCGCCGTGCCGTGGGCGTTGACGTAGTCGACGGACTGGGGCGAGCGCCGGCTCTCGGCCAGGGCAGCGGTGATGGCGGCGGCCATCTCGGCGCCGTCGGGCCGGAGGCCGGTCATATGGTAGGCGTTACTCCGCGAGGCGAAGCCGGCGATCTCGGCATAGATCCGGGCGCCGCGGGCCCGCGCGTGGTCCTCGGTCTCCAGCACCAGCGTGGCGGCGCCCTCGCCGAGAACGAAGCCGTTCCGGTTGCGATCGAAGGGCCGCAACGCGTGTGCGGCATCGTCGTTACTCGGGGAGGTCGCCCGAATGGCATCGAAACAGGCGACCGTGATCGGCGAGATGGGCGCGTCGGTACCGCCGGTGACCATCACGTCGGCGGCGCCCTCCCGGATCAGGTCAGCCGCGTGGCCGACCGCGTCCAGACCGGAGGTGCATCCCGCCGAGACCACAGTGACCGGCCCCTGGGCGTTGCACTCCGCGGCGACTTCCGCCCCCATCGAGCCCGGCATGAAGTAGTCGTAGAGGTGTGGGCTGGCATACCGGTGGTCCAGGACCCACTCCCGGCCGGTGTCGCTGAGGGCAAGATATTCGGACTCCAGGTTGCAGGTGGCACCGACGGCGGTACCGAGACTCACCCCAACCCGGGTGGGATCGAACCGGTCCGGCTCCAGGCCACTGTCGGCGATCGCCTCCCTCGTCGCGACCAGGGCGAACTGGGCGGCTCGGTCCAGTCGACGACGCTCTCGGTGGGACAGATCTGCCTGCGCTGCCTCGAAGTCCACCTCGGCCGCGATCCGCGACCGAAACGCGGCAGCGTCGAAAGCGGTGATCGGCCGGGTCGCGGTCCGGCCGGCGGTGATCAGATGCCAGAACGCCTTCGTACCCACACCCCCCGGCGCCACGACACCGAGGCCCGTGATCACCACTCGCGGGGCGCTCACCGGGGCACCGCCATGCTCGAGCCGGCGCTCTCCCGGTCTGGTCGCGTGCCGCGCGTACGCTCCGCCCACCAGTCGCGGTTGTCTCGGTACCAGTTCACGACCGCGGCCAGGCCCGATTCGAACGACACCTGCGGGGCATAGCCGAGTTCGTGGCGGGCCTTGCCGTCGTCGAGGCTGTAGCGCCGGTCGTGTCCCAACCGGTCGGCGACGAACCGGACCGCGTCCCAGCTGGCCCCGCAGAGTTCCACAAGGAGTGCGGTGAGCTCCCGGTTGGTCAGCTCGACGCCACCACCGATATGGTAGACCTCACCCGGGCGCCCCTGCTCCAGCGCCAGTTGCACCCCCCGGCAGTGGTCCGCGACGTGCAGCCAGTCCCGGACATTCTGGCCATCTCCGTAGAGCGGCACCGGCTGGCCGGTCAGCAGGTTGGTGACGAACCGCGGGATCACCTTCTCGACATGCTGGTACGGCCCATAGTTGTTCGTGCAGCGAGTGATCACCACTGGCAGCCCGTAGGAGCGGTGATAGGCGCGGGCGAGCAGATCGGCCGCGGCCTTCGAGGCGGCGTACGGGGAGTTCGGCCGGAGCGGACACTCCTCCGTCCAGGCGCCCTCCGCGATGGTGCCGTAGACCTCATCCGTCGAGACCTGCACGATCCGTTCGATGCCGAGACGCAGGCAGCACTCCAACAGGGTCTGGGTGCCCAACACGTTGGTCGCCAGGAACGGCGACGCGTCCTGTAGTGACCGGTCCACGTGGCTTTCGGCCGCGAAGTGGACGACTGCGTCCTGCCCCGGCAGCAGGTCGAGAAGGAGGCACCGGCTACCGATGTCGCCCCGGACGAAGGTCAGCCGACGGTCGGCAGCCGGCAGGTTAGCCCGGCGCCCCGCGTACGTGAGGAGGTCCAGGACGGTGATCTCCGCGTTCTCGTACCCCGGATAGACGCCGTCGAGGAGGTTGCGTACGTACTGCGAGCCGACGAAGCCGGCTCCCCCGGTCACGAGGATTCTCATGTCTGCGAGCCTCGCCGGAGACGACCGACCCCGGGTGGAGCTCCACTGGAACGGCGGTGGAGCGGGTCCACCGCACCACCCGTCGCCGCATGCCACCAGCCGGGCTCCACCGGGGTACGAGCACGGTGCGCGACGGTGCTCGTCCGACAGGTCGTACGGCTTTTGGAGGCCCGCGCGTGAAAGACACGGTCGCTGATCTCGCCATTCTCGGCGGGACTCCGACGTTCCCACGGATGCTGCAGGTGGGAACGCCCAGCGTGGGAGAGCGGTCGCGGTTGTTCGAGCGGCTGCGCACCGCGTTGGACAACAAGTGGCTCACCAATGGCGCCCTGGTCCGGGAGTTTGAGGAACACATCGCGACGCTGGCGGGCGTACGGCACTGCGTGGCGACCTGCAGCGGCACCATGGCGCTGCAGCTGCTCTACCAGGCCACCGGGCTCACCGGCGAGATCATCATGCCCGCGATGACCTATGTGGCCACCGCACATGCCGCCTCGATGCTGGGGCTGACGCCGGTCTTCGCCGACGTCGACCCGGAGACCGGATGTCTCGACCCGCAGCGGGTCGAGACGGTGCTGACCCCGCGCACCTCGGGCATCGTCGGGGTTCACCTCTGGGGCCGGCCCAGCCCGGCCGGTGAGCTGGAGAAGGTAGCTGCCGCGCACGGCCTCACGCTCGTGTTCGACGCGGCGCACGCACTGGGGTGCAGCCACCAGGGCCGCCGGATCGGTGGTTTCGGTAGCGCGGAGATGTTCAGTTTCCACGCCACCAAGGTGGTCAACTGCTTCGAGGGCGGTGCGGTGGCAACCAACGACGACGCTCTCGCCGGGGAGCTTCGCGCGCTACGTACCTTCGGGATCACCACCGACGGCCGTAGCGTGGGGGTCGGCACCAACGCCAAGATGACCGAGGCATCCGCGGCGATGGGACTGACCTCGCTGGACGCAATGGCCACCACCGTGCGCCACAATCGGGCCAACCACGCGCGCTACCATGCTGCGCTGCGCGGACTGGGCGGCCTGGCCGTCGTCGACTTCGACGAGGCCCAGGAGCCCAACTGGCAGTACGTCATCCTCCGGATTGACGAAGCGGTGACCGGCATCCATCGCGACCTGGTGATGCGGATACTCCGAGCGGAGAATGCGGGCGCGCAGCGCTATTTCTCCCCGGGCTGTCACCAGCTGGAGCCCTACCGGTCCCAGCGGCCGGTCTCCCTGCCGCACACCGAACGACTGGCGGAGCAGGTCCTCGCCCTGCCAACGGGCCCGGCGGTCGGCGCGGCGGACATCGACCGAATCTGCCGCATCGTGCGCTGCGCGATCTCCCACGGACCGGAGCTCACCAACCGGCTTGACCCGCGCCCCACCCGCCCTTTCGCCACCTCCCAGAAAGCACCTCAAATCGATGAAATTCATGTTCACCGTCGGGGGTAGTCAGTCCACCGTGTTCTGCATCGCGCCACTGGCGACCGCGGCCCGGAACGCCGGTCACGAGATCCTGCTGACCGCCGACGAACCGCTGCTGGAGACCGCGGCGGCGATCGGATTGCCGGCGGTCCCGACGCCCCATCCGGGAAAGCCCGCGGCCCGGTTGCGGGCCCTGGTGGAGTTGGCGGGGCAGTGGCCGCCCGATGTGGTGGTCGGTGGCCTGTCATACGTCCCCGGCCTCGTCGCCGTGGAGACCCGGGCGCTGTACGTGCGCCACTACTGGGACATCGTGCCGCTGCGGCCAGAGCCGGGAATCATCCCCGATCTGGAGCGACTGGGCCTGAGCGGGCCACCGGCGGCCGACCTGTTCATCGACGTGTGCCCGCCGGCCCTCCGGCCGTCGCCCACCCCCGGCGCCTGGCCGATGCGCTGGATTCCGAAGAACCGGCAGGGTCGCCTGCAGCCATGGATGTACACCCGGCCCGCCGACCGCCCGCGGGTGCTGGTCACGGCGGGTACGCGCAACCTCTTCCTGCATTCGCGCAGCAGCGTCATCCGACAGCTGGTGGACCAGCTCATCGCGGCTGGCGCCGAGGTGGTGATCGCGGCTCCGGAGCGCGCCGCCGCGGAGTTCGGCGCGCAGTTCCACGATGTCCGGGTCGGCTGGGTACCGTTGGATGTCGTCGCCCCCACCTGTGATCTGGCGGTACACCACGGCGGGGCGGCTACCACGATGACGGTGCTGAACGCCGGCGCACCGCAGCTGGTCGTCCCCGACAACGACTACTCCCGGTCCGTCGCGAAGGCCCTCACCGACGTCGGCGCGGGCCTGACCGCCGCCCCGGTACCCCCGGACGGTGACCGGGCGGCGGTCGAGGCGATCGCCGCGGGTTGCCGGCGAATCCTCGCCGACCCCGGGTACACCGAACGCGCGCGGTTCCTGGCCGCCGGAGTCGCCGAACTTCCCCCGCCCGCCGAGGTCGTGCACACGGTCGAGAAGCTGGTCGCCAGCCGATAGCCGGGGCCCAGCCTTGGCCCGGGTGCCTTGGCCCGGGTGCCTTGGCCCGGGTGCCTTGGCCCGGGTGCCCGCCGCCCCGACCAGGGATCGACGCTGGTTATCCTGAACCACACCAGCAGGCCCACACCGGAGGAGTTCCGTATTGACCACGAAGGTGGGCATCCTTCTGCACAGTCGTCACCTCGAGACGGAGGCGTGGGAGGACCTGGTCCTTGGTCGCCCCCGGGACGACCGGTTGGGCGACGCGGCCACGCTGGCGCGGGAGGTCCTGACCCTAAGCCATGATCACGAGCTCAGCTGCATCGTCATGGGCAGCGGCTTCTCCCAGCGCGACGGCATCAGCGAGGGTGAGTACACGAAGCGATTCTTCCTGGCGAACCTCGCCCGGCTCGAGGAGTTCCCCCGGCTACGCCCGCTCCTGGCCCGGCTGTCCGGCCCGCAACGGGCCGCCTTCCAGCAGTCGGTACGGGACAGCATCATCATGCCGCGGGCCGGCAACACGGTCTCCGAGTTGGAGACCGCGGCCGGTATCTTCGCCGCGCACGGCGTGCACCGGGTGCTGCAGGTCACTGCCGCCAGTCATGCTCCCCGCTGTCTCCGGGAGCAGACCGTCGCCCGGGCGTACGGTCTGATCGCGACCGAACAGCAGTGGTACACGGTCGCCACCGACATGGCCTACTGGGGCACCCGCCCCGAGGATGTCTGCGTCATCGAGCCGCTCCACCGGCGTGACCAGCCGATGACCTTCGTACGGCCCGGGCTCTCCGAGGTCATCGCGCCGTACTTCTTCCTTCCGGATACCGACAAGAAGGCGTTCGTGACGATGGTCGCGGAGTTCATGGCCGCCCGCGGCAGCACTGCCCAACCACCGCGGTAGTCCCACCTGGGCCGGGAGTAGCTGCGGGAGATCCTCCCCGAGCGCGGCACCCGGTGCACGGCCTGTCAGCCGATCCACCCGCTCCGGGCGTCCGCGTGCGACGCGGGGGCGCGCACCGCGCGCGTCCGCACCTTGTCGATCAGTTCCGCCTGCAGGTTGATCGCTTCCGCCTGCGGACGGTAGTCCGCACCATCGAGCACGGACCGGGCGAAGAACTCTGCCATGTTCCGGAACTGATGATCTGCGGGGAGCAGCACCTCCTCGGCATGGCCCTCAGCCTCGATCCGGATCACCGGCTGCCGGGTGGCCGGCGGAGTGAAAGCCCGGTCAAGGGTGAGTCGCGCCCGTTCACCCCAGAACGAATAGCAGGATCGGTACGCGTGCTCGAAGCCGAAGGAGAGTTCGGCCGTCACGCCCGACGGGGTGGCCAGCAGGACGTGGCCGGCCAGGTCAACGCCGCTGACCGGACTCGTCCGCAGCACCGAGCCGACGACGTCGAGCTCCGGGCCGAGGAAGTAGGTGGCGGCGCGCAGCGGATAGACGCCGACGTCGAGCAGCGCACCGCCGCCGAACTCGCCGCGGTAGCGCCAGTTCGTCGGGGCCAGTGGCGGGATCCCGAAACGTGCGGTGAGGAGCCGGGTCGTGCCGATCCGGCCCGCAGCGACAAGGTCGCGCACCACCTCGTGCTGACGGTGGTGGAGAAACATGTAGTTCTCCAGTAGCCAGAGTCCCGCCTGCTCCGCCTGGTTCACCAGCTTGCGGGCGGTGACATGGTCACTGGTGAGCGGCTTTTCGGAGAGCACGTGTTTGCCGGCCGCCAAGGCCCGGCTCACCCAGTACGCGTGCAGCCCGGTGGGCAGTGGGATGTACACGGCGTCAATGTCGGCCCGGTCCAGCAACTCGTCGTACCCGTCGGCAGCCCGGCATCCGAACTGCCCGGCGACCATACGAGCCCGGGCGGGGTCACGGCTCGCGACCGCTCTCAGCTCGATCCCGGTCACTTCGGTCAATGCTGGTAGAAACCGACGGAGCGCGATGCTGGCACACCCCAGAACTCCCAGCCGGATGAGAGCGGGCATCCGGCACCTCCCTTCACTGGAGCCGGCCGGTAGCCGGCCTGGCGGCGATCAATGGGCCACCTGATACAGCTGCTGCTCCAGCACCTGGCACTGCTGGTAGTCGGGGAGCAGGCCGGCCTCGGCGGTCTCGGCCAGACTCGGACCCACCCGGTCGCGGTCGGAGACGATCGGTTCCAGGTCCGTGGGGATCGGCAGCCCCAGAGCGGGGTCAAAGGCGGAGACCACCCGCTCGTGCTCCGGGACATACGCCCCGGTGAGCATGTAGGACATGATGGTGTCGTCGGCGAGCGACACGAAGGCGTGCCCGACCCCGACCGGAAAGTACACCGCCCGGAACTCCCGCGAATCCAGCTGCACCGCGTCCCAACGGCCGAATGTCGGTGAACCGACCCGGACGTCCACGACGATGTCGATCGCCGCACCGGCAGCACAGTAAACGTACTTCGCCGTACCCGGTGGAGCACTGGTGTAGTGGACGCCGCGGACCACACCCCGTCGGGACACACTGTGGTTGGTCTGCGCGACGGGCAGGCGCGGGCCGCCGTTCGCCGCGGCGAACGGCGCTCGCTGGAACGGTGACACGAACAGCCCACGGCGGTCGGCGTAAACCTCGGGCGTAAACCTGAACGCACCCTGGACCGCGAGTCTCTCGACCTTCACCTGATCCTCCTAGAGCCGGTCACTTCCGTCGAGCAGGGCCGCCACGGTGCGGTGTACCGCCTCCGCAAGCTCCGTGCGCGCGCACCATCCCGAGACCCGCTGGAAGGGCGTCGGGTCGATCTGCATGCTCTGAAAATCGATGACAGGAGCGTGGGCCGGCGCCGGCACCGAGACCACCGGTACCGCCGGCTCGCCGGTCTGCGCCGCGACCGACCTCGCGACCGTACGGAAGACCGCGCCCAGCGTGTCCGGGCGGCCGGAACCCACCAGCCAGTGTCGACCGCTCAGCGCATCCGGGCAGCGCATGGCGGCCAGGAAGGCGTCCGCGGCGTCCTCGACATACACCAGGTCCCGCCGAACGGTGCCGTCATGCCACATCGTCAACGGCTGACCGGCGAGGGCCCGGCGGGCCATCGTGACCACCACACCCTGATCAGCCACCCGGGACAGCGAGCTCTGCCCGAACACGGTCGGCAGCCGCAGGCTGACCCCACGCAGTACCGACGCCGCGCTGGCGGCCTTCAGCAACCGTTCGGCGGTCAGCTTCTGCCGGCCGTAGGCGGTCTCCGGGCGGTCCGGTTCGCTCCCGATCATCGGCCGATTCGGGGGCTGTCCCACCTGCAGGGTGGTCGCGGCGAACACTACCAACGGAGCGGTCCGGGTCGGCCGGCGCCGGCCGAGAATCTCGATGAGTTCGCGCACGATGCCCACGTTCACCCGTTCTCCCTCCGGAGTGTCGGCGTCACGCCACCCACCGCTGTGTTTACCCAGGTGGAGAATGACGTCGGCGCCCGCGACGGCATCGGCCAGGCACTCGGTCTCGGTGAGGTCCCCGGTGCAGACCTCCACCTCGGCCACCACCTGCTCCGGTAGCGGGCTACGACGACGCGAGGCGGCTCGCAACCGGATCGGAAGCTGCGCCAACCGGGCGGTGACGACCGACCCGAGGTAGCCGGACGCTCCCAGTACGCTCACCACGGGTGGGTCACCGCCCATCGCCAGCTCCCAGTCCACCGCTCCTCCGATCTCCGGTGTTCGCAGGTTGTCGCGCCCCTCCGGCTTCATCGCCGGTCCGGCCGGTCAGCCACCACTGTCCGGTCGTTTCCGGCGATAGACGGCCTGCCAGTAGAAGCTCCACGGCACGGCCCACGCATCAGTGACATCGCGCCATTCGGGGCCGGGCCGATAGGCCGCGAGGAACCCCGGCACGGCGGCCCGCACCGCCTGGTTGTCGTGGATATCCAGGACCTGACGGAGTAGACCGGTCTCCATCGCCCGCCACCGGGCCTCGTCGCCCTCCACGTGCCCGTCCAGGCTCCGATCCTGGTACTTGCCGACGGGGTTCTTCACATAAAGGGCCGCGCACCGACGGGCGATCAGATCGAGGTAGCAGCGTACGGTCTCCGGGGTCATCTCGGCGAACGAGTTGATGTTGATGCCGAGGTCGAAAACGCTCTCGCTGAGGGCCAGCCCCACGTCCCCGTCCTCCACCGGGACGAAGCGGAGCTTCGCGAACTGGGCATCGTCCAGGACCACCCGCAGATAGCGACGGCTGAACCGCATGGTGCTGCGCAGATCCACGATGCAGTACGCAGCGACATCATGGTTCGACAGCAGGGTGTGACAGGTCCGCCCGTAGCCGGCTCCGATCTCGAGCACCCGGGCGCCCCGCAGGTCGACGCTCCGCTCGATGAACCCGACCTCGAGCGTGGCCTGCAGGTAGTCCAGGCAGACCGGCATTCCGTGCCACCGCACCGCGACCGGATCGCCCACCTCACGCCGGGCCGTCCGACGTAACCGCGCCCAGTCCTCCGGACCAAGTGTGTTCGCCAGATTGTGCACCAGCGTCTTGAGATACCGCACGCCGTTCACCTCGGGGTCCCACAACGACATCTTGTGGTTCGGCCGCTCCGACTTGAAATGCGAGAGATCTACTGCCGCGTCCTCGGTGAACCAGTGCCGAATGATGCGTTCCCACTGTCGGCTCGCTCGGTATACGCCTGTCATCTCGACCGTCTTTCACCCAGGGAAGGATTCGAAAACGCTTTTACCCGCTCGACGGTGTGGACGTACTCGATCTCGACGGATTCTGACATCTGGTCCGGCGCGCCGCAACGCAACCGTTGCGGCGGGACCCACGTTCAACTGACCGCCGTCCCCAGATGAACAGTTTCCGCGGCCCCACAATCAGGGGTTGAACGCATTCTCGAACGAGTAACAGCACGCCGATAATGGCCTCGAAGCGGGCCGCCGCGGGCCACCCCAACAGTGGAGGGACGACGCAGTGCCAGAAAAGGTGGATGTCGACTCACTCAGCGACCTGGCGACGCCGTGGAGCCTACGCGTGGTGGTAACCCTGGGCGTGGCCGAGCAGCTGGCGGCTGGCGTCACCGAGATCGGAGAGCTCGCCCGCCACATCGAGTGTGACCGGGACTGCCTGGCCCGGGTCCTGCGCCATCTGGTCGGCAAGGGCGTCTTCGAAGAGCCGGTCGAGGGCGAGTTCGCCCTGAACGAGGCGGCCCGTTCCCTGCTGAGATCCGGCCGGCTACGCGGCCTGGCTCTGGACGGCCACGGTGGCCGCAGCGCCGCCGCCTGGAACGGACTGCTGGCGACGGTGCGGACCGGACAACCCGGATACCAGACCGTCTTCGGACGCCCCTACTGGGCCGACCTCGACGCCGACTCCGACCTCGCGGCCAGCTACGACGCGAACATGGGTCGGCGGGCCGGCGAGGCATCGGATCCGGCTGTCCTCCTCGACGACACCTGGGCTCAGGTCGACCACGTCGTGGACGTGGGCGGTGGGACCGGCGAGACGCTCGCCGAAATCCTGCGGGCCCGGCCGACGGTCCGCGGCACCCTGGTTGACCTGCCCCGAACGGTCGCCCGGTCCACCGAGGTCTTCGCGGCCGCGGGGGTTGCCGACCGGGCCGCCGTCCGGGGGCAGAGCTTCTTCGACCCGCTGCCCGCCGGAGCCGACGTCTATCTGCTCAAGCGTCTGCTCCTGGACTGGCCGGACGAGCAGGCTGTCGCGCTGCTCACCCGCTGCGCCGAGGCCGCGGCACCGCACGGCCGCGTGGTCGTGGTCGGCGGGGTCTCCCCAGGACGGTCGGCCGCCTCGGCCGGGCTCCTGATGATGGTGCAGACCGGCGGCAAACCCCGGACCCTGGACGAGTTCCGGGACCTCGCCGCGCGCGCCGGCCTCACCGTGACGGCATCCGGCCACAGCCCGTCGGGCCAGTTCGTCACCGAATGCCGCCCCGAGGCCGGCAGCACCGCACGGAACACCAGCGCCCGGCGATGAGGTTCCTCTTCCTCACCACCGGCAGCCACGTCACCGTCTATGCGATCGCCGCCCTGGCCCATGCGGTACGCAACGCGGGGCACGAAGTACTGGTGGCCACAAACGAGCCGCTCATCGACGCGGTGGAGACGGTCGGCCTACCCGGGGTGTCGATCACGTCGACGTCGATCCGGTCCTTCCTCGCCACCGTCGACTCGCCGCACGAGATGGTGGTGACCGGCCGCGGACTGGGAAGGATGGCCGCCGCCACGCTGGCGGGCCTGAGCGAGCTGGCGCAGGACTGGCGGCCGGACGTCGTCGTCGGTAGCTCGATGAGCTACGCGGCAGGGCTGCTCGCCGCGGCACGGGACGTCCCCTTCGTACGGCACATCGAGTATCTGCGAATTCCGATGGCGGAGATCGACCCGGTAGCGGCGAAGGAGCTTGCGCCGGAGCTGAGCCGCCGGAGCCTGGGCGGGCTACCCAAACCCGACCTGGTGGTTGATGTCAGCCCGCCGTCGCTACGGTCGTCGCCCGCCGCCGACGTGCACCCCATGCGCTACGTGGCCACGAACCCCCAGCGCCGCCTCCAACGGTGGGCCTACACCCGGCCGCCGGGCCGCCCCCGGGTGTTGATCACCTCCGGGACGCACCATCGCATGCTCGCCGGCCGCTCGTTACGGCGGCTGGCAGCGCAGCTCACCGCCGTGAACGCCGAGGTGGTGATCGCGGCGCCCACCCGGGTCGCCGAGGAGTTCGGTGCGACGGCGGACCACATCCGCATCGGTTGGATCCCGTTGGATACCGTGGCACCCACCTGTGACCTGGCCGTCCACCATGGCGGCGCCACCACCACGATGGCCGTCATCGCCGCGGGAGTGCCGCAGGTGATCACTCCCCCGAACACCCACACCAGAGCGATCGCCGACGCTCTGTCCAACTTCGGCGCCGCCGTGACGGTCCACGCTCCCCGCCCGGCCGATCCCGACCTGGCGGACGTCCTGGCCGCCCGCAGCCGAGAGCTACTCGCCGACCGGCGGTACGCCCGGCAGGCGCAGGCCCTCGCCGCCGAGCTGGCCGTGCTACCGACCCCGGCCGACATCGTCCGGCGGATGGAAACGCTGACCGCCGCCCGATGAAACCCCAACAGTCCGAATGATCCGGCCGACGAGTAAGGCACTCAACAGGTGTTGGGCACCAAGCCCACGAGCAGTTTGGGGGGAATAGTGAAAAGACTCTTCGCTGGTGCGACCGCAGTCGTACTTGGTCTCACGGCACAGGTCATCGCCGTCGCTCCGGTCGGGGCGGCACCAACGGTGGGCAGCACCGCCTGGCCGGCCAGCACAATCTCCTGGTCCCCCTGCCCGGCCGACGACCCGGTGATGGAGGACTACCTGGTCGGGCTGGAGTGCGGCTCACTCGCGGTGCCGCTTGACCACTCCCGGCCGACCGGCCGGAAGATCACCCTGGCGCTCACCCGGGCCAAGCACACCGCGCCGGAATCCGAGTACCAGGGCGTTGTCCTACTGAACCGGGGGCAGTGGCCCGGCACCATCGGAAGGGATCTGCCAACCCGGTTCGCCAAGGGCTGGAGCGGGCTGCCGACCGAGGTGGGTTCGACCTACGACTGGATCGGGTTCGACCCCCGCGGCGTCGGGGCGAGCGAGCCGTCGATCACCTGCGACCCCACCTACCTGTATCCGGGCGAAGCACGGCCCGACTACGTTCCGGGCAGCCGCACTGAGGAGAAGGTGTGGACGAAGCGGGCCCGCGCGTACGCGGAGAGCTGCGGCGAGAGGTACGGCGACACCCTCCGGCACTTCCGGACCACCGACACGGCGCGGGACATGGATCTCATCCGGGCCGCGCTCGGTCAGGAGAAAATCAACTATCTGGGCTACTCCTACGGCACCTACCTCGGCTCGGTCTACGCCTCCCTGTTCCCGGACCGGGTGCGCCGGATGGTACTGGACAGTGTGGTGCAGCCGAGCACAGTCGGGTACACCGCACTGTCCCGAACGAATGCGGCCTTCGAGCGGCGCGCGCAGATCTTCTTCAGCTGGATCGCCGAACACGACTCCCACTACCACCTGGGCGACACGGCCGCGGCGGTCGAGGCGAACTACTACCAGGGCATGGCCGCACTCCGGGAGGCGCCGATCGACGGCCAGATCGGCCCGGCGGAGTACAGCGACATCTTCGCGGTGAACGTGTATCGCAGCTACGTCTGGACCTACCACGCGCAGGTGCTGGCCGACTGGGTGCTGCGGGGTGACCCGGCCGGGCTGCGGGCGAACTTCGGTGGCGAGCCGGGCTTCCCTGCCCAGAACACCCATGCCACGTACCGCACCGTGCAGTGCGTCGACGGCTACTGGCCCCGGCGCTGGAGCCGCTGGCACACCGACCTGAGCCGCCAGTACGACCGCGGAGACCGCTTCATGACCTGGAACAGCGCATGGTACAACGCTCCGTGCGCATTCTGGCCGGTGCCAGCCCGCCGCCCGACGAAGGTCGGCGACCGGAGCGCAAACATATTGCTGATCCAGGCGGAGCACGACGCGCTCACCCCGGTGGCCGGGGCCTACGAGGTGCACCGGCGGTTCCCGGACTCCCGGCTGGTCCTGGAGCGCGGCGGCGTCTTCCACGGCGCGTCCCTGACCGCCAACGCCAACGAGTGCCTCAACAACCACGTCACCGCCTACCTCCGAGACGGTACCCGTCCGAGCGCCACCACCGGCGTTGACGCCACCTGCGACGCGAATCCGCTACCCGCTCCGGAAGCCGGCTGACCGGCACACCCAACGAGTCCGCCGGCCGACACCTCGGGCCGGCGGACTCGGATCCGCGGGGGCTGACCCGGCCGAGCCCGCCACTACCCAGAGGTCACCTTCCACAGAAAGCCGTCCGGATCGGTGAAGTAGCCGGCATAGACTCCCGACCCGGATTTCGCAGCCGGGGCGACGACCCGGCCGCCGGCAGCGGTCACTGCCGACAGGAGGGAGTCGACCTCGTCCGGCGAGGGCACCAACCGTTCGAAGGCCGCCGCCCGGAAGTCGGCGCGGTCCTCCTTGGTGCCGACATCCTTGGCCAGCACCTTTCCGTCCATCAGGCCCAGCCGGCAGCCGGCCGGACTTGGCTGGAAGTCGATGTACTTGCTGCCGTAGTCCCGGTCGACCACCATGCCCAGGGCCGAATAGAACGACTTGGCGGACTTCGTCGCGGCGACGCCGAGGAGGATACCGACCTCATTCGGCACCGGTGTCTCCTGAGCTGGCCCGGTCGGCTTCGCCTTCGCGGAGGTCAGCTTCCAGACCGCACCGTCCGGAGCCTGGAAGGCACCGGAGAAACCGGCGAACATGGCCTTCTTCGCCGGTTTGAGAACGCTCGCGCCGTGCCGGGCGGCAGCGTCCAGGATGCTCCGCACCTCGTCGGGCTGGTTGACGATATAGCTGAGGACGTAACCGCGATAGTTCGGTGCCGTGGGCTCCGCATGCGCCTGTGCCGCCAGCTCCGTGATCGGGCACACGGCGAGCCGGGCCACGCCGTGCAGATCCAACTCCACCCGCTCGTCCTGATGGCCTACGGCAGTAGCCGCGAACACGGACTGATAAAAGGCGGGTGCGGCCTGCGCGTCGGTTGCCCCGAGCGTGATCGTGTCGGGCAGCAGCATGATGGTGATGGCCTCCTTGGCGTCAGTGGGCTTGCGATCAACGAGGGAAGTGACGCTTCCGCGCCGCGGTCAACCCGCCTGCTGGATCCGGATCAGATTGCCGGCCGGGTCCCGGAAGGCGCAGTCCCGGACCCCGTAGTCCTGGTCGATCGGCTCCTGCACCACCTCGGCTCCGCTGGCCTGCACCCGCTCGAACACCTCGTCGAGGTTGGCGGCGGCGAGGAGAACACCGGCGTACGTGCCCTTCGCCATCATCTCCTCGATCGTGCGCCGCTCGCCGTCGGTGATCCCGGGGTCGGCCGCCGGCGGTTGGAGCACGATTGAGGTCTGCGGCTGGTCGGCCGGACCCACCGTGACCCACCGCATCCCGTCGTAACCGACATCGTTTCGAATCTCGAAGCCCAGGACTTCCCGGTAGAAGGTGATCGACGCCTCCGCATTCTCGTGCGGCAGAAAGCTCGAGTGAATGGTGATGTTCATAGCACAACGCTAACGGCCGTCCGACCCCGACGCTTCTTGATTCCTGATCCATTCTTCCTGGTCACCGGCGGGAGCCGGTGGCTCCAGCAGGTTTCGACTCCCGCTCAGCTCCGGCCTGAGGACCGCCACGCAAGGTGGCGGAAGGCTCCCGTCCGGCGGACCAGCCCCGGCATCCGGCATCCGGCATCCGGCAGAAACGAAACGTGGTCGAGAGGAGTGGACGATGGATTTCGTCAAGGTGTGCCCGGTGACGGCGCTTCCGGCCGAAGGCGCGATCGAGGTGAAGGTCGAGGGCCGAGCGGTGGCCGTGGTCCGGAGCGGGGGACGGGTGTACGCGATCGACGACCGGTGTTCCCACGCGGAGGTTTCGCTCGCCGAGGGAGAGGTGTACGACGGCACGATCGAGTGCTGGCTGCACGGCTCCTGCTTCGATCTGCGCACCGGTGAGCCGACCAATCCCCCGGCTACCCGACCGGTCGACACCTACCAGGTACGGGTCGAGGACGGGGACGTCTACGTCGCCCCCGGCGGAGCCCGGCCCTGACCGGCGCGGCGCCCCGGTGACCTGCCGCCGCCCCACCGCCACCAGCCGGGACGACCCGCCGTGCCGCCCGCGCCGACTGAGGAGGCTGGGTGACCACCACCGCCCCTGATGTGCCGGTACGGCGCATCCTCCGGTTGTTCCGCCCGTATGGATGGAGCCTGGTGGTCGTCGCCGGCCTGGTCGGCCTCTCCTCCCTGTTCTTCCTGGTCAACCCGTTCCTGATCCGAGAGATCCTGGACGTGGCCCTACCGGAGGGCCGGACGGGTCTACTGACCGTCCTCGCTGGTTGCATGCTCCTCGCGTCCGTCGCGAACAGCTCGGTCGTCGTCTGGCAGACCTACCTTTCCACGAAGGTCGGCGAGCAGGTGATGCACGATCTGCGCGCCGCCGTCTACGGACGCCTGCAGCGGATGCCGCTGGCCTTCTTCAGCCGGACCCGCTCCGGCGAGGTGCAGTCGCGGATCACCAACGACATCGGCGACATGCAGGCCACCGTGACCACCACCGCGACGACATTGGTCTCCGACGTGACCGTGGTCGTGGCCACGATCATTGGGATGTTGGTGTTGGACTGGCGTCTTACCATCGTGTCGCTGGTACTGGTGCCGTTCTTCGTCTGGGTCGGGCGACGGGTCGGCAACCAGCGCCGCCGCATCACCCGCGAGCGGCAACGCCAGGCCGCCGCGATCTCCGTGATCGTGCAGGAATCGCTCTCCGTCAGCGGTGTGCTGCTGGCCCGGACGATGGGCCGCTCCCGCTCACTGACCGACATCTTCACCGCGGAGTCGCGACTCCTGTCCGACCTGGAGATCCGCTCACACCTGGCCGGCCGCTGGACCCAGGCGACAACCTGGATCGTGTTGGCATCGATGCCGGCGGCGACGTACTGGGTGGCGGGACTGAACGGCCGCGGCGGTCAGGCGGCGATCTCCATCGGCACCCTGGTCGCCTTCACCACCCTGCAGCAGACTCTGCTGCGACCGGCGGTCTCCCTGGTGGAGGTCGCCGTGGAGGTGCAGACCTCACTCGTCCTGTTCGGCCGGATCTTCGAGTACCTCGACCTGCCCGTCGACCTCGACGAGGCGGCGGGTTCCGCCCCCCTCGCGAAGCCACGGGGGGAACTCCGGCTCCACCAGGTCGGCTTCACCTATCCGGGCGCGGACCGGCCCATGCTGTGCGACATCGACGTGGCGGTCCCCGCCGGCCGCAGCCTGGCGATCGTCGGTGAGACCGGGTCCGGCAAGACCACCCTCAGCTACCTGATCCCGCGGCTGTACGACCCGACGTCGGGACGGGTGACAATCGACGGCACCGACGTGCGGGACCTGCCCGCGGAGACGCTGGCGGCGACGGTCGGCATGGTGTTCCAGGAGACCTACCTGTTCCACACCTCGGTCGCCGAGAACCTGCGGTTCGCCCGGCCTGACGCGACCGACGACGAGTTGGTGGCGGCCGCCAGGATCGCCCATATCCACGACCACCTGCTGTCGCTGCCGAACGGGTACCACACCGTGGTGGGCGAACGGGGGTTCCGGTTTTCCGGCGGGGAACGGCAGCGCCTGGCGATCGCCCGGGCGGTCCTGCGCGATCCGCCGATCCTGGTGCTCGACGAGGCGACCAGTTCCCTGGACAACCAGACCGAGGAGGCCGTCACGCGGGCCATCGATGCGGCCAGCGCCGGTCGTACCACGATCACGATCGCGCACCGGCTGTCGACGATCCGCGAGGCGGACGAGATCATCGTGCTGGATGCCGGCACCATCGTCGAACGCGGCACCCACGCCGAGTTGGTGGAGTTGGGGGGGCACTACGCGATGCTGGTCAACCGCGAGGCCGAGGTGCCGGCCGACGCCCGCTAGCCGCGGCGCACACCGGGCACCACGGGGGCGGTCCACCGCCGCCCGTCGTTGGTTACCGTGGCCCGCTACGGGTTCCACACCCAGGCCGAGTGGTGCGGGGTGAACCCGATGTGCGGGTAGTAGTCGGCGGCGGCCGGCGCCGACAGCAACACGATCTTCGCCGGCGGCGCCTCCTGTTGGGTCGCCGCGATGAGGGCCTTGCCGATGCCGGACCGCTGGTAAGCCCGGTCCACGGCGATATCGGAGAGGTACGTCACGTAGGAAAAGTCGGAAATGCTCCGCGCGATTCCCACCAGCTCACCCCCGACCCGACAGGTCAGCACCAGGTTCGCGTTTCGCACCATCGCGGCCAGCCGGCCGGCCTCCGCGATCGGCCGCCGCGCGCCGAGCCCCGACGACCGGTACAGCGCCCGGACCGCAACCAGGTCGAGGTCGACGCCGTTCTCGCGTTCAATGTGCCAGGTCACGGAGATCTTCCAATCGCTTGCGAATGACGGTGTGGTGAACCAGGAAACGCTCCGGGCGCAGCGGCGCGACATCGATGCCCTCGGCTCGCAGCAGGGTAACGAAATCTCCGTCGCCGGCGGCGGCGCCGTTCGCGGCGGCCTGCACCGACCGGTAGGCGCGTTCCCGCTCGGTGCCGCCCGCCAGCAGGTCGGCCAGGACAGCGGAGCTGTAGACCACGCCGCCGTTCCCCTCGACCGTGGCCCGCATTCGATCCGGGAAGACCTCCATCCCCGCCACCAGGTCCGCGGCGCGACTCGCCTGGAAGTGTGCGACGATCATCGCGTCGGGCAGGACCACCCGTTCCACGGCGGAGTGGGACAGATCCCGCTCGTGCCACAGCGCCACGTTCTCCACCGTCGTACCCGCGTACCCGCGGAGCAGCCGGGCCAGCCCCACCAGACGTTCACTGGAAGTCGGATTCCGCTTGTGCGGCATGGCGCTGGAGCCCTGGTAGCCGACCGTACGGCGCTCCTCCACCTCGCGGACCTCGCTGCGCGAGAGCAGCCGGACCTCGGTGGCGACCTGCTCCACGCAGGCGCCGAGCGTGGCGAGGGCGTGCAGCAGCTGCGCGTGTCGATCCCGGGCCACGACCTGGGACGGCGCGGGCTCCACCGCGAGGCCGAGCTCGGCGCAGACGTGCTCCTCGACGAAGGGATCAATGAGCGCATAGGTCCCGACCGATCCGGAGATCGTGCCAACCGCGACCTCGGCACGCGCCGCTCGTAACCGCCGCACGGACCGGTCCAGCGCGAAGGCGAAGCCCGCGAGCTTGTGCCCGAGCGTGGTGGGCTCGGCGTGCATGCCATGGGTACGGCCGATACACACCGTCTCCCAGTGCGCGAGCGCCTGATCCACCAGCACGCCGCGCAGCCGCACCACCGCCGCGAGCAGCACGTCACAGGCGCCGGCGAGGGTGGCCCCCAGCGCGGTGTCCACCAGGTCGTAGCTGGTCATGCCGAGGTGGACCCAACGGGCCGAGTCGGCCGGAATGTTCTCGCAGAAGGCCGCGAGGAAGGCGAGAATCTCGTGGTCCCGCTGGCGCTCGTGCTCGGCCACCCGCGCCACCGACGGCACCCGGGCTTGCTGGATGTCAGCCAGGGCCGGCTCGGGGACCCGGCCCAGCAGCGCCTGCGCCTGGGTCGCGAGGAGCTCCACCCTCGACCAGGTGGCGTAGCGCGCCTCATCCGACCAGAGGTCGGCCATCTCCGGCAGAGAATAACGAGAAATCATGACCATGAACCCCCAACGAGAACCGGACCCACGAGCCGCAGAGTAACGATTCCCCCGGCGCGCAGTACAGCACTGATCCAAAACTTATCCATACTTGCCATCCAGGTTTTCGTAGCTTTTCGTCAGTTGAACGAGCCGGATCGGAGGAGCACCGGAGGTCTTTTCTTCGGAGTTGCCATCCGGACCACCGCACCCCTCCCAAAAACTTGCCCAACGAGCGACTACGGCCTTTATTGGGGTGGTGCCCGCATTAACGCTTCCCGCCATTCGAACGCCGGTTTGCCGGTCTGTCCGGGAGACGAGACAACTGTTCCTCACTGGCGGTTCGACAGTTGCCGAGCATCTGGAGGACGTACTCGCGGCGATCCGGGAGACCGACCCGACGATCGGGGCGTTCGTCGCGGTCGCCGACGACCGCGCCCGGGACGAGGCGGACGCGGCCGACCAGTTCCTCTCCGCTTTCGGTACGGCCGCCTTCCGAGACCGGCCGCTACTCGGAGTCCCGATCGCGATCAAGGACCTCATCCAGACCCGGGACCTGCCCACCCGGCGCGGGTCGCTGGTGCCCAACCGCCGCCCGGCGGTGGACGCACCGGCGGTGGCCCGCCTACGGGCGGCGGGCGCCATCCTGGTGGGCAAGACCGCGACCTCGGAACACGGATGGAGCGCCAGCACGGTAAGCCGGGTCGCCGGCCCGACCCGCAACCCGTGGGCACCGGAGCGGACCGCCGGCGGGTCGAGCGGCGGCTCGGCCGCTGCGGTGGCAGCCGGGCTGAGCACCGCGGCGATCGGGACCGACGGGGCTGGATCGATCCGCATCCCCGCAGCGTTCTGCGGCGTGGTCGGGTTCAAGCCCTCCTTCGGCCGGGTCCCCTACGTGCCACCCGGCGCCGAACGCCTATCCCACCTGGGGCCGCTGGCAACCGAGGTCGCCGACATCACCACCCTGATGGCGGTGCTGGTCGGTCCGGACCACCAGGACCCGGACTCGGTGGCGGGAGCGATCGCGCCACCGGCCGCTCCGGCCGCGCTACGGATCGGCTGGCTCGACTTCCCTGGGACAACCGAGGCGGTCCGTGCGGTCACGGACCTGGTGGAACCGGCACTGGCCCGACTGGGACACCGGGTCGAGCGCATCGCGGTGCCGTTCACCGATCCCTACGGCGCGCTCGTGGACCTCCTCGCCGCCGCTGAGGCCGCTGCAGCGACTCCGGCGGCGGAGGAGCGGCTCTGCGATCCGGGCCGGCTCGCGCTCATCCGGTACGGGCGCACGCTCACCGGCGCCGCCGTCCTCCGCGCCGAAGAGACCCGGATGGCCCTGCGGGCCCGGCTGCACCACGTGATGCAGCGCTACGACCTGCTGGCGATGGCGACCGTCCCGATCACACCCTTCGCCGCTGACGCCGTCGCCCCGCCCGCCGCCGCCGATCCGGACGGTCTGCGGTGGCTGGCGTGGTCACCCGCCACCTATCCGTTCAACCTCACCGGCCAGCCGGCCCTCTCCCTGCCCGCCGGGGTGACGCCCCACGGGCTCCCGGTGGGGGTTCAGCTCGTGGGTCGGGTCGGCGACGACGACCTGGTGCTCCGGGCAGCCACCCGGCTGGAAGCGGAGCTGGCCCGCCCGACGTCCCGGCCGGGCAGCGACTTCCAAGGAGAGCGATGACGATGTCCAGGACCTGGTCTGTGCCCGACCACAACAGCGGCGTCGGGCGGCCCTCGTTCGTGGCCGAGTTCGGCCACTGGAACGACGAACAGATCGCCGCCGCCGAGAAGGTCGAGGCGTCACTCGACGAGGTCGACCTGGTCCGGGTCGTCTTCAGCGACCCGCACGGGTTGGCCCGCTCCAAAACCGTTCCGGCGCACGTCTTCCGTACCGTGCTGCGCAACGGTCTGGACTTCAGCCCCGGTCCGTTCCTCTTCGACACCGGGCACGCCGTCGCCGTGGACTTCCGCACCGACCCGGGCGTCGGGGTGGCGGAACTGCTCGGCGCTGGCGACTTCGTCCTGGTCCCGGACCCACGCACGTTCCAGGTGCTGCCCCGCGGGGACCGGCGGACCGCGTGGGTGGTCGGCGACGAGTACCTCCGGGACGGCTCGCCACACCCGCTGGCGACCCGTCACCTCCTGCGCCGGGTCTGTGCCCGCTACGCCGAACGCGACCTGGCACCCGTGATTGGACTTGAGGTCGAGTGGTACCTGACTCGCCTGGTCGCCGGGCCGGTGGGGAACGCGGGCAACGGGTTCGGCCGGCAGGGGGCCGCCCCGGCGGTGGCGGCGATGAACGCCGGATACCAGTTCAACCTGGACAGCTACTACGACGCCGTGGCCGACCTCGCCGACCCCCTGGCGGCCATGCTCATGGCACTCGGCCTGCCGTTGCGCACCATCGAACACGAATCCGGGCCGGGGCAGTTGGAGACAACCTTCGACCCGATGCTGGCGCTGGCGGCGGCGGACGCCATGTTGCTGTTCCGGACCCAGGTCAAGCAGGAGTGCCGGCGCCGCGGCTACCACGCGTCGTTCATGACCCTCCCCGGGCTGGAAGGGTTCGACCCGAGCGGCTGGCACCTGCATCAGTCGGTCGTCGACACGACCACGAACCGCAACCTGTTCGCGCCGGACGACGGCGCTGCAGGCCCGCTCTCCGCCGCCGGTGCGGCCTACGTGCGGGGGCTGCTGGCCCACGCCAGCGAGTTCTGCCTGCTGTCCGTCCCGACCGTCAACGGCTACCACCGGCTGTCGCCGCGGTTCCCGCTCTCCCCCACCTCCGTCGACTGGCGCGAGGAGGACCGCGGCGCCATGGTCCGGGTGTTCAACGCCGGCAGCGCAACCCACGTCGAGAACCGGATCGGGGAGCCGTGCGCAAACCCGTACCTGGTGATCGCCGCGCAGTTGCACGCGGGCCTGGCCGGGCTGGACTCGACGGACGCCGACCCGGCTGGTGCGCCGGCCCCGACGCTGCCGGCTTCCTTTGCCGCGGCACTGGCCGCGTTCGGCGAGAGCACCCGGGCGGAGGAGCTGCTCGGCGCGCCACTGAAGAACTGCCTGCGCAAGCTCAAGGAGAGCGAGGCGTCCCGGTTCCGCGCCTGGTGCGCAACGGAGCACCCGGCGACCGACTCCGTCACCGAGTGGGAGCACCGCGAGTACTTCGGGGTCTTCTGACCACCCGGCCCGGTGGGCCGGACCGTTAAGGCGAGACGAGAGGAAAGGCGATGTCACGGTACGACTGGGGCGAATCGACTCCGGCCATCGACATGCTCAAGGACACCATCGAGCCGGCCCGGCAGAAGGTGCTTGGCCACCCGGTGTACGGGCAACTGGACAGTGTCGACGCGGTGGTCACCTTCATGGAACACCACGTATACGCGGTCTGGGACTTCATGTCCCTACTCAAGTCGCTGCAGCGGCAGCTCACCTGCGTCGAGGTGCCCTGGGTGCCGTCCGGGCAGCGCAGCAGCAGCCGGCTGATCAACGACATCACCCTGGTCGAGGAGAGCGACGAGCTGGGCGACGGCTTCATCAGCCACTTCGAGCTGTACGTGGACGGCATGCGCCAGGCCGGCGCCGACACCCGCGGGATCGACTCCTTCATCGGCCTGCTGCGCGCCGGTGTGCCGGTCCCCGCGGCGATCACCAAGGCCGGCGTCCCCGGCCCAGCGGCCGAATTCATCGGCACCACCTGGCGGTTCATCGAGCACGCCCCGGTGCACTGCCAGGCCGCGGCGTTCGCGTTCGGCCGGGAGGACCTGATCCCGGCGATGTTCGACCAGGTCGCCGCGCTCAACACCGGGGTCGGCGGGCTCTCCACCTTCGTCGACTACCTCCGGCGGCACATTCAGGTGGACAGCGAGGAGCACACGCCGATGGCGATGCAGATGCTCGCCGACCTGTGCGGAGACGACAAAGACCGGTGGGAGCAGTGCAAGGACACCGTCAACACCGCTATGGCCGCGCGGACCCAGCTGTGGGACGGCATCTCCGCGCAGCTGAGGCGGTCCGCCCATTGACCGAGGGGAGCTCCGCTCCGGGCCGCCGCTGGTCGGCCCGGAGCGCCCCGGCAGGAGGTGAGCAGGATGCCGTGGACACGAGAGGCCGCTGCCCAGGCAGGCGCCGCGCGGGACGCGCGGATCACGCAGCGCACCCGCAACGAGGCGTGGAGGAAGCCACCACGCCGGATCGAGAAATCCGAGTGCATCACGTGCGACACCTGCCTGCGCAACTGCCCGCCCGAGTTCGGGGCGATCTTCGATCGGGGACTCGACGTCGTAATCATCCCCGAGCTGTGCTCCGGCTGCCCGGTGTGCGTACTGGTCTGCCCGGTCGACTGCATCTACCCGGATCCGCAGTGGACACCAACCGAAGGCCAGCTCTGGGATCACATCGGCCTGACCACGGAGGATGGGCATGACACTGCCAGTAGAGCCGGATAGCGGGCTGTCCCGCCGAGCTGCCCTGGCGAAGGCGCGGCAGAGCCGACGGCCGAGCCGACTCGGCCACAAGGCCGGCGCCACCGCCACACCCGACTACCCGGTCGGCAACGATGCCGGCTTCCCCGGCCTGCTGGGCCGGGTCTGGCAGCAGGCGACAGCCGCGCCGGACCCGGCGATGGCGGTGGAGACGCTGCTGACCCTCGGCGGGCACGTGCCGGCCGAGATCCAACTACGGGCGCTGCCCACCGCGGCGGAGTGCGCGGTCCGGGTGCTCTTCGGACGATCATGGCGCGGGGACGATCCCCCGGCCCGACCGGCAGACCCCGCCGGTACGGCCTTCCTCGGCGAGGTGGGGCTGACCAGGAGCGGCCGGATCGCCGTACGGGTTCCGTCCCAGGGGCCGCTGACCAGTACGGACGACCTGGTCGGCGGGGTACTGCGGGTGCCGTGGTCGACCCGGGATCTGGCCGCCTACCAGGCCGAGCTCACCGCCGCCACCACCCGGCTACACGACTCGGCCGCCGACGGTCGCCGCTGGCTCGCCGAGGCCGGGTCGGACGGTCGGGCGAAGCTACTCGCGGAGCTGACCGAGGCGGTTCGCCGCACCGCTCCGGTGGTGTTCTACTGCGGTGACCGGCAGTACACCAACTTCCGCGACCGCAACACCCTGACCGGCAAGACGCTGTGGCCGGGACATCCGGACTGCGCACTGAGCGCGCTGGTCAGCGTCCCACTCGACCTGTGGGCCGACGACGACGTGCTGCTGGTGGTGTCGCTCACGCTGCTGGTCCGCTCGGCGGGGTACGCCCGGATCGAGGAGGCGAACGGTACCCAGCTGACCCTCGACCACGTGGCCCACCTCCTGGAACGGACCCGGGTGGCGTACAACGAGATCCCCGGTGGTGATCCGGTGCCGGCAGCCGGCTCGGCCACGGTGACGGTACTCGATGCGCTGGCGGTGGCGATAGCTCGCCGCCGTCGGGAGATCAGTACCCGGGTGCAGCTCTACCGGGACATCCACGGGCCCCTGATGCACAAGATCGAGCGGGTCGCCGGGCCCGACCCGGGGCGGGCCCGGCGCGCGGAGGCAATGCTCAGCGCCCACCTGCGCGACCGGCTCCCCATCGCTGGCGAGACCCTGCGCGAGCTGGGTGCTGCGGTGGCGGCGTCGCCGGGCTGGCTGGCCGAACCGCGGGGCGACTTCGGGACCGGGTTGGAGTCCCTGGTGTACGAAACTGTCGCCGCGGCGACCGCGGTCTTCGACGCCGACTTCGCGATGAGCCGGGGGATGCGGTCGTTGACCAGGCTGATCGCGGCGCTGCGGGACGAGCGGTGGGCCACGATCGTCTCCTGGGACATCCCGCATTTCTTCTGCTGCGTGGTGCCGGCGCCAGCGGCCCGGCGGCACTTCGGGAACTCCGTCGCGCACCTGGCCGACGCCGCCTGGTCGATGGCCGCGCGCATGCAGTACAACTCGTGGCACTTCCTCGCCGGCAACCTGCCGCCCGTACCGGAGGTGGTGGATCGCGACTATTTCGCCCCGCCCACCATCCCGGATCTCGCGTACCACTCCGACCAACACCACCACGGTCACGTCGCCACCCGGGTGCGGTTCAGCATCCGCAGCCCGCAGCCGGTGGTGGTGCTGGGCCGCGCCTTCACCGGCTTCGTCGACCTGCGACTGCTGCGCTGCGCGGGGCGGCCCTTCGACGAGCAGGACCTGCTCGCCGCGCATCGGGCCTCGGACTTCATCGCCACCGCCACGACCCAGGCGGCCATGCTGGTCGCCGCCGGCACCGCCCTCGAGGTGGCCGCCTTCGACAGCCCGTGGCACTGGGCGAGTATCACCGGCCAGTAGCGCGGTGCGGCATCCGGTCGCGGCCCGTGCCCCCGCCACGGGCCGCGACCAAATACCAGGTGGAAGGTCAGGCCGACGCAGGTTGGGCGCTGGACCGGGTGTGGACGACCCGATAGGTGTTCCAGCTGGTGGTGGTCGTGAGGGAGTTCCGCTTCTCCAGCGACCTGCGGCGGGCCGCGGGCTGGTCGCCGGCGGGTCGGGTGCGAAACGCCTCGAATGCCTTTAGGCCATCCCACTGGGAGTAGACCACCACGAAGTCCCGCTCCTCGCCGACGGCGGCCAGACCACTGCCACCGCCCTGGACGCCCCGGGCCCGAATGCCGCGGAGCAGGCTCTGCGAGCGATAGCCCGGTACGTCCACCAGCCACTGATGGGCCGCGCCCAGGGTGCCGATCAGCTCGTCCTGATCAGCGGGGGCCACGCCGAGGATCTCAATCACCGTGTAGTCGTCGCGGTCCGGTGAGATCTCCGTGACCGCACCGAGCGTGGGGTGGCGCTGGCTCACCTCCACCTCGGTCTGCAGCAACCGGATGAAGGTGGCGATCTCGTGGAACACCGGAACCGTACGATGCTTGAACTCGTCGCCGGCGTACCGCGACTCCAGATCCTGTTTGCCACGCCACTGGATGAAGTTGGCGGTCCCCGGCTCGGTCCGGCCCCGGTGCACGGTACTGGAGATCCAACCGGGGTAGTTCGCGGTGTCGACGATCGCCTTCATCTCGCCGACGAGTCGATCCACTCGCTCGGGGGTGTCGGTCTTGAACAGGTTGATGACGGTCAGGTAGCCGTTCTCGGGGTCGATGAAGGGCATGCGTCGTCTCCTCGCTCCGCTGGGACACGCGGCGGGCCGGCGCCGCGCGAGAACTTCCGGGCTGGGTGGGCCGGTCAGGGCCGGCCACACCACCGGATGAGGGCCTCCGACAGGCCGCTGCTGTCCGCAGCTTTCGCGCCGAGCCAGGCGACGTAGCCGTCCGGCCGCACCAGCGCGGCGTTGACCTCCGCCAACACACCGGCGGGCCGCGCGGTCACGGTGACCACGTCCACCCGGTCCTTCCACGGCGCCGCTACCGCGCGCAGCTCGGCGTCGCCGGCCAGGTCGAGGAGGACGCTTCGGCCGCTGTGCAGGAAGCTGAAGGCCCGGGCCGTGCCGGCCGGCCCGAAATCACCGGTGAGCTCGGTGTCGGGCAGCCGCCGGCCGAGTAGCGTTTGGCCGCCCACCCCGACGTCGTAGCGGATGTCCAGCCCGGTGACCATGCCGACCAGCAGCTGCTGGGCCTCCTCGTAAGCGAGCAGCTCGGTCATCACCGCCCGCATCGGATCCAGTTCGTCGCCGCCCAGATACAGCATGCGCTGCGCGAGGGTGTTGGTCAGGATCCGGGCGGCGACCGGGTGCCGCTCGGTGTGGTAGGTGTCCAGTAGACCGTCCGGAACATGACCATTGATCGCCGCGCCGAGCTTCCAGCCGAGGTTGACGGCGTCGCCGATGCCCGCGCTCATCCCCTGCGCGCCGACCGGCAGGTGGATGTGCGCCGCGTCGCCGAGCAGGAACACCCGGCCACGCCGGTACTCCGCGGCCTGCCGGCTGGCGTCGGTGGTCCAACTGGTCCACAGCGGCTTCCCACCGCTGATGTCCTCACCGGTCAACCGATTCCAGGCGGCGGCGATCATCTCGAAGCTCGGCGCCCCCTCACCGCGCCGGGTCATGCCGCGTTCGTAGACCACCACCCGGTTGACCTCCGGGCCCAACGGAAGCACCATGACCATCCCGCCGGGTACCCGCTCCCCGGAAAATCGGGGCCGCAGCGCACAGCCGGCCACATCGGCGAACCACATTTCGATGGTGGCGTCGGTGCCGGGGAAGTCCACTGCGACCAACTTCCGTACGGTGCTGCGGCCACCGTCGCAGCCGGCCACGTACCGGGCCCGCAGACGCGTAGAGCCCGTCGGGGTGTCGACGTCCAGCTCGACGCCTCCGTCGATCTCCCGCAGCCCGGTCACCTCGTGACCCCGGCGGAGTTCAGCGCCCTGTTCGGTGGCCCAGCCGGTCAGGATCCCCTCGGTGAGCGACTGCGGCTTGCCCCGGGCCCCGTACGAGCCGCCGGGCACCACCTGAAAGTTCAGCGGCAGCCCACCGAAGTGGCCGAAGGGGATGGTCTGTAGCTCGCCGAAGCGGGGCAGGAGCCCGCGCTGGTCGAACTCCTCGATCGTCCGGGCCGAGAAGCCGAGCGCGCGAGACTGCTTCGTCGGCTCGGTGAGCCGGTCCAGGACGAGCGCCTCGACTCCGGCGAGGCGCAGTTCGCCGGCGAGCATGAGCCCGGTGGGACCGGCCCCCACAATGATGACATCTGCGTCAAAGTCTGACATTTTCCTTCCTACCTTCCACCCACAGCAGCTTCTCGATTGCCTGTTCCAGGCCCTCCTCCTCGTCGTCGCCGGCCCAGGCGATGTAGCCGTCTGGGCGCAGGAGGAGGGCGGTGGCGTCCAGGGGAGGACCACCGTCACAACGGGCACGCACCGTCCGCACCGTGCTGCGGTGCGGACCGTCCGCGCCGGATCTGAGCCGGACAATGACGGGCTCGGTGTCAGCCAACGGAAGCGGCCCCGAGTCGGTTCGCAACCGCAGCGTCGTAGCCCGCCGCCCGATCGGCGACGGGCCAGATGGACCCGACCGGCCCCCCAGGTTGGCGGCGGTCTCGGCCAAGTGATCACGGACCGGCCGCAGGCCGACGAGCTCCGCCAGGATCGCCCGCAGCGGCTCGACCTCCGCTCCGCCCAGCAGCAGCGTCTCCTGCGCGGAGACGTGATCCAGCACCCGCGCCGCGACCGGGTGCCGCTCGTCGTGGTAGCTGTCCAGGAGCCCGGGCGCGGCCCAGCCGTGCACCGTCGCCGCCAGCTTCCAGCCCAGGTTCACCGCGTCCTGGAGTCCTACGTTGAGCGCCTGGCCACCGATCGGAAGGTGCCAGTGGGCGGCGTCCCCGGCCAGCAACACCCGCCCCCGTCGATACGCACCGACCTGCCCCCGGGAATTGTCGAAGGCATCCAGCCAGACCGGAGTCCCACCGGAGAGGTCCTCGCCGGTCACCGCCGCCCAGGCCCGGACGACCGCGCCGAACTCCGGCCGCCCCACCCGGGCGGGCACCAGCTGGCCGGCCACATGCACCATCACCCGGGTGACACCGGCTCGGGTCGCCGCCACTGCAAGCCCGCCGGGCCACCGCTCGAACCTACGGTCGCGGATCCGAAGCCCGGTCACGTCCGCCCGCAACAGCTCCCTCGTCGCCGCCGCCGCCGACACCGGGAAGTCCCACAGCCGGCGCACGGCGCTGTCCGACCCGTCACAGCCGACCACGAAACCCGCATCGAGGCGCTGCCGACCCGCGGGCCCCCGGAGCTGGCAGACCACGTGGCCCGACCCGGCGGTGAGCCCGGTCAATTCGTGCCCCCGCAGCACCGTCGCGCCCCAACGCCGGGCGTACCCCGCGAGCACCGCCTCGGTCCGGTACTGGGGCACCTTCCAGTTGCCCGGGTACGCACTGTCCAGTCCGGACAACTCGAATCCCAGGCCGGCGAAGTGGGCCCGCGACTCGTGCCCGGCCTCGGCGAGCAGTGCATCGAGGCCCCGCTCGTGCAGCAGCTCGGCGGTGAGCGTGGAGAGCTGACTCGCCCGTGACTCGGTCATCGCCTCGGCCAGCCGCTCCACGACGACGACCGGCACCCCGGCCCGCCCCAGCTCGCCGGCGAGCAGGAGCCCGACCGGGCCGGCGCCGACGATGACGACCGGGGTGACCGTCACGGCACTACCCGTCCCCCGTCAGCGCCCTCGGCATACGCCTTCGCGGCCCGCAGGGTCGTAAGACTGTTGGCACTGAGGGCGTTTCGGACGAACTCCCGCGCGGCCGGCAGGTCGGCCTCCGGCCCGAGGACCTCGGCGATCCGCACGGTATTGATCCGCACGGTGTGCCGGGAGGTGACCAGCACCCGCCCCGGGCCCTGCTCCTCGATCAACCAGCGACCGAGATGCAGCGTCAGCAGGGCGGGCGGGACGATCTGCTTGTAGACGATGCCGCGGTGCGGCTCGCAGACCCGGACCGAGCGCGTCGTGTGCACCGGCCCGTCCTTGGTTCGGGTATCCATCTCCAGCACCTGAAGCCCCGGTGTCTCCTCCCCCAGCACCACCCGGGCGACGTGCGGGAGCCGCAGGGGCCAGCGCCGGGCGTCGTTGAGAAAGTCGTAGACCGCCGCGGCACTACCGGCGACCGGCACGGTGTCGTCGAAGGAGAAGCGCTGGCCGGCGACGAGTTCGGCAGCCGTCTTGAGCGCCGCCAGCTCCGACGTGCTGTTGCGGTCCACCGCTCGCCGGATCCAGGCCAGATCGGCGGGGTCCTCGCTGGCCGCGAAGAAGTCGTGCAGCAGCCGCACCCGGCAGGCGCCGGCGGAGACCGGCTCGATCACCCACGCCCCGCCCATGCCGCCGACCGGATGCTGCGAGCGCTCCTGCCGGAAGGAGACAGTCCACCGCTCCCGGTCGTGCCGCCGCCGCGAGGTCCACGTCTTGGCGGCGCCGTTGGCGGTCGCCCAGATCCGGATCAGCTCGGCCTCGCCGTCACGTTCGAGACACTCGGCGTGGACCGTCGGTGGGAACACCTCCGGCCACCGGCCGACCTCCTCGATCAACGCGTACACCCGCTCGGCGGGCGCGTCGACGACGACCTGATGCTCCGTCTCGTGCACCGTATCGGTGGTCACGTTCACCCCTTCCCTGGGTACGGCTGTCTAGTGGGCGCGCGCGAGACGGTCCGGTTCCGTGGGCTCACCGGTGGATCGGGCCGCACCGAACCAACGCCGCAGGGCGTCAACCAGCTCGCCCCCGCCCGGCGCGACCCAGGCGAGATAGCCGTCCGGGCGGACCAGCACCGATTCCGGGGGCGGGCCGTCCACGCCCAGGTTGGCGGGCATCCTTCGCACCCGTACCAGGTCGACCCGATCGGACCAGGCAGCGGCTGACCGCTCCGTCGACGCGGAGTCCGCAGTGGTGATCAGGACACCCCGCGCCGACTGCAGCAGCCGGGCGATCCGGTCCCGGCCGCCCCCGACCAGCTCCAGTTCGCGGTCCGGAATCCGCGCGCCGACCAGCGGTGCGGCCTCCGGGTCCGGGTCGTGTCGAATATCGAGTCCGCTCACCATGCCGGAGAGGTGCCGCGCCACCACCGGTAGCGCGATGAGCTCGGCCACCACGGCGCGCAGCGGTTCGACCGAGCTCCCGCTGAGGTTGAGAATGCCCTGGGCACGGGTGTTGCGCAGGACCCGAGCCCCCACTGGATGGCACTCGCGGTGATAGGTGTCGAGCAGCCCGGCGGCCGCGGTGCCCCGGACCGTGGCCGCCAGCTTCCAACCGAGGTTGACCGCGTCCTGCACGCCAATGCTCATTCCCTGCCCACCGGCGGGCAGGTGAATGTGGGCGGCGTCCCCGGCCAGCAGCACCCGCCCCCGCCGGTACTCGGTAACCTGGCGGGTGGCGTCGGTGAACCGGCTCACCCAGCGCGCCGTACCGTGCTGGATGGACTCGCCGGTGAGCCGCTGCCAGGCGTCCGCCACGTCGGCGAAGGTGACCTGCCGGTCCCGATCTGGTGGGGTACCGGTCTCGCAGACGATGATGCGGGAGTAGCCCTCGCCGAGCGCCCCCGCCATGACCATGCCGTTCGGCAGCAGCTCGCCGATCATCCGCGGCCGGATGTCACAGCCGGTCACATCCGCCAGGTACATCTCGCAGGTCGCGTCCCGGCCGGGAAAGTCAAAACCGGAGATCTTGCGGACGGTGCTCCGGCCGCCGTCGCAACCCACCAGGTAGGGGGCCGAGTACTCAATCCGGCCGTCCGGTCCCTGCACGGTCGCCGTGACGTGGTCGCCGGTATCGCTCAGCTCGATCAGCTCCTGCCCCCGGCACAGGGTCGCCCCGAGCTCCAACGCTCGGTTCTCCAGCATCTCCTCGACGGTGAACTGCGGCGCGCCGCGGACTCCGAAGTGCGAGTCCTCCAGCACCCCGAAGTCGAGCGGAATGCCACCGAAGTGCCCCTGCCGGGTGATCTCGGCGTTCTCCAGCCGCTCCAGCAGACCTCGCTGCGCGAAGACCTCCGCCGCGCGCGCCGTGAACCCGATGCCGCGGGACTCCCAGCTCCGCTCGCCACGCCGTTCGACAACGGTGACACTCGCGCCGCCGAGCCGGAGCTCGGCCGCGAGCATCAGTCCGGTGGGTCCGGCGCCGATGACGATTACGTCCGTATCCATCTGCTGACCTCAGCTCCTCAGTGGCGGCGGTGGGAGCGGCGGTACGGCGAGTCTCATACCGGAACCGCCTCAATGATCGAGACCGGCGAGGCGGTCGGGATGACCCGGGTAACCTTCAGGCCGGCCTCGGCGAACAGCTCGGTGTACTGCGGCCGGGTGCGCTCCTTGGCGCCGAGCAGCAGCAGGAGCCACAGATCAATGATCTTGCCAATGTGGGGCTCGTTCTGCTCCTCGAGCACATACTCGATCACGAGCATGGTCCCGTCCGGGGCAATCGCCTCCCGCACGTTGTGCAGTAGCTGCCGGCAGGCGGGCTCCGGGAAGTCGTGCAGGACGTGCTTGAGCACGTAGGCGTCGGCACCGGCCGGCAGCGGGTCGAACTGGCCGCCGTGCTCGATCTTCACCCGGTCACCGACCCCGGCCGAGGCGAAGACCGCCGACGCGTCCGCGGTGGCTACCTCGTTGTCGAACAGGACGCCGTTGGCGCCCCCGGTCTGGGCGAGGATGCCGGCCAGCAGCGTGCCGCGCCCACCGACGACATCCACCACGGTGCGGAACCGCGAGAAGTCGTACGCGGCGAGCACCGGGGCGGTCTCCGCGCCGGAGAGGCTCCCCATTCCCTGGAAGAACTCGGCCGCGTACGCCGGGTTCGCCATCAGGAATTCAAAGGCGCCCATGCCCCGCAGTTTCGGTAGGTTGGCCGCACCGGTACGCACCGACTCGATCAGGTGTCCCCACTCCTCCCAGAGCAGCGGATGCCCCATGAGCATCGCTATGCCGCGCATGGAATCCGGCGCGTCATCGCGCAGCGCCTCGCCCATCGGGGTGAGCGCGAAGCAGCCATCCGGTCGCAACGTGAACACCGAGCAGCCGGAGAGCGTACGCAGCAACCGATAGGTCGCCTCCGGATCGGAGCCCACGCGTTTGGCGATCTCCGCCGCCGGCAACGGGCCGGCGGCGAGAACGTCGGCGACGCCAAGCGTGGCCGCGGCCGAGATCGCCTGCGTGATCACCGAGCCCTGAATCAGGTCAAGTAACTGGTAGGCAGCGGAATTGTCCCGCACCACGGGAGCGGCAGGAAATGCGGACATAACCCTTTTCCTCCGAGGCAATAGTGAGATGCCAGACGATAGGCCGGGCCGTTTTCCGGTGGCAAGCCCGACCAGGTCGTTCAACTGACGAGTCGACGCGGTTGGAACAGCATTTCCACCGAGACTCGAGCGATATTTCGCAACTCGTTGACACACTGCCGCGACACCGTATTCGGGAAAGGCGGCCCCATGGCAGAGCACGAACAGCGAGTAGCACTGATCACCGGTGCAACCAGTGGAATCGGCTTGGCGGTCGCCGAGACCCTCGCCCGCCGCGGCCTCAAGGTCTTCCTCTGTGCGCGAACTCCGGCGGCTGTCGAGGAGACCGTCGGCAAGCTGCGGGCCGACGGTCACCAGGCCGCCGGCGTCGGCGCGGATGTCCGGCGCCAGGCCGACGTCGCGCGCCTCGTGGGCGCTGCCGTCGCGCAGTACGGACACGTTGATGTCCTGGTGAACAACGCCGGGCGCAGTGGCGGCGGGGTGACCGCCACCATCGAGGACGAGCTCTGGACCGACGTCATCGAGACCAACCTGAACAGCGTCTTCCGGGTCACCCGCGAGGTACTCCGGTCGGGACAGCTGCTGGAGCGCGGCTGGGGCCGGATCATCAGCATCGCGTCCACCGGGGGTAAGCAGGGGGTGGTGCTCGGTGCGCCCTACGCCGCGTCCAAGCACGGGGTGATCGGCTTCACCAAGGCGCTGGGGCTGGAACTCGCCAAGACCGGGGTCACGGTCAACGCCGTCTGCCCCGGCTACGTCGAGACGCCGATGGCGCAGCGGGTCCGGCAGGGGTACGCCGCGCACTTCGCGACGACCGAGGCGGAGATCCTGGAGCGATTCCAGGCGAAGATCCCGTTGGGCCGCTACTCCACCCCCGAGGAGGTCGCCGGCCTCGTCGGTTACCTGGTCAGCGATGCGGCCGCTCCGGTCACCGCGCAGGCGATCAACGTCTGTGGTGGCCTCGGAAACTACTGATCTCGCAGCTGAGGGCGGTGACGCGACAATGTACAGCACTCTGATCGTTGGTCGGATGCGTCCGCAGTGGTCGGCGGAGGTCGCCGAGCTCTTCGGCGTCTTCGACGGAACCGAGATGCCGCACCGTATGGGCACCCGACGCCGCGAGCTGTTCCACTACCGAGGGCTCTACTTTCACCTGCAGGATTTCGACGGCGAGGACGGCGGCGAGCGGATCGCCCAGGCCCGCACCGACCCCCGTTTTCTGCAGATCAGCGACGACCTGAAGCCCCTCATCCAGCCCTACGACCCCGCTACCTGGCGTTCCCCCACGGACGCCCTGGCCACCCGGTTCTATCACTGGGCCGCCAACGGCTGAAAGGAGGCCGGCGATGCCGGACGAGGTCCGCACCCCCGTGGATTTCTGGTTCGACCCGACCTGTCCCTGGGCCTGGATCACCTCCCGGTGGCTGCTCGAGGTCGCCCAGCAGCGGCCGATCACGCCATGCTGGCATGTCATGAGCCTGACGCTGCTCAACGAAGGACGCGACGACCTGCCAGCGCGCTACCGGAGCGGGATGCCGGGCGCGTTGGAGGCGGTACGGGTCTGCGTCGCCGCCGAGCAGAAGTACGGTGCCCCTGCCTTGGGTCGGCTGTACACCGAGCTGGGCACTCGGTTCCACCTCGAGAACGCCCCCCGGCAGCGCTCCACCTACGCGGCGGCGCTGGTCGCCGCGAACCTGGATCCCGGGCTGGCTGCAGCAGCGAATTCCACTGAGCACGACGGCGCGCTCCGCGCCGCCCACGACGACGGTGTCGGCCGCGTCGGCACCGATGTCGGCACGCCGGTGATCGCGGTGCGGGACGCGGCGTTCTTCGGTCCGGTGGTGTCGCCGGCACCACGGGGCGCCGCCGCACTCCGGCTCTGGGACGGCCTGCTGGCGCTGGCCACGACCGAGGGGTTCTTCGAGCTCAAGCGCAGTCGTACCCAGGGGCCGGTCGTCGGTTGACCGCGACCACGGCGGGCGCCGGCACCGGGACGAGTGCCGGCGCCCGCCGGAGCGCCGGCGGCCCGGCCGTCGGTCACCGGCCCAGCGGCGGCGCCGTCCAGGTGGACCGGAGGAACGCCTCCAAGCTGACCAGATCCGGCCGAGTCCGGCGCAACGCCGGCAGGTCAGCGCGGTATCCCCCGTCGTTGAAGAAGTCGAACATGGCCGCCAGATCCGGACGGGCGGCGCGGAGCTGACCGATCGGCAGCTGCTCGTAGCGCGCCGGTAGGCCAGCAACCCGCCCAAACGCCGCCGCCATCTCGGGTCCGGTGAGTTCGTCCCCGGCGAGCTCCACCTGCCGCCCCAGCCAGCTGTCCGGGTCGTCGAAGGCGTCCGCCGCGAAGGCGCCGATGTCGCTGGTCGCGATCAGCTGTAACGGCACCTCGGGGTGCAGCCACAGACCGAGGACCAGCCCGCCATCGGCCAGTCTCGGACCGGTGTCGTGAAAGACCTCGTGAAACATGGTGGGCCGCAGTACCGTCGCCGGGATGCCCAACTGCTGGATGTGCTGCTCGACCTGCCACTTGCTCGCGAAGTGGTCGACGCCGTTGGCCCGCTCCGCGCCCCCGACGGAGCTGTAGACCAGGTGGTCCACGCCGGCGCGGGCCGCGGCGTCGGCGACCGCCTTACCCTGCCGTTCCTCGGTGACCACACCGCCCGGGGTCCGGAACGTCTGGACGCTGAACACCCCGTGCAGACCGGTCATCGCCGCTGCCAGCGACGCCTCGTCGTCGAGATCTCCGGGCACCAGCACGGCGCCGGCGGCCGCCAGTGCCCGGGCCGCGGGCTTGCCCGGATCGCGGACCAGGACATGCACCGTCCACCCTCGGCGCAGTAGTTCGCGGGCCGTCGCCCCACCCTGTCGGCCGGTACCGCCCAGCACCAGAATCGCCGCATCTGTCGGCACGTTTGCTCCTTCGTGCAGCGCGCACACCCGCGGTGTCCGCGAGGAAGTTCGGTCACCACCCGCGGTGTCCGCGAGGAAGTTCAGTCACCAGGGCACGACGCCGTCCGCGGAGAGGCAGTAGCCGGAGGGTCCCACCTCGTCCAGCAACGCCAGCCGGACCGCGATCGCCGCGCCTTCCGCGGGAGTCCGGTTTCCCCGGTGGCCGTTGAGGTCCGTGGCCACCATTCCGGGGCTCGCCGCGTTCACCTTGATCGGCGTGTCGCGCAGTTCCTTGGCGTACCCGACGGTGATCGCGTTCAGGGCGGTCTTGGAGGACTGGTACGCCAACAGGTTGACCCCGGCCAGCGGCGAGTCCGACTGCGAGTTCAGCGTCAGGGAGCCCAGGTGGCTGGAGACGTTGACCACCCGCCCGGCCACCGCCCGAAGCAGTAGCGGAAGCATGGCGTTGGTCACCGACACCACCCCGAGGACGTTGGTCTCGTATACCTGGCGGAGGTCATCGGCGGGCACCGTGCTGGGCGCACCGGTGGTCGCACCAGCGATGCCGGCGTTGTTGACCAGGATGTCCAGGCGGCCAAAGCGCTGCTCGACCGCCGCTGCAGCTGCCGAGATCGAGGCCGGATCCGTCACGTCCAGGCGCACCGGGACCGCCCTGATGCCCTGGGCCACCAGGGAGTCCACCGCCTGCTTGCCCCGGGTCTCGTCCCGGCACCCGACGAGGACGGTGTGCCCTCGCTCCCCCAACTGGCGCGCGATCTCGTACCCGATTCCCTTGTTCGCGCCCGTGATCAGCGCGATCTTCTCGACCGGCACGTCCGCAATTCCTTTCCGTCGCCCTGTCGCGTCCATGCTGAACGGCCGGCCGGAATCCGGCATCTCTGAAATTGCCATGCAATAAGGCGGGTTCAACCGAGCCGAATTCCGCAGTCGAACAATTACCTCCACGCATCAACCAATATTGAACCGGGGAGCGTCCGCGGATATTTTGGCCTCGCTACTATCCGGCCGCGAGGCGGAAAGGTCCGGGAAATGGAAACCGATGTGATCGTGGTGGGTGCGGGACCGGTCGGCCTGATGCTCGCCGTTGAACTGCACCTCGGCGGCGTGCGGGTACGGGTCTACGACCGCCTCGCCGCAGCCACCGGCGAGTCCCGTGCTCTCGGCTTCAACCGGCGTGCCGCCGAATCGCTGGACCAGCGCGGCCTGCTCGCACGGTTGGCGGGCATCCGCTGGGGCCCGATGGGACACTTCGGCGGCGTACGCATCGACCTCAGCCGGCTCGACGACGACCACAGTGGCGTCCTGGGCCTGCCGCAGGCCCACACCGAGCAGATGCTCACGGACTGGCTGGCCGAACGGGGCGTTCCGGTGATCCGACAGCACGAGCTCACCGGCGTGCGGGAAGCGGGTAACGGCGTCGTCGCCACCTTCGCCGAGCCCGGCGGAGGCACCGAGGTGCGGGCCCAATACCTGGTCGGCTGTGATGGCGCCCGGAGCACCGTCCGGGCGCTGGCCGGGATCAAGGCATCCGGCACCGCAGCCACCCGGGGCATGTACACCGCCGAGGTGACCGGAGTCGAGTTGCGCCCTCGTCCGATCGGCGAACGGCGGCCCGGCGGCAGCATGGTGGTGTGCACACCGGTGGGAGAGGGTCGCTACCGCATCGTGCTCCACGACCGGGGACTACCGCCGAACCCGGATCCGGGCGCATTGACGTTCGCCGAGGTAGCCGACGCGTGGCAGCGCCTCACCGGCGAGTCCCTGCACCAGGGGTCGGCATCGTGGTTGTGGGCCTGCGGCAACGCGGCCGCGGTGGCCGAGGAGTACCGGCGCGGCCGGCTCTTCCTGGCCGGCGACGCCGCACACGAGATGCCGCCGCTGGCGGCATGGGGACTCAGCGCCGGCCTGCAGGATGCGGTGAACCTGGGCTGGAAGCTGGCGGCGGCGGTGCACGGCTGGGCGCCACCCGACCTACTCGACACCTACCACACCGAACGCCACCCCATCGGACGGCAGCTGATCGCCGACGCGCAGGCCGCCTCGTCGCTGTACCTCGGGGACGAGGCGATGGAACCGATCCGCAGCGTGCTGGCGGAGTTGGTCACCTACCCCGACGCGGCCGAGCACCTCGCCGGGCGCGGTAGCGGGCTCGGCATCCGCTACGACCTCGGCCCGGGCGAGCACCCCCTCCTCGGCCGACGCCTGCCCCCACACCACCAACTCACCCTCCCCAACGGCGACACCCCCCGCATCACCGACCTACTCCCCCCCCCCCCCCCCCCCCTCATCACCACCACCACCACCGCACACCCCACCGCCCACGCCTGGACCGACCGCATCGACATCATCACCGGCACCTGGACCCACCAACCCCACCCCACCCTCCACACCGCCCTCATCCGCCCCGACGGCTACCTCGCCTGGACCGCACCCGGCAGCACCAACCACCTCACCCATGCCCTCACCCGCTGGTTCGGCGCCCCCCAGAACGGAACCGCCCGATGACCCGGGACGTGATCGTGGTCGGTGCCGGCCCGGTGGGCCTCATGCTCGCCGGGGAACTGCGGCTCGGCGGCGTCGATGTGGCGATCTACGAACGACTGGCGGCGCGACCGACCGAGTCCCGGGGCGCCAGCTTCACCCGCCGTACCGCGGAGTGCTTCGCGCAACGCGGGCTGCTGGACCGGCTGGGCCCGACCGAGCCCGCGGAGAGTCACTTCGGCGGGGTGCCGATCGACCTTGGCCAACTACCGGAGGACCATGCCGGCGCCCGGGGTATCTCCCAGTACCGGACCGAACGGATGTTGGAAGGCTGGGTGACCGAACTGGGGGTGCCGGTATTCCGCGGCCACGAGGTCACCGGCTTCGAGGAGGGCCCCGACCGCGTCGTCGTCACCGTCGACGGCCCCACCGGCTCCGGCCGGGCGGCCGCCCGGTTCCTGGTCGGCTGTGACGGCGGGCGCAGCACCGTCCGCGCGCTGGCCGGGATCGACTTCACCGGCTCCGAACCCACCCGTGGGTTCTACACCGCCGATGTCACCGGCATCGACACCCGGCGGCGGCGGATCGGCGAGAATCTGCCCGACGGCAGCATGGTCATGGCGATGGACCTGGAGGACGGTGTCACCCGGGTCGTCGTGCACGAGCGTGGCATGCCGCCGAGAGACCGGAGCTCGTTGAGCTATCAGGAGCTGGCCGACTCCTGGCAGCGACTCACCGGTGAGTCCATCCAGCATGGATGCTGCCGCTGGATCAGCTGCTTCACCGACGCCTCCCGGGTCAGCTCCGAGTACCGGCGCGGCCGGGTCTTCCTGGCCGGTGACGCCACCCACGTGCAACCGCCGGCAATGGCACAGGGATTGAGCGTGGGCGTCCAGGATGCGGTGAACCTGGGCTGGAAGCTGGCGGCGGCGGTGCACGGCTGGGCGCCACCCGACCTACTCGACACCTACCACACCGAACGCCACCC
>NZ_JCANTD010000017.1:0-107492 GCF_059570675.1 Salinispora goodfellowii | reverse complement strand
TTGATGGTGAGGATGCGGAACTGGTTGGTGGTGGCGGCGCGTTCGATGGTGGTGTGTTTGTTGCCGTTGAGGGTGATGGGGGTGGTGATGGCGGGCAGGCCGGCGCCGTCGAGGTCGGCGGTGAGCAGGTAGGTGCAGTTTTTGGTGAGGTTGAGGGTGGCGCCGCCGCGGGCGTTGGCGAGGGTGATGGCGGCGATGAGGGCGTCGGCGCCGCAGGGGACCGGGATGCCCTTCTCCGTCTTCTCTTTGTCCTTGCTCTTCTTCCCCTGGTCTTTGCTGTCGCCTTGGTGGTTGTTGGGGGGTTGGTTGGCGTTCTGGGGGTGGTCGCCGGCGGTGGTGGTGCGGGGTCGTTCGACGGCGTTGGCGTTGTTGTTGTTGTTGTTGCTGCTGTTGCTGCTGGCGTTGGCGGCGGGGGTGAGGCCGGCGGTGGTGAGGGCGAGGCCGGTCACGCCGGCCAGGCCGACGGCCCACCGGCGTCGTCGTCGCGCTGCTGCCTGGCTTGCGCCAGGAGATCTGGTGTGGTGTTGGTGCTTCATCGCGGTGTCGATCTCCTTCCCCGTGTGGTGAGGAGCTGCCAGCGCCGGGGCGGACCGGGCATGGTGCTTCTCGGCTACCAGGCGGGTGGTAGCAGCCGATTCGGACGTTAGGGCTAGGAAAGCTGCGAATGAACATGAACACGAAAAAACCCACGAAACTGGGTGAAAGGGACGTGTGTTGGTCCGGGGGAGGGGGTGCGTAGTGTCCGCGAGCTGCCGGACCTCGGCAGACCGGGCGGAGATCGCTGGCTAACCCGGGTGGAACTCGGCGTGGCTAGGCTCGGCGAGCATGAACGCATCCCCCGCTTTCGCCGCGCCCCTGACCGGGGCGGCCGGCCGATTCTTCGCCGGTGTCGGCCTCTTCCTGCGTGGCATCGGCCTCTACCTCCGCAACCCCGGCCTGATGCTGCTCGGCGTCCTACCAGCCCTGATCTCTGGAGTGTTCTTCGTCGCCGCGTTCGGTGCGCTCGTCTACTTCGTGGACGATCTGGCCGCGGTGATCACGCCGTTCGCCGACGACTGGTCCGCCGCCGGGCGAGGTCTGACGCGGGTAGCCGCCGGCTTGGCGCTGCTCGGGCTGGGTGGCCTGCTCACGGTGGTCGCGTTCACCGCCGTCACACTGGTCATCGGGGACCCGTTCTACGAGAAGATCTCCGAACGGGTCGAGGACGGCCTCGGCGGTACGCCCAACGCGGTGGACGTGCCGTGCTGGTCGTCGCTGCGGCACAGCATTGTCGACTCACTGCGGCTGGTGGGGTTGGCGGTGCTGCTCGGCGTACCCCTCTTTGTCGCCGGTTTCATCCCGGTGGTCGGTCAGACCGTGGTGCCGGCACTCGGTGCGACCATCGGCGGCTGGCTCCTCGCGGTGGAACTGGTCGGCGCCCCCTTCTACCGGCGTGGGCTGCGGTTGTCCGACCGGCGGGCCGCCCTCCGGGCCGACCGGCCGACCGCACTCGGCTTCGGGGTGGCGGTGTTTGTCAGCTTCCTGATCCCGCTCGGCGCCGTGCTGCTCATGCCGGCGGCCGTCGCGGGCGCCGCTCTGCTGGCCCGCCGCGTGCTCGGTCAGCCGATCACCGTCGGGCTGACCGGGGCCGACCAGGACGGCGGGAACGCGCCGTCGCTCAGCTCACCTCCCGGAGACAACTCCACTGGGTGGCGACCGGCCGGTAGCCGAGACGTTCGTTGATCGCGAGCATCGGCTTGTTCGCCTCGTCGTTGCCGGTGTACGCGACCGTCACCCCGCTGGCCGCGGCCCGGTGTAGGGCACCCAGCTTCGCCGCCGTCGCGAGCCCTCGCCCCCGGTGCTCCGGCCGGGAGGCGGTGAAGTCCGACCACATCCGCGAACCGTCCCGTTTGACCAGGCTGATCGCCGCCAGGACGCCGTTGACCTCGACGCCGGTGCTGGCCTCCCGATCCAGGCCGACGTTGTCCCAGGTGTCGGCCCGCCAGTGCTCGTAGCTGAGAGCGTCGACGGCGACGTCCCCCGGCTCGTCGGGGCTGGCGTCGTGCTCCACCTCGTACACCTGGTGTGGGTCAACCTCGGACAGCGGCACCAGCCGAGCGCCCGGGGGGACGGCCGGGAGCGGCAGGTCGGTCAGCCCGAGCACGGAGAAGCGTTCCTCGCGGCTGGGTAGGAAACCGCGCCGCCGAGCGTATGGCAACGACTCGGGTAGCACCCGCCCGCGCAGCAGGGGAAGCCGGAGCGGGGCGAGATGGTCCAGGACGGCGGTCAGCAGCCCACTGCCGAGGCCGTGTCCCCGATACTCGGGGTGGACGTGCAGCAGCGAGATCTCGCCGACGCTTCGGGAAGAACTGGCGTTGCGGAAGGTCGAGACCCAACCGACGATCTCGTCGTCCACCTCGGCGACGAACGCGGTCCAGTGCTGGCCCGGGGCCGGTTGGGAGAGCATCTGGCGGGTTGACGCCACCCCGCGAACCAGGTGCGGAAGTACTCGGGTGCGGAGCGCCACCACGGCGGGCGCGTCGTCGGGCTGCGCGGCGCGGATCCTCACGCGGCGCTCACGCGGCGACCGCCTCGACGCTGGCGTACGCGTACGCGTAGGCGTACGCGTACTCGGCCTCGGCGAGGGCGGAGACGTGGCGGAGTTGGGGCACGAGGTGACGCTAGTACAGTCCCGACGGTTGTTCGATTTGGTTTTCGTCGGTGGGCTCAGCCAGAGTCGCGGAGGATCAGCTCGGTGGGGAGCACCACCGCCGGTTCGATCGGCTCACCGGCCGCGAGACGCAGCAGCTGGCGGGTCATCCGCCGGCCGATCTCCTGGATCGGCTGGCGGACGGTGCTCAGGGGCGGGTCGGTGTATGCGGCGGTTTCGATGTCGTCGAAGCCGATCACCGCGACATCGTCGGGCACCCGTCGCCCTGTCGCGCGTAGTGTCCGCAGGGCGGCGTGTGCCATCAGGTCGGAGGCGGCGAAGATCGCGTCCAGGTCGGGGTGCTCGGCGAGGAGCCGCCGGGTCGCGGCCACCCCCGACTCGCGGGTGAAGTCGCCGTACGCCACCCACTCCGGCAGCCCGGCCGGGGCCATCGCGGCCTGGTAGCCGGTCAGCCGTTCGATCCCGCCCACCATGTCCTGTGGGCCGGCGATGGTGGCGATGCGCCGCCGGCCGCTGTCGATCAGATGTTGGACGGCCCGGTTCACCCCGCCGATGTGGTCAACGTCGACGTAGGGGACCGGGGTGCCGCCGAGCGGCCGGCCGCTGCACACCACCGGAATGCCCAGCCGGGCCAGCCGGCCGGGGAGCGGGTCGGCGCCGTGCAGCGAGGCGAACAGCACCCCGTCGACGTGCCGGCCGGTGGTGTACCGCTCCACCCGCTCGTGCCCGGCCGGCGAACCGGCCAGCATCAGCACCAACTGTTTGTCGGCCGCCTCCAACTCCTGGGCGGTCCCGCGGATGATGCCGGGAAAGTACTGGTCGTCGGAGAAGACCCGGGTGGCCGCCTCCGGCATGACCAACGCCACCGAGTCCGTTCGCTGGGTTACCAGGCTGCGCGCGGCCAGGTTCGGTACGTACCCAAGTTCCGTGATGGCTCGGCGGACGGCCTCGCGGATCGGCTCGGCCACTGTGGTGGAGCCGTTCACCACCCGGGAGACGGTGGCTCGGGAGACACCGGCGCGGCGCGCCACCGCCTCGAGCGTCGGTCGTTGCGCCGTCGTCATCGCCCTCCCCCCGGGGCAGCGCCCGTTCCCGGTTCGACCTCCCGCTCAGAGCCCGTTCCGGGAGATCACCTGGTGGTACCAGCGGGCACTCGCCTTCGGGGTGCGTCGCTGGGTCCGGTAGTCGACGTGGACGATCCCGAACCGTTTCCGATAGCCCTCGGCCCACTCGAAGTTGTCCAGCAACGACCATACGAGATAACCGCGTAGGTCCACCCCACGGGCGATGGCCTCGTGCGCGGCGCGGAGGTGCCCGTCGAGGTAGGCGATCCGGTCGGTGTCGAATACTCCGCTGTCCCCCTCCGTCGCCGGCCGCTCCGGGCCGCCCGGAGGCGTGGCGTGGTCCGGGAAGGCCGCCCCGTTTTCGGTGATCATCAGCGGCACGCCCGGGTGGTCGGTGGCGAGGCGTTCCAGCAGCCGGGTGAGCCCGGCCGGCTCGATCATCCAACCCATGTCGGTCAGCGGTCCAGCGGGCGGCAGGAACTCCACCGCCCCGGCGGTGCCGGGGAACGCCCCGCCACCGCCGGCGCCATCGGGCTTACCAGCGACGTAGAGGGGGGCGTAGTAGTTGACGCCGAGCAGGTCGATCGGGGTGGCGATTACTTTCTCGTCGCCGTCCCGGAGGAACGCCGGCGGCACGATTCGGGCGACGTGCTCCAGCACATCCGCCGGGTACGCGGCCCGGAACAGTGGGTCCAGGAAGATCCGGTTCTGGAGCCCGTCGACCAGGCGTACCGCGGCGGCGTCGGCGGCGCTGACCGCGTCGGCGGGGCGGACGTCGGCCGGGTTGAGCGTGATCCCGACGGTCGCCGCGCCGGCCGCGTGCAGCGCCCGGGCCGCCAGGCCGTGCCCGAGCAGCAGGTGGTGTACGGCGGTGAAGGCGGCGCCCGGGTCCGCGATGCCGGGAGCGTGCACCCCGTTGCCGTAGCCCAGGTACGCCGAGCACCACGGCTCGTTGAGGGTGGTCCAGGAGTCCACCCGGTCACCGAGCCGACCGTGGACGGCGGCGGCGTACCCGGCGAAGTGCTCCGCGGTCTCCCGGGCGGTCCAGCCGCCCCGGTCCTGCAGGGTCTGCGGCAGGTCCCAGTGGTAGAGCGTGACCATCGGGTCGATCCCCCGGGCCAGCAGGGCGTCCACCAGGCGGTCGTAGAAGTCCAGCCCGCGCCGGTTGACCGGGCCGGTGCCGTCTGGCTGGACCCGGGGCCAGGACACCGAGAACCGGTACGTCTGGATTCCCAGCCCGGCCATCAGCTCCACGTCGTCGGCGTACCGGTGGTAGTGGTCGCAGGCGACATCGCCGGTGTGGCCCTGGTAGACCTTTCCCGGTTTACGGCTGAAGGTGTCCCAGATCGAGGGCCCCCGGCCGTCTTCGCGGGCCGCGCCCTCGACCTGGTACGCCGCCGTGGCCGTGCCCCAGCGGAAGTTCGCCGGAAAGTGAAGCGCGCTCATTGGACAGCTCCCTCCGTTCGCGCAGCGTCTCCCGAGGCGTCACCGAATGTCAAGAGAGCGCTCTCCCCGGCCTCAGCTGGTCCGGAGACCAGCCAGGAGCGCGCGTTCGCCCGTCACCGCCAAGGTGTCGAAACTGACCCGCCCCCAGAGCGCGAGCAACAGATCGCTGGCGGTGCCGACGACCTGGACCCGGGCGTGGTGATCGTGGTCATCGAAGATCGTGGCGGTATCCAGCAGGGCGACCCCTTCGCCGCGCAACCGCAGGAACCACTCCTGTCCGGCGTCGGAGGCCGAAAGGTGTACGACTCCGTGCCACTGCCCATGATTCGGACGCCGTCCGGCCGGCAGGCAGGTGTCGAGCACCTCGCTCACCCCGTCGGCAGCGAGTTTCGTCTCGATCGGGTCACCCGCACCGATGGCGAGCTGGGCATCCCAGCGGTGCAGCGCCGTCTCGTGCGCGATCCGGCGAGGCCAGAAGCCGGCCTTCTTCGGCTGCGGTGCCCAGTTCCACGCCGGCGCCTCCACGTCCAGCGCGTCGAAACGCACCAGCAACTCGTCGTACGCCTGCTGCCACAGCTGAAGGTCCGTCTCGCCCGGATCCGGCTCCACCAGCTCGGAGCGGAGGGTCGGCGGGGTAACCGAATTTGCGGACACAGTCCCGTACACCCAGCGGTAGACACTTGCCAGGTGCCGGGTCAGGTCGGTCACCGTCCAGCTGGGACAGGAGAGCACCGGAGCGTCGGCGGGTGCTTCGGCGATCGCCGCGGCGAAGGCCGGCCCTTCCGCCCGCAGCGCCCCGATCCAGAAGTCCTTCGTGCCATGCGTTCTGTTCATCGCCATCCTCCCGGGGGTGACCGGGCCACCAGTGGGTGCCACGGCTACCCCTCAGCTTAGGGTGATGAGCGTGGCAGAGGTTCTCCAGTCGACATCCGGCACCCAACACGACGCCGAGTGTCACTTGTCGCGATACACGACACTGCGCCTCGGCGGCTGGGCGACCCGCGTGGTCACCGCCACCAGCGCGGACGACCTCGTCCGCGGGGTGCGGGAGGCCGGGGAGCGCGGCGAGCAGATCCTGGTCCTCGCCGGGGGCAGCAACGTGGTGATCGGCGACGCGGGCTTCCCGGGGACAGTGGTGTTGGTCCGGTCCCGGGGGCTGCAGGTCGTGGAGTCCGACCCCGACACCGTCACGGTGCGGGTCGAGGCCGGCGAGCCCTGGGACGACCTGGTCGCCCGCACCGTGGCCAACGGGTGGTCCGGCCTGGAGTGCCTGTCCGGGATACCCGGCTCCACCGGCGCGACGCCGATCCAGAACGTCGGCGCGTACGGGCAGGATGTCGCCGAGACCATCACCGGGGTGCAGGTGTACGACCGGGAGGCCGGCACCACCGGTCGGATCGAGGCCCGCGACTGCGGGTTCAATTACCGGTCCAGCATCTTCAAGTACAGCGACCGGTGGGTGGTGCTGTCGGTCGACTTCCGTCTCGCCCGGTCGCCGCTGTCCGGCCCGGTTCGCTACGCCGAACTCGCCCGGGCGCTCGACGTGGCGGTCGGTGACCGGGTACCACTGGCGAAGGCCCGGGCTGCCGTGCTGCGGCTGCGCGCGGGCAAGGGCATGGTGCTCGACCCGAACGATCCGGATACCTGGTCGGTGGGCTCGTTCTTCACCAATCCCGTGCTGGACCGGGCCGACTACGAGCGGCTGCGGGACCGGGCCGGCGAGCTCGGCGAGCCGCCGTCCTGGCCCGGTGCCGACGGCACGGTGAAGGTCAGTGCCGCCTGGTTGATCGACAAGGCCGGCTTCGGCAGGGGCCACCCGGGCCCGGAAGGCGTCGTCACCATCTCCACCAAGCACACCCTGGCGCTGACCCACCGCTCCGGCACCGCCCGGACCGAGGACCTGGTGCGCCTGGCCCGCGAGATTCGCCACGGCGTGCAGGCCCGCTTCGACGTGACCCTGCACCCCGAACCAGTCCTGATCAACTGCGCCCTCTGATCCGGCCGGGGCAGCGGTCAGCGGGGGAGTGTCGCCACCCAGCGACGGCCCGCGGGGCACCACCGCCGCTTAGTCGCCGGGTCAGCGGGGAGCCACCGCCGCCCAGTCAACGGTGACCAGGCCCTGGCGCCAGCGCCGGGGCTGGTACGCCAGCGGCCAGCCCGCGGCGCGGACGGCGGCCACCGTACGCAGCCAGCGGTGGCGGGGACCGAAGGGAGCGTAGGGGGCGGCTGCCCGCCAGGCGTTCTCCAGGGCCTGGAGCAGGGCGTGGATCGGTTCCCCCGCGATGTTGCGGTGGATCAGGGCTTTGGGGAGCCGTTCGGCGAGCCGGGCCGGGCTTTCCAGGGTGGCCAGCCGGGCACCCAGGGTCAGGGTGCGGGGGCCGCCCTCGTCGAGCAGCACCCATCCGCCGAGCCGCCCCAACTCGTCGCAGGTCCCCTCGACCAGCAGTCCGCCCGGGGCGAGCGCGCCGGTCATCGTCGCCCAGGCGCCCGCCACCGCACCCTCGTCGTACTGGCGTAACACGTTGAAGGCGCGGACCAGGGCGGGGCGGAGCCCGGCCAGCTCGAAGCCGCCCCGGGCGAAGGTGAGCCCTGGTGGGTCGGCGACCGGTTGGGCGGCGGCGACCCGGACCGGGTCGATCTCCAGCCCGACCACGCGTACGTCGGGGCGGACCGCATGGGCCAGTCGGGAGCGCAGCTCGACGGCGGTGACCCCGGTGGCGCCGTAGCCCAGGTCCACCACGAGCGGGTCCGCTGCCGTACGCAGCACGTCCCCGCAGGTGGTGGCGATCCAGTTGTCCACCCGGCGCAGCCGGTTGGGGTTCGTCGTCCCGCGGGTCACGACGCCGAGCGGACGTCGTGCCGGCACCGCCACCACCTGGTTCAACCGGCCCGGTGGACCTTGTGCTGCGCGGCCTGCGCCAACGGCCGGACCACCAGCCGGTCCACGTTCACGTGTTGCGGGCGGGTCGCGCACCAGGCGACACAGTCGGCCACGTCGTCGGCGACCAGCGGCTCGGACACCCCGGCGTAGACGGCGTCCGCCCGGTCGGCGTCCCCGCCGAAGCGGACCAGCGAGAACTCTTCGGTCCGTACCATCCCGGGGTCGATCTCGACGACCCGAACCGGCCGGCCGCACAGCTCCAGCCGCAGGGTGCCCGCGACCGCGGTTTGCGCGTGTTTGGCGGCGGCGTAGCCGCCCCCACCCTCGTACACGGTGAAGCCGGCGGTTGACGACACCACGACGATCGTGCCGGCTCCGGAGGAGACCAATGCCGGCAGGAGCGCCTGGGTGACCCGCAGCGTGCCCAGGACGTTCACGTCGTACATCCACTGCCAGTCACCGACCGCGCCGGTCTCCACCGGGTCCAGGCCGCGTGCTCCCCCGGCGTTGTTGACCAGCAGGGTGACCGGACCGGGGGCGGCCGCCGCCGCGGCGGCGAGGCGGGCCACCGACTCGTCCGAGGTCACATCGCAGCCGACCGCGGTGGCCGAGCCCCCGTCGGCTTCGACCTCCCGGACCAGGTCGGCGAGGCGGTCGGTACGCCGGGCGGCGGCCAGCACGTGGAACCCCTCGGCGGCGAGGCGGCGGACGGTGGCGGCCCCGATCCCGCTGGATGCCCCGGTGACGACGGCGACGGAAGTCATCCGCCCATTCTGACCCCGCGCCCGAGCACGGGGGCGATGAGGTCCGTCACGCCCGGGGATGGCCGGGAGGAATTACCGATCCCCGATCGGGAAGATGACACTCGGCGTGGAGGTTGACCGAGAAGCGCCGGTCGTGCGGGACGGCAACCGTGACAGAGGGAGCGGACGTGGCGGAACAGCACACCGGTGTCGGTCGTCAGCGAGGTGCCCGTCCGTGGCCCCGGCCCCGCCGGATCGCGACCCTCTCCGTGCACACGTCGCCGCTGCACCAGCCCGGCACGGGTGACGCGGGTGGGATGAACGTCTACATCCTGGAAGTCGCCCGGCGGTTGGCCGAGGCCAACGTGGAGGTCGAGATCTTCACCCGGTCAACCGCCGCCGACCTGCCGCCGGTGGTCGAGATGGTGCCGGGCGTGCACGTCCGGCACATCATCGCCGGACCGTTGGGTGGGCTGACCAAGGAGGAGCTGCCCGGCCAGCTCTGCGCGTTCACCGCGGGGGTGCTGCGGGCCGAGGCCGCCCGGGCCGCGGGGCACTACGACCTCATCCACTCGCACTACTGGCTCTCCGGGCAGGTCGGCTGGCTGGCCAAGGACCGTTGGGGGGTTCCGCTGGTGCACACCGCGCACACCCTTGCCAAGGTCAAGAACGCGCAGCTCGCCGCCGGGGACCGGCCGGAACCCAAGGCCCGGGTGATCGGTGAGGAGCAGGTGGTGGCCGAGGCCGATCGGCTGGTCGCCAACACCAAGACCGAGGCCGGTGAGCTGATCGAGCGGTACGACGCCGACCCGACCCGGGTCGAGGTGGTCGAGCCGGGGGTGGACCTGGACCGGTTCTGCCCCCCAGCCGGTGATCGGGCCCGGGCGCAGGTCCTCGCCCGTCGTCGGCTGGGCCTGCCCGAGCGTGGGTACGTGGTGGCCTTTGTCGGCCGGATCCAGCCGCTCAAGGCACCCGACGTGCTGATCCGCGCGGCGGCGGCGCTGCGCCAGCGGGACCCGGCGCTCGCCGACGACATGACGGTGGTGGTCTGCGGTGGCCCCAGCGGCAGCGGGCTCGAGCGGCCGACTCGCCTGATCGAACTGGCCGTCGAGTTGGGGATCGCCGATCGGGTTCGGTTTCTGCCGCCGCAGACCGGCGACGACCTGCCGGCCCTGTACCGGGCGGCCGACCTGGTGGCGGTCCCGTCCTACAACGAGAGCTTCGGACTGGTCGCGTTGGAGGCGCAGGCCTGCGGCACGCCGGTGGTGGCGGCCGCCGTCGGCGGTTTGATCACCGCGGTACGTGACGATGTCAGCGGGGTCCTGGTGGAGGGCCACGACCCGGTCGCGTGGGCCCGTTCGCTGGGTCGCCTGCTGCCGGACGTCGGGCGGCGCGCGACCCTGGCCCATGGCGCGCAACGCCACGCCCGCAGCTTCTCCTGGGATCGGACGGTGCGCGACCTGCTGGAGGTCTACGGCGAGGCCGTCGCCGAGTACCAAACCCGATCGTCTGACTTCGCCACCTGTGCCCGGTGAGGACCGCCACCGATCGCCAGCGACGGACGGAGGCCGGACCGGCGTGGGCCGTGGCGGGGCGGGAGCGGTCGTAGAGTGGGGCGGTGAACGGGAGAAGCGAGCTCGGGGCGTTGATCGAGTCGGTCTGCGCGGAGCGGGACCTGGCCTGGGAGGCGACCGGCCCGAACTCGTACGCGGTGACCCTGCCGGGCACCCACAAGCTGCGGACGATCTGCAACCTGATCATCGGCGAGTACGCGCTGCGGGTCGAGGCGTTCGTGATGCGCCAGCCCGACGAGCGCCGCGAGGAGTTGTGGGCGTGGCTGCTGCAGCGCAACGCCCGGATGTACGGGGTGTCGTTCTCCATCGACGCGGTCGGTGACGTCTACCTGACCGGTCGGGTGAATTCGGCGGGCGTGGACGCCGACGAGTTGGATCGGCTCTTCGGGTCGGTGCTCACGTACGCCGACGAGTCCTTCGACACGATGCTGGAGATCGGCTTCGGTAGTTCGATCCGGCGGGAGTGGGAGTGGCGGGTCAGGCGGGGCGAGTCGACCGCCAACCTCGCGGCCTTCGCCCACCTGGTCGCGCCGGCTGACGGCGGGTCCGCGCCGGCTGACGGCGGGTCCGCGCCGACGGCCGGGGCGTCTGCTGCCGACAACCCGGGCGCGGCCGGGACGCCTGTTGCCGGGAACCCGACCGCTGCCCGTGGGGATTCGACGCTGTCCTGACGGGTACGCCCCGGTGTGCGGTGCGGTACCTGGGACCGGCCGCGCGCCGAGGACGGACTGGCGGAGGAGCGTTCCATGGCTCAGCGAAGCAGCGCAGGCCGCGGTGGTACGGCGACCCGGACCGCACGCCGGCCAGGAAACCAGACCCCGAACACGCCGGAGGTGTCCGAAGCCGCGATCTCCCGGATGCGGGTGGACGAGCTCCGGGGGCAGTTGCGCGAGCACGGCGTTTCCGGCACCTCCGCGCTGCGCAAGCCGGAGCTGGTGCGGACGCTGGTGAAGACCTTGCGGGCGGAGCGCCGATCGGGCGGGACGAAGGGGCCGGGCCGCCGGGCGGCGTCCGGCGGGCGGTCGACGGGTGGCGCCGCGGTGCGTACCGGGCCCCGTACCTCGCGGTCGGTGCGGTCCTCGCAGGTCATCGCCGCCCTGACCGATCGGCCGGAGCGTCCGGGCCGGAGCCTGGTCACCACGAACCACGAGGTGATCCGGCGGTGGGCGCGGGAGCGCAACGCGAAGCCGGCGACGATCCGGGGCACCGAGCGGGATGGCCGAGCCGGGGTGCTCACCTTCAACATGCCGGGGTATCGGCAGAGCCCGCGGGTGCGTGAAATCACATGGCAGGAATGGTTCCGGACTTTTGACCTGCGGAAGCTGAACTTGATCTATCAGGAGCGGCTGCGGGACGGCAGAATGAGCAACTTTTTCCGTACCGAGTCACCCGATCGGGAGGACGGATGAGTTGTTTGCCGGAGTTGCCGGCGGGTAGACCGCTGGTGGCCGGAGGGCGGGCCGGACCGCGGGGCAGCCGGTTTGTGACCGGTGAGACAGCCGGTCGATTTGTATCCGCATTCTGGGCGAACTAACTTTATTGCACCGTGCAACGCTCGGTTCCGTTCGGGGGAGCGGAGGATCAATCAGATCCGAGCATCGAGTGTGGCGCGGGGACGGGTGGAACAACACCGTTGGGGGACGGTGTCCACCTGTTGACCGGCGGCGTGAGCGGGCGCCGCTTACGGGGGTGAGTGTCGCCCGCCGCCGCCGGTCGTACATAGCGAAACGCTCACCGTGACGAACTCACGTTGGTCGTAGCAGTGAAACGCCCATCGTGACGAACTCGCGATGGGCGTTCGCGTATTCCGGTGGCCGCGGCACCCGGCTGCGGGAGCTCACCCCACCTCTGTGGTCTGCTGCTGCCCGACCGGGGTTGGCGGCGGTTGGTTGACTGCCCGCAGCGCGGCGGCCCGGCGCTCCCGGGCCGGTCCGGAGATCAGGTGTGCCGCCGCCACCAGTCCGCCGAGCAGGGCGCAGCCCAGCCAGAGTATGGCGTTGCCGGCCCCCTCCCGGACGAGCCCGCCGAGCACCGGTGCCGCGGCGCCGGCGATCTGCCAGGAGAGCGAGAAGACCCCCTGGTATCGACCGCGTAGCTCACTCGGGGAGAGCTCGGCGATCAGGGTGGCGTTGGACGGCGAGTTGAGCATCTCGCCGACGGTCCAGATCAGGACGGTCAGCCCGTAGAACCAGGCGGTCTCGGCGAACGCGGTCAGCCCGAACCCGGCCCCGAGTACCACCGCCGACAGCGCCAACACATGAGACCGGCTACGACCCCTGATCAACCGTGGTACGAGGAGCTGGCCCACCACGATCAGCACCCCGTTGAGTGCGATCACCGAGCCGTAGGTGGCGGGAGTCAGCCCCGAGTCGGCCATCGCGATCGGCAGCATCGAGATGTGCTGGAGCATGACTATCGCGGCGAAGAGGTTCAACGCCACGAACCCGAGGTAGATCCGGTCGGTCAGGATGGTGCGCAGCGCCCCGGTCGGGGCCTTCGGCCCGCCGGTGACGCCCACCGGTTGGCGGGTCTCGCCCACCTTGAGAAAGATGATCAGCGTCATGATCAGGGTGGTGACCGCGTCAACCACGAAGAGCAGCAGGTAGCCGGCCCCGGTCGCGAACCCCGCGAGGATCGCGGCGCAGGCGAAGCCGAGATTGAGTGCCCAGTAGTTCAGGCTGAAGGCACGCAGCCGGTCCTTCGCCGGCACCACGTCGATCATCATGGCGCCGAAGGCGGGCCGGGCGGCCTCGGCGAAGAGCCCGAGTAGGAGGGCGCCGACTGCGATGGACCAGATGCCCCGGGCGAAGCCGAGGGCGAGCATCATGCTCGCGGCGCCGAGGTGTGCGGTGAGCAGGGTGGGCCGGCGGCCCCACCGGTCTGCGAGCGTGCCACCGACGGTGGTGCCCACCGCGCCGCCGACTCCCCACAGCCCCAGGACCAGGCCGGCCTGGGCGGCGGAGAAGTCCCGCTCCTGGGTGAGGTAGATGGCGAGGAAGATGAGGATGAACGAGCCGAGCCGGTTGATCAGGGTGCCGGTCCAGAGGTACCAGAAGGAGCGGGGGAGGCCACCGGCCGTCTCGACTAACCAACCTCGCATCGTTCGCACCCAACGCCCCGCTTCCGTAATGATCAGTGTCCGCGCAACGCGTTACAAACTAGTGCTGGGGCGGAGCCGAGCGGAGGGTCGGGGTGGGCCCGCCGCCGCCCGGTTTCCGGTGCTGGTCAGCACCCCTTCCCGCGCGACGGTTAGGCCGGTGGGGGAGGATGGCCGACATGACTGCAAGTGAAGGGCCCACCATCGGGACGCTGGTCCTGCTGCGACACGGCGAGAGCGACTGGAACGCCAAGAACCTCTTCACCGGCTGGGTTGACGTGGACCTGACCGCCAAGGGAGAGGCCGAGGCGCGTCGTGGCGGCGAGCTGCTGCGGGAGCACAACCTGTCGCCGGACGTGGTGCACACCAGCCTGTTGCGCCGGGCGATCCGCACCGCGGAGCTGGCGCTGGACACCGCGGACCGGCACTGGATCGCGGTGCGTCGGTCATGGCGGCTCAACGAGCGCCACTACGGCGCCCTCCAGGGCAAGAACAAGAAGCAGACCCTCGACGAGTACGGCGAGGAGCAGTTCATGCGCTGGCGCCGCTCGTACGACTCGCCGCCGCCGCCGATCGCGGACGGGGACGAGTGGTCGCAGGTCGGTGACCCGCGCTACCGGCTGCTGCCGACCGAGCTGATGCCGCGGACGGAGTGCCTGAAGGACGTCGTCGAGCGGATGCTGCCGTACTGGTACGACTCGATCGTGCCGGACATCCTGGCTGGCCGGACCGTGTTGGTGGCGGCGCACGGCAACTCGCTGCGCGCATTGGTCAAGCATCTGGACCAGGTCAGCGACGAGGCCATCGCGAAGCTGAACATCCCGACCGGGATCCCGCTGCGGTACGACCTCGACCCGCAGCTGCGCCCGATGACGCTCGGCGGCACCTACCTGGACCCGGCGGCGGCGCAGGAAGCTGCTGCGGCGGTGGCGAACCAGGGCCGCTGACGCGGGTCGAGTGATCCCGCGGCGCCGGGTCCCGGAGGAAACGCCCTGGTGAACGGGGCCGGACGGGGCGGTGAATACCCGCGAAAGTGAGGATGTTTCGTCCTGGTCTGTTCGGGTGCTGGGTTAACCAGGACCTAGGATCGCCCGGTGGAGTGGGTAGTGGTGGTCGTCGCGGTGGCTGCGGGACTGGCGGTCGGTGTGCTGCTGACCCGGCTCGTCCTGGCACGCCGAGGTGGATCGACCGGGTTCGGGAGTCACCAGTCCGGCTCTCCTCGACTCGGTGGGAGGCACGCGATCAACGATGGTTCACCGTCCGGCCTCGGTCGCCGGACGATCGACTCCCTCCGGGTCGGCGTCGTGGTGCTCGCCGACGACGACGGTCCCGTCCTGGTCAATCCGGCAGCCCGGGCGATGGGGCTGCTCCGCGCTGGCGGCACGCCGGGCACGGTCGTTGCCCATCCGTTGATCCGGACCCTTGCGGGGCAGGTGCGGCGGACCGGCGTACGGCGAGAGATCCAGCTGGACCTGCCCCGGGGGAGCGACGGCGTCGCCGCGGAGAATCCGCTCGGCGTGCACCTGCGGGCGGTCGGCCTCGGCGGCGGCCACGTTGCCGTGGAAGCCGTTGACGTGACCGAGTCGCACCGGCTGGCCCGGGTCCGGCGAGACTTCGTGGCCAATGTGAGTCACGAGCTCAAGACCCCGATCGGGGCGCTCCAACTCCTCGCCGAGGCGTTGCTGGACGCGACCGAGCCGGTCGACGAGGAGGAGTCGGAGCTCTCCGAGGATCTGGTCGCCACTCGCCGGTTCGCCGAGCGGATCCGGCATGAGTCGACCCGGCTGGGTCGGTTGGTGCAGGAGTTGCTGGAGCTGACCCGGCTCCAGGGCGCAGACCCGCAGCCCGCGCCGGAGCCGGTCGCCGTGGACGGGGTGGTCGGCGAGGTGGTGGATCGGACCCGGACCGGTGCCAGTGCCCGCCGGATCGACGTGGTGGTGGACGGTGAGCGGGGACTGACGGTGTACGGCAGTGACACCCAGCTGGCCACCGCCGTGTCGAACCTGGTCGAGAACGCCATCAACTACTCGGGTGAGGACACTGCGGTCCGGATCACCGCCCGGCGCGACGACGAACACGTCACGATCTCCGTCACCGACCAGGGCATCGGGATCGGCCCGAGCGACGTGGACCGGATCTTCGAGCGTTTCTACCGGGCCGACCAGGCCCGATCCCGCGCGACCGGCGGTACCGGTCTCGGGCTCGCCATCGTCAAGCACATCGCCAGTAACCACGGCGGACGGGTGGAGGTCGCGAGCACTCCCGACGAGGGCTCGACGTTCACCCTCCGGCTCCCCGCCCGCCCCCCGGACGACCTTTTGGTGATACCGCCCTCGGCTGAGATCGAGGCCGAACCGGCCGAGTCCCAGCAGACGTGACAGTTGAAAGGAAACCTCCGTTGAGCCGCGTTCTGGTGGTCGAGGACGAGGAGTCGTTCTCCGATGCCCTGTCGTACATGCTCCGTAAGGAGGGCTTCGAGGTTTCGGTTGCTGCGACTGGCACCTCGGCCCTCACCGAGTTCGACCGGACCGGTGCCGACATCGTGCTGCTCGACCTGATGCTCCCCGAGATGTCCGGCACCGAGGTGTGTCGGCAGCTCCGGCAGCGGTCGCACGTGCCGATCATCATGGTCACCGCCCGGGACAGTGAGATCGACAAGGTGGTCGGGTTGGAGATCGGCGCCGACGACTACGTGACGAAGCCGTACTCGCCGCGGGAACTCGTCGCTCGGATCCGCGCGGTGCTGCGCCGCAAGAGCGTCGAGACGGTGGAGACCGGCGCGGCAACGTTGGCCGCGGGCCCGGTTCGGATGGACATCGAGCGGCACGTGGTCACGGTTGGCGGCGCCCCGGTGCAGCTGCCGTTGAAGGAGTTCGAGCTGCTGGAGTTGCTGCTGCGCAACGCCGGTCGGGTGCTCACCCGGGGCCAGCTGATCGATCGGGTCTGGGGGGCCGACTACGTCGGCGACACGAAGACCCTCGACGTGCACGTCAAGCGGCTGCGGTCCAAGGTCGAGCCGGAGCCGTCCGCTCCCCGTTACATCGTCACCGTGCGGGGCCTGGGCTACAAGTTCGAGCCGTGACCGGAGGTCCGCGCTGAGCCCCGGCCCGCGCCTGGGTGGTGCGTGGTCAGTCCGGGTCGGCCGGGTGCGGGGCGACCAGCCCGCGGCGGGCGCGGGCGGCACACAACGCGGCCAACTCGGTGTACGCGGGCGCACCGATCAGGGCGGTCAGCTCGGGGGCGTACGAGACGTACATCGGTTCGGCCGCCACGTGCGCGTCCCGGGACGAGGTGCACCACCAGTCCAGGTCGTGCCCGCCGGCGCCCCAGCCGCGGCGGTCGAACTCCCCGAGTGTGGAGAGCAGCACCTTGGTGCCGTCCGGGCGCTGGACCCATTCCTGTTCGCGGCGGACCGGCAGCTGCCAGCAGACATCCGGCTTGTACTCCAGCGGGTGGGCGCCGTCGCGGAGCGCCTGGGCGTGCAGGGCGCAGCCCGCCCCGCCGGGAAAGTCGGTGTCGTTGAGGAAGACGCAGGGGCCGTCGGGCCGGGTGGCCGTTCGTCGGCCGGGCGTCTTCTCGTCCACCGTGTCGGTCTCGGTCCAGTTCTGGAAGCCCCGCCGGTGGTGCTGCCAGGTCTCCGGGGTCAGCCGCTTGACCGCCGATCGGACCCGCTGTTCGTCGTCGGAGTCGGTGAAGAACGCGCCGTGTGAGCAGCAGCCGTCAGCGGGACGGTCGGCGTCGATGCCGTGACAGCCACGCCCGTAGACGCAGGTCCACCGGGATAGCAACCAGGTCAGGTCGGCCCGGATCAGGTGGGTGTCGTCGGCCGGGTCGCCGAATTCGATCCACTCCCGGGGGAAGCCCAGCGGGATCTCCCGGCCGCGTGGATCGTCCGGCCGGGTCCGGAGCTCGATCTGCCCGCTCACCTGACCAGCGTACGCGTCAGCGGATGGCTGGCCCAGCGCGCCGCGGCTGGGTGTTGCCTTTAGGGTTTGCCTCATGCGGCTGGGCGTCCTTGATGTTGGATCCAACACGGTGCATCTGCTGGTGGTGGACGCGCACCGGGGCGCACATCCCTGGCCGGCGCACTCCAAGAAGGCGGTGCTGCGACTGGCCGAGCAGATCGGCCCGGATGGCGCGCTCACCACCGCCGGTGCGGATTCCCTGGTGCGGGCGGTCGCGTCCGCGAAGGAGTCCGCGTTCGGGCTGGGCACCGACGATCTGATCGCGTTCGCCACCTCCGCGGTTCGGGACGCCACCAACTCGGTGGCGGTGTTGGCCCGGGTCCAGGCGGAGACCGGGGTTCGTCTGGAGGTCCTCACCGGCGCCGACGAGGCCCGGCTGACCTTTCTCGCGGTGCGCCGCTGGTTCGGCTGGTCGGCCGGACGGCTGCTGGTGCTCGACATCGGCGGGGGATCGCTGGAGATCGCCGCGGGCATCGACGAGGATCCGGACGCGGCGGTGTCGTTGCCGCTGGGCGCTGGCCGGCTCACCCGCCGCCAGCTCCGGGTCGCTGCGGGCAGTACCACCCTGCCCGGGGCCGAGCAGGTGGAGCGGCTGCGGGCGTACGTGGACGGCGAGCTCGACGCGGTGGCCGGGGAGCTGAACAAGGTGGGCTGGGAGCGCCCGGTCGCCACCTCGAAGACCTTCCGGACCCTGGCCCGCCTCGCGGGGGCGGCCCCCTCCGGGGCGGGCATCTGGGCCCGCCGTCGGCTTACTCGGTCCGGGCTACGGCAGGTGCTCGGGTTCATCCGGCACATTCCCCCGGCGCAGCTGGTCGAGCTGGGCGGGGTCAGCGCCGGCCGGGCGCATCAGCTGTTGGCCGGTGCGGTGGTCGCCGAGGCGGTGATGCGCCGGCTGGACATCAGAACCCTGGAGATCTGCCCGTGGGCGTTGCGGGAGGGGGTGATCCTGCGCCGCCTGGATCAGCTCGCACCGATGTGACACTTCCTCGACATCCGCGGTATTTGCTAAGGTTCATCCGGAAGATCCCTCTCGGTGCCCGCTACCCTCGATACCGTGCCCTCCCGAGTTCCGGTTCTCCTATCCACCTCGTCGGTCTTCCCCGAGCGGACCGCGGCGGCTTTTCAGCTGGCTGCGACGCTCGGCTACGACGGCGTCGAGGTGATGGTCTGGACCGATGCCGTCAGCCAGGATACGGACGCGCTCGCCGGACTGGCCAAGCACTACGGCGTGCCGGTGCTCGCCGTCCACGCCCCGTGCCTGCTGGTTACCCAGCGGGTGTGGAGCGCCGACCCGTGGGAGCGGTTGCGCCGTTCCGGTGAGCTGGCCGAGACGCTGGGCGCGCCGACCGTGGTGGTGCACCCCCCGTTCACCTGGCAGCGGGACTACGCCCGCAACTTCGTCGAGGGCCTGGCCGAGGTCGCCGGGCGGTTCAGCGGCATCAGCTTCCCGGTCGAGAACATGTATCCGGTGCGGATGGCGGGGCGGCAGTTCGTTCCGTACGCCCCGGGGTGGGACCCGACCGGGACGGGATACCCCACCTACACCCTTGACCTGTCGCACTGCGCCGCGTCCCACACCGACGCGCTGGAGCTGGCCGACCGGATGGGCGCCGGCCTGGCCCACGTTCACCTGGGCGATGGCACCGGTGAGGGGCGCGACGAGCATCTCGTCCCCGGGCGAGGGACCCAGCCCTGCGCCGAGCTACTGCGCTCGCTCGCCGGCCGAGGCTTCACCGGCTCGGTGGCGGTGGAGGTGTCAACCCGGCGGGCGAAGAGCCGCGCGGTCCGGGAGACGGACCTACGGGCGGCATTGGCCTTCGCCCGTCAGCACCTCGACCTCCCGGCCGCAACCCGCACCGGGCCGGAACCGACACGGCGGGGCGACCGGGAAGCCGATGCCTAGCCGGCGGAGCGTCCCCGGCGGAAGGCCGACGCTCAGCTGATCGCGGTCAGGTTGTCGGCCGGGGCGGTGGGCTGCGCCGCCACCGTGACCCGGTCGCGGATCGCGGCCCGCTTGCGGGCCCGGTGCGCCGCCACATGGGAGCGGGTGGCGCAGCGCTCCGAACAGAACCGCCGGCAGCAGTTCGACGAGGTGTCCAGATAGACGTTGCCGCACCGCTCGTCCGCACAGACCCCGAAGCGGGCGCTGCCGTATTCACAGAGCCACACCGACAGTCCCCAGACCGCACCGGCCAGGTACTCCGCACTCACCGAGGCGCCGCGGCTGGTGACGTGCATGTGCCAGTTACTGGAGTCATGCCCGGAGATGCGCGGCTGCACCGGATACGCCTCCAGCAGGGCGTTCAGCTCGGCGACCGCGTGCATGTCCCGTCCGGAGGTGCCGTACTCGAAGACGTCGCGAAGTCGCTTCTGTGCCCGTCGGAAGATGGTGAGATCTCGCTCCGACACCGCGTCCCGCATCCACGAGATGTCGTCGGGGAAGAGCGAACGGAGGGCGTCGAGGTCGTCCAGCCGGATATTGATCAAATCAACTCCGGTCCGGGCGTACGCGTCGAAGTTCACGTCACCCACCGTAGACGACTTCCTGGGCATCCGGCGTGTCGATGTAGCGCGATGTGACGGCACCGCCCTTTTGCTGCTATGAGCGCTACTCTTCGACCCATGCTTCGTACCGTCATTCTCGCTGCGGCCCGGTCATCGCGGTGCGAGCGGCTCGTCGCGACATCCCCTTTCACTCGGAACGTGGTGCACCGGTTCGTCGCCGGCCCCCGGCCCGAGGACGCGTTGCGGGTCACCCGCGCCCTCGTTGCCGACGGGCTCACGGTCACCCTCGACAACCTCGGTGAGGACACGGTCACCCCCGAGCAGGCCAGCGCCGTTCGCGACGAGTATGTGGACCTGCTGGCGGCGCTCGCCGCCGACGGGCTCACCCCCGCCGCGGAGGTGAGTGTCAAGCTCTCCGCACTCGGGCAGACCTTCGACGAGCAGCTCGCCTACGACAACGCCCGGGCGATCTGCGCTGCGGCCGAGGCCGGGGGCACCACGGTCACCCTCGACATGGAGGACCACACCACCACCGATTCCACCCTGGACATACTCGACAAGCTGCGCGCGGACTATCCGTCCACTGGGGCAGTGCTCCAGGCGTACCTGCGCCGGACCGAGTCCGACTGCCGGCAGCTGGCCGGCGCCGGTTCCCGGGTTCGGCTCTGTAAGGGCGCGTACCGGGAGCCCGAGTCGGTGGCCTACCAGTCCGCTCGGGACGTGGACCGGTCCTACGTACGCTGCCTGAGCATTCTGCTGGCCGGGACCGGCTACCCGATGCTCGCCACGCACGACCCCCGCCTGATCGCGATCGGCGAGGACCGGGCCCGCTGGTTCGACCGCGGGCCGGACCAGTTCGAGTTCCAGATGCTCTACGGCATCCGCTCCGCCGATCAGGCCCGCCTGATCGGTGACGGATACACCGTGCGCACGTACGTGCCGTACGGCGAGGAGTGGTTCGGCTATTTGATGCGTCGTCTGGCCGAGCGCCCCGCCAATCTGGGGTTTCTCGCCCACGCCCTGGTGGGCCGGTAGCCGAGCCTGGTGGGCCGGTAGCCGAGCCTGGTGGGCCGGTGGCCACGCCCGCGGCGGAGGTCATGATCTACCGGTGTCGGGCCCCGCCGAGCACCCTGACACACTGGTGCCCGCTCCCAGCACGGAGTCCCGGTCCGCGTCCGGAAGCGGCTCGGGGCGCTCGTCCGGTGGCACCGGTGGCGCCACCGGTGCCACCGGGCTCCGTGGAGTTCGACGTCCTCCGAGGCGCGCAGCTTCTCGTCGAAGCCGCCGAGGCCGAGCGGCGCCGCCAGGCGGCTGGGGCGGGCCCACCAGGACTCCGCTGGTGTGAATCAGTACGGTTTGTCCGAAGGGATCGCGCCGGTCACATCGGCCCCGTTACCGTACTGATAACACGCGCGTCGCCGGTCCGTCGGAAGCCCCGTCGGGATTGCACGCGCCGGGCATGGGATGGGTCGGTGAGCCATGGCCGGGTTGCGGTCCGACGGTCAGCTGTCGGGGGTCAGGTTCCTCACCGTCGCCGAGGTGGCGACGGTGATGCGGGTGTCAAAGATGACGGTCTACCGCCTGGTGCACAGCGGCGAGCTCGCCGCAGTCCGGGTCGGCCGGTCGTTTCGCGTCCCCGAGCACGCGGTGCACGAGTACCTGCGCGGCGCCTTCCAGGAAACCGCCTAAGTCGGCGTTCGCGGGCGGGAAGCGGCCGTGACGACCCGCATCGAGGGGCCGCGTTGGTCCTGCTAATGCCTCCCGGCTACCCTGGACCCGACCGTGACCACAGATGCGCTCCGCCGCCCGTCCCGCAGGTCCGGTCCGTTGTCCGCAAGCGGACGCCGGTGTCATCCGGTCCGCCCCGCACATTGCATCGAAAGGCTGTCGTATGGGCTCGGTGGTCAAGAAGCGCCGCAAGCGCATGGCTAAGAAGAAGCACCGCAAGCTGCTGCGCAAGACCCGCGTCCAGCGTCGCCGTCTCGGCAAGTGATGACGGTGCCGGGCTGGTCCCGGCACCGTCATCGCGTGCCAGCTGTCGACCCTCGGAGGCTTAGGTGTTCAAGCCGCGGATGTTCCGGCTCGATCCCGCCTGCCGGGGACGGTGTGCGGCATGACCCCCGGTGGCCCCTCCGGTGCCCCGGGGGTCGTTGTCGTGACCGGGGTGAGCCGCTACCTCGGCGCCCACGTCGCCGCGCGGCTCGCCGCCGACCCGCGGGTCGGGCGGGTTATCGGAGTCGATCCACCCACGGCGGGTGGGGAGCTCACCGACCTGCTCAACGGGGTCGAGCGGGTCCGGGTGGACGCTGGTTCGATCGGTGGCCTCCTCGCCGACCTCGACGTTGACGCCGTCGTGCACCTGGCCCTGGTCAGTGCTCCCGATCCACAGCACGGGGGCCGCGCGGCCATGAAGGAGCAGAACATCATCGGTACGATGCAGCTGCTCGCCGCCGCGCAGCACGCGCCCCGGCTGCGCAAGCTCGTCGTCCGCTCCTCGACCGCCGCCTACGGCGCGTCCTTCCGTGACCCGGCGGTCTTCACCGAGGAGACCGAGCCGCGGGAGGTACCGCGCGGTGGCTTCGGCCGGGACATCCTGGACATCGAGGGGTACGTGCGAGGTTTTCGCCGCCGCCGCCCCGACGTCACCGCCACCGTGCTGCGGTTCGCGCCGTTCATCGGCTCGACCGCCGACACCACGCTCACCCGCTACTTCGCCCAACCGCTGGTGCCCACCGTGTTCGGCCGCGACCCGCGGCTGCAGTTCCTGCACTTCGAGGACGCGCTGGAGGTGCTGCACCGCTCGGTCGTGCGGGACCATCCCGGCACCTACAACGTCGCCGGCTCCGGGGTGCTGGCGCTCTCCCAGGCCATTCGACGGGCCGGCCGGGTCGCGGTGCCGGTGCTGGAGCCGGGCCTCTCCGGGGCGGCCGCGCTGGCCCGTACGCTCGGCTTCGGTCGCTACGGGTTGGACCAGGTCGACCTCTTCGTGCACGGTCGGGTCGTGGACACCAGCCGGCTCCAGCGGGAGTACGGCTTCACCCCACGCTCGACCGCCGCCGCCTTCGACGACTTCATCCGCGCCCACCGCAACGGGATCGTGGTGACCCGGGAACGCCTCGCCGCCGCTGAGCAGCTGGTGCTCGACGGGGTCCGGCAGGTCCGCTCCGCCGCCGCCGGGGAGCGGTCGTGAGCGGCGGGCTGGTCTCCGAGCAGCCCGGCGACCACTGGGACCGGAAGGTGGCGAGCGGGCTGGCCTTTCTGCGCGGACGCCTCGCCGGTGACTATGAGGTGGACGAGTTCGGGTTCGACCCGCAGCTGACCGAATCCGTCTTTCACCCGCTGCTGCGGCTGCTCTACCGCGACTGGTTCCGCACCGAGGTCACCGGGCTGGAGCATGTGCCCGACGCGGGAGCCGGCCTCGTGGTGGGCAACCACTCCGGCACCGTGGCCCTGGACGCGCTGATTCTCTCGGCGGTGCTCCACGACCAGCACCCCCGGCACCGGTTTCTTCGCCTGCTCGGCGCGGACCTCGTCTTCCGGATGCCGGTGGTGTCGGCGGTCGCCCGCAAGGGCGGCGGCACGGTCGCCTGTAACCCGGACGCCGAGCGGCTGCTCGACTCCGGTGGGTTGGTCGGCGTCTTCCCCGAGGGCTTCAAGGGCGTCGGCAAGCTGTACGCGGAGCGCTACAAGCTGCAACGGTTCGGTCGGGGCGGCTTCGTCTCCGCGGCGTTGCGGACGGGAACCCCGATCGTGCCGGTGGCGATAGTCGGGGGCGAGGAGACCTACCCGATGCTCGCCGACGTGAAGCCCCTCGCCCGGCTGCTGAAGCTGCCGTACTTCCCGGTCACGCCGACCTTCCCCTGGCTCGGCCCGCTGGGTATGGTGCCGCTGCCGAGCAAATGGCTGATCGAGTTCTGCCCGCCGATCGCCACCGAGCACCTGACCGACTCGGCCGAGGACCCGCTGGTCGTGTTCAACCTCGCCGACCAGGTGCGGGAGACGATTCAGCAGACCCTGCACCGGCTGCTGGAGCAGCGGCCGGACCCGTTCGGCCCCTGACGGGGCGCCACCGGCGGCGAGCCGGCGGGCGGGCGGAATTCGGTTGCGATCGACCGGTGCCCTCGTACGGTGCTCGGTGTGCGGAGAGTCGTCGAGGCGGTCGCGCCAGCTCGGTTGGGTAGCGGGTTCCGTTGGTTGCTGGCCTCGTCGTGGGCGACGAACCTGAGCGACGGGATCGCGGTGGCGGCCGGGCCGCTGCTGGTGGCGTCGTTGACCACCAACCCGCTCCTGGTCGCGCTGGCGGCCCTGCTGCGCTGGGCACCGCAGCTGGTGTTCGGCCTCTGGGCCGGAGTGCTCTCCGACCGTCTCGACCGGCGGCGCATCGTGCTGGTGGCTAACGCGGTCCGAGTGGGCGCCCTCGGCGTGTTGGTCGGGGCGTTGGTGACCGACCGGGTGTCGGTGCCGGTGGTGCTGCTGACGCTGGCACTGCTCGCCGCCGCCGAGGTGTTCGTGGACAACACGACGGGGACGCTGACGCCGATGCTGGTGCGTCGGGAGGACCTGGCGGTCGCCAACGCCCGCGTCCTGGCCGGGGTCATCACGCTGAACAAACTGGCCGGCCCGGCGCTCGGGGCCGTGCTCTTCGCGGCCGGTCGGTCCTGGCCCTTCGCCACCAACACGGTTCTCCTCGCGGCCGGGCTGCTGTTGGTGTCCCGGGTGTCGCTGCCACCGCGGGAGCGGGAGTCGGCGGGTCAACACCGTGATCTGCGGCAGGACATCGTGGCCGGGTTCCGCTGGACCGTTCGTCATCCGGCCGTTCGTACGCTCTGCCTGACCGCCCTGGTCTTCAACATCACCTACGGCGCGGCCTGGTCCATCCTGGTGCTCTACGCCGAGGCGCGGCTCGGCCTCGGTGCCGTCGGTTTCGGCCTGATCAGTACGGCGATGGCGGCCGGCGGGCTACTCGCCACCGTCGGGTACGGCTGGCTCACCCGCCGGGTGAGCCTCGGGGACATCATGCGGGCCGGGCTGATCATCGAAACCCTCACCCACCTCGGTCTCGCCGTCACCACCTCGCCCTGGGTCGCCTCGGCGATCCTCTTCGGCTTCGGGGCGCACGCCTTTGCCTGGGGCACCACCGCCCTGACCATTCTGCAGCGGGCGGTTCCGATCTACTTTCAGGGTCGGGTCAACAGCATCTACACCATGAGCGGGTTCGGCGGGCTGGTGGTCGGCGCGGCGCTTGGCGGCCCGCTGGTCACCCTGCTCGGGATGACCGGTCCGTTCTGGTTCGCCTTCGCTGGCTCGGCGCTGCTCGTCGGGGGGCTGTGGCGCCAGTTCGGTCACCTCGCCCACGCCGACGAGCCGACGCCAACCCCGGTTCCGGCCGGATCAACCGCCCGGTGACGGCGACGGGAGCGCGGTGGTGGGGGATCATGGCCGGACGGATGAGCGGCGGCGGTGCCGCGCCAGCCCCGCGGTGACCGCTCCGGCGACCAGCCCGACGGCGGCGGTCGAGGGGACGGCGATCTTGACCGCCCGACGTCCGGTACGGAAGTCCCGTACCTCCCAGCCGCGCCGGCGGGCCTCGCGGAGCAGCGCGGAATCCGGGTTGACGGCGACCCCGCGGCCGGCCGCGGCGAGCATCGGTAGATCATTGGCGGAGTCGCTGTAGGCGGTGCAGCGGGACAGGTCCAGCCCTTCCGCCGCGGCGAGCCGGGTCACCGCCTCCGCCTTCGCGGGCCCGTGCATCAGGTCGCCGACCAGCCGCCCCGTGTACGCGCCGTCCACCACCTCGGCGACCGTTCCGATGGCACCGGTGAGCCCCAGCCGGGCGGCGATCACCCGGCCGATCTCCACCGGGGCGGCGCTGACCAACCAGACCCGTTGCCCGGCGTCGAGGTGACTCTGGGCGAGCTGGCGAGCGCCGGCCCAGATCCGGGGCGCCATCAGCTCGTCGAAGATCTCCTCGGCGAGGCGCTCCACCTCCTCCACCCGCCAGCCCTCGACGAACGCGAGCGCGGCCTCCTTGACCTGGGACATGTCGCCGACATGCTCGGTGGCGAGTACCCGGAACCGCAGCTGTTGCCAGGCGAATCGGAGTAGGTCGCTGGTGGTGACGTAGTTGCGCGCGGCGAGTCCGCGGGCGAACCAGTAGATCGAGGCTCCCTGCATCAGGGTGTTGTCCACGTCGAAGAAGGCAGCCGCGGCCCGATCCGGCGGCGGGGTCGGTGCAGCGTCGGCCGAACCTCCCCCGGAGCTGGGACCGCGGGTGTCGGTGCTTACCGGCACCTTCCGACTGGCCACGCGCGCCCCCTCCGTACGACCGGCGCACCGTGCGCCACCTGGCGAGGGTAGCCGGGTGGCGCACCGGGGCGGGACCGCAAGCAGGCAATCGACCCAGGTGTGCGGCGGGCCGGCGGTGGTCGTTGGCTCCGATGCGAAGCGGTGCCGGCCCGCCGTCGGTATCAGCCCTGGTCGGGGCAGTTCGCCGGAGTGGGGCCGAGGTCGTCGCTGCCGCTCGGCGCGGGCAGGCCACAGTCGATGGCGGCGCGCAGCGCGTCCGAGCGCCCAAGGGCGTCATCGAGGAGCGCGAGTGAGTGCCCGGTGCGGTCGCGGTCGGCGCGGGGCCGGTCGCCCACGAGCTCGCGGACCGCCGTCCGCTGCGCGGCGACGAAGGCGTCAACCACGTCCAGCGCGGTCCGGTCGGAAGCCTGCACTGCGGCGGTGGTGAGCAGGCGTACGCCCTGGCGGGTGTCGGCGTCCATATCGTCCAGGACCCCGCTGTAGCCGGCCCGGTCGTCGCGCAGTTGGGCCGCCTCGCTCAGGCGGGTCCGCGCGAAGTCCAGGAAGAGCTGCCCGCGACTGTGGTCCGAGCCGGTCAACGCGAGCTGAGCACGCTCGGTCGACCGCTTCATCCCGTACAGCGCGTCGCCCGGCACCGCGTTCTCACTGGCCGCGGAGATGCCGGAGACGGCGATGGCGCCGGTCGCGACGCCGATCAGGATCGCGCCGCGGGCCCGGGCTCGCCGCGCGGTGACGGCGGGGAGGGGGAAGGAGCGGTGTGGCGTCGGGCGGTTTTCCGTCTGGTCGGTGGTGGCCGCCGGGGCGGGTCGGCCGAGGCCCTCGCGTTCGGCGGTGGCCAGCAGCATCGCCCGTAGGCCGGTCCGGAACTCGGCACTGACCTCGACCGTCGGGGCGGCGGCACCGAGTTGCTGTCCGACCGCGACGAGGTCCGTGAGCTCTTCGTCGATTCGGGATCGGACGTGGTGTCGTCGACCGCCGTTTGCTTCGTCGAGTAGTTGCGCGAAGCGCTCGGCGCGCCGACGGGAGAAAAAGAGGTCGCTGTTCACCGCTGGCACCTCCCTCGCTGGGCGCGGCCGGTCGGCCGCGATCGTCACCGACGACCGAGGACGGTGGGCGTCGCGGGAGGCTCGGGGCCGGCAGTGGAGCCGGACTCGAGAAACCCGGGGGACGCCGGGACTGCATCGGTCGCACCCGGATGAACGCGCCGCGCCGGGTCGGGGTTACGGGGCCAGCGGCGGAGAAAGCACGGAAAGTGACCGATTTCATCGGAGTTTGATCTCCCCGGCTTCGCCGCCGCTGCCAGCGTGGCTATGCCCGGAAGCCGTCCGGGAGCAGCCGGGCGAGGGCCCGAACCGCCCGGTACTGCAGGGCCTTGATGGCGCCCTCGTTCTTGCCCATGGCCCGCGCCGTCTCCGCCACCGAGAAACCTTGGAGGAAGCGGAGCACGATGCACTCCTGCTGTTCCGGGTTGAGCTGCTTGACCGCGCCGAGCAGGGTGACGTTGGTGATGTGTTCGACCACGGCCGCCTCCGGGCTGCCTTCCGGCCCCCGGTCTTCGCGTTCGGCGTCGAGGACGTCGCCGGTGGTCACCTCGAGCCGGTAGCGGCCGGACTTGAAGTGGTCCGCCACCAGGTTGCGGGCGATCGTCACCAGCCACGCCCCGAGGTCTCGGCCCTGCCAGGTGAAGCTGCCGATTCGCTTCAGCGCCCGGAGGAAGGTGTCGGAGGTGAGGTCCTCTGCCAGCTGGCGGTTGCCGACCCGGAAGTAGACGAACCGGAAGACGGTGTCCACGTACCGGTCGTAGATCAGGCCGAAGGCCTCGGCCTCCCCGGCCTGTGCGCGCTCGACCAGCGTCCAGATCTCGATCGCCGGGTCGGACGGGTCCGGACGGCTCGGAAAGCCGGTGGCGGGTGTGCTGGCGGGCAGTGCGGGCAGTACCGCCGTGTCGGTGCCGGCGGAGTCGGTGCTGGCGGGTGGGTCGGTACTCCGGCGGCCCTGTACGGGCATGGCCGGCCGGGCTGGCGAGGCGACCCGGGCCTCGATCGGTTTGGCGTTCGCGCCCGGTGTCCCGCTCCGGGCGGGGGTTTCGTTGGGGTGCGGACGGCTGCGTACCCCGTTGTCGCTCCAGGCGGCGAGCCGGCCGTCATCCCGGGGCCCGCGGGGTGCCAGCCGTTCATTCGTCGCGGATCGAGCGGGCGGGTCACCCAGGCCGATTGGCCGCTGCGCGTAGCCGAAGGTCGTCATCGGGGCACCTCCGTCCCGCGGCCCCGGTCCCCGGCGAGTTGGGGTCGGTCGGGCACGCATGGTGTGGCTAGGGGGTTTGCCGGCGCGCGGCAGCTCCCCTTGAGGTGCTGGTCCAATGCGCTGTCGGGCACGGGGGCCTCCTCGGGCTGAGGGGTTGTCGACTCACGGAAAACGGGGTGAGTCGACCCGAGTGATGATAGGGGTCAACGTCACCCGCGCGTGGCAAGTCCGTTACACAGGGCCAAAGTATTTCCGGTCGTGTCGCACTGCTGCCGGACCAGTTGTCCGTCGTGTGCGGTTGACTTTCGGATTCCTCAGTGTTTGGGGGAGACGCCCAGGTGGGTCGGGGTGTGGATGGTCGCGGCATGGTGGGTGCCGGCCGGCCGGAGGGGACGAGACGGCGGCAGCGGTCGCCTGCGGTGGCAGGTGGAGAGTGCCTTTGCGCTCACGGCAGGTGACGGTTCAGTCCCATGGGTAGGACGGGCCGAGAGAGGTCGCACCGCCCGGCGCGCCGCCGATGGACGCGCCGTGCGCGCTCTTTCGGCGCCGGTGCGGGCGGTCGTTGCCCGCTGTGCCAGACTCGACGGTTGGGCAGGAGGTGGCCGGCGCCGGTGCGAACGCTTCCGCGCGTGCGGGGAAGCTGGTGCCTGCCGGATCACCGAGGTGTGGCGCAGGGCGGTACTGGGTGTGCCGCATCCCGCCAACGGCGAAACTGTCCACGCGTACGCGCCGCTAGACCCTGCTCCGGTCGTCGGGCCGGGGCCGTCCCCACGGAGGAGACCGATGCGTGAACCCCGCCTCACCCTGCTCACCCGGCCTGGTTGCCACCTCTGCGAAGACGCGAAGGCGGCGCTGGAACGGGTGGTGTCGGTCACCAACGACCGGTGGGTGGAGAAGGATGTCACCGACGATGCGGAGCTGGAGCGCGAGTACGGGGACCGGCTGCCGGTGGTGCTGCTCGACGGCAAGGAGCACGGTTACTGGCGGGTCGAGGAGGAGCGGTTGCTCCGCGATCTGACCACTCCGCAGCTCTGAGGCCGCCAGGTAGGGTGCGGCGATGAGTTCTGCGCACCCGCACCTGGTCTGGGACTGGAACGGAACCCTGCTCAACGATCTGGATCTGATCGTGGCATCCACCAATGTCGCCTTCGCCAGCGTCGGTGGGCCGGCGGTGACCGCCGACGAGCATCGGGTGCGGTTTCGTCGACCGATCGCCGACTACTACGCCGAGGTGCTCGGGCAGGCCGTGGACGAGGCGGCGTTCGGCCAGCTGGACAAGATCTTCCACGAGGCGTACCTGGACGGGTTGACCACCTGCGGGCTGGCGCATGACGCGGTGGATGCGATTTCGTCCTGGCCCGGAAGCCAGTCGTTGTTGTCCATGTGGTTCCACGAGGATCTGGTGCCGACCGTGCAGACCTACGGACTGACCAGGCACTTCCTGCGGGTGGACGGGCTCCGGACCGAGGTGGGTGGGGACCGGAAGGCCGAGTCACTGACCCGGCACCTGGCCGAGCTGGGGCGGGACGGCCGGGACGTGGTGCTGATCGGCGACTCGCTCGACGACGCGGAAGCGGCCCGATCGGTCGGTGGCCGCGCGGTCCTCTACGCCGGGGGTCTCACCGACCCCGCCCGGCTGCGGGCCTCCGGCCATCCGGTCGCGGAGACCCTCACCGAGGCGGTCGCGCTGGCCCACCCGTATTGATCATGCGCTCGCCTCAGCCGCGGAGGTAGGCCAGGACAGCGCGGACCCGGCGGTGCTGCTCGACGTCCGGTGGGAGGTCGAGCTTGGTGAAGATGTTGCGGACGTGCTTCTCGACCGCGCCGTCGGTGACCACCAGCGTGCGGGCGATCGCGGTGTTGGAGTGGCCCTCGGCCATCAAACCCAGTACCTCGCGTTCGCGCGGGGTGAGGTCCCGCAGTGGATCGTCGCGGCGGCGGCGGGCGAAGAGCTGGGTGACCACCTCGGGGTCGAGGACGGTGCCCCCGGCGGTGACCCGGTCCAGCGCGTCGAGGAACTCGCCGATCGCGGCCACCCGGTCCTTGAGTAGGTAGCCGACCCCGGCCCCGGTGGCCAGCAGGTCGTCGGAGTAGGAGACCTCGACGTACTGGGAGAGCACCAGGATCGGCGTCGCTGGCACCAGCGCACGTGCCTGCACGGCGGCTCGGAGCCCTTCGTCGGTGTGGGACGGCGGCATTCGTACGTCAACGATCGACACGTCGGGGCGGTGGGCGACCACCGCCTGCACCAGGGCGTCGCCGTCACCGACGGCGGCCACCACCTGATGGCCGCGTTCGGTGAGGAGCCGGATCAGCCCTTCTCGGAGCAGGACGGCGTCATCAGCGATCACGATCCGCATGGCTGTGTTCCTACCACTTTCCGGTCGTCGCGGGGAGTTCGGCGTGGATCTCGGTGGGGCCGCCGGCGGGGCTGGTCACGTGGAGTTGCCCGCCAGCGGCCCGGACCCGATCCGCGATGCCGACCAGCCCGTGCCCCTTGGCCAGGTGCGCGCCGCCCTGGCCGTCGTCGTCGATGCCGACCCGCAGGCGCCGTCCGGCCCGTTCCACGAACACCCGGCACCCGGTGGCCCGGCTGTGTTTGGCGACGTTGGTGAGCGCCTCGGCGACCACGAAGTACGCGGTGCTCTCCAGGGCCGGGTCGAGCCGGCCGCCGGGTTCGCCGAGCCCGGCGTCCACCTGTAGCTCGATCGGGATCAGCCCGCGTCCGGCCAGCGCCGCGAGGGCGCTGGGTAGCCCGCGGTCAACCAGGATGGGCGGTGCGATGCCCCGGGACAGCGCACGCAGCTCGGTGAGGGTCTCCCGGGTTTGGCCGACCGCCTCGTCGAGCGTGTTCCCGGCCGCTACCGGATTGCTGGTGAGCTGCTCGCGGGCCCGGCTGAGATCCATCGCGAGTCGGACCAGTCGTTGCTGTGGCCCGTCGTGGATGTCGCGCTCCAGCTTGCGCAGCGCGTGCGCCTCAGCGGAGGCGAATGCGCGTTTTTGTTCCTCGAGGGTGGTGATCCGGTTGCGTAACTCGGCCACGCCGGTGAGCAGGGCGCGGGCCAGGCCACCCTCGGTCCACGCGCAGGCCCGGGCTACCAGCGGCAGGGTGAGCAGGGCGAAAAGACCGATGGCGGTGTTCAGGAAGATCCGGGCGTCGGCGCCGTCGCCCATCCCGAGGAACTCGCTGAGGGACGAACTGTCCGGACCATGCGGGAGGTAACGGTCATATACCGCGTAGGACACGCCGGCGAGCGCCAAGGCCCACCAGATGACCAGGATGACGAAGGCCGGAGCCGCCACCAGTAGCTTGCTGAACGCGTGGAGCAGATCGAGCCAGGACTGCGGATCGCGTACCGGCGCCAGGGCTCGGCCCCAGAAGCCGGCATTCGGATCGGGGCTCCGGTAGACCGGGCGGATCCGGGGCATCCTTAGCACCGTGGGCAGCCAGAGTCGTTCGAGATCGGCCAGGACCCGTACGGCGTAGAGCGTTCCGGTCAGGATCGGCAGGCCCAGCGTGGTCACCAGCAGGCCGAGGCTGAGGGAGAACCCGGTGGTGGCCACCACGATGCCGACCACGGCGAGGGGCAGGCCGGAGAGGACGTAGCTGGAGTCGCGCAGGAGCTGGCGGAGCAGGTTGCGCAGCGGGCCGGAAGCGGGGGTGGCGGCCCCGCGTGCAGCGGTCATGCCCCGAGGCTAGGCAGTCAGACCGAAGCCGCCCATCCTGCCCGCCGCCGAAAGTCTGGAGGTGCTGGCGCTACCACTCCGGGGCAAGGCGTGGGTGCTACCACGCCGGGGGAAGTGGGCGACGCGCCCCCGTGTGATTGGTCAGGGAAGTCGTAATTGAGCAATAATCGCCGGACGGCGTGGGCGGAGTCGAGACATTGATCTTGTGGAACGGGGGGACGGGTGAAGTCGCGTCGTGGGCGACCAAGATCGCGATTTGTGCGTGTCTTCACAAGCGCTTACTCTGTAGTTCCGACCCGCCCCGCTAGCACAGCCGGTCTCCTCGGTGGCCAGCGGGAGTCCCGACCCGGCCCGGCGGAGTTGGCCCAGGATCCCACTGCACGGAGTCTCATGAGTCAGCACCGTCCGCCCGGCGCGCCCGAACGCCCGGTCGCCGTGCCGGCGTTGCCGGACCTGCCGGAGGCGACCGTCGCCCGGCTTCCCGAATACCTCCGCGCCCTGCACAACCTGGCCGAAAACGGTCACGAGACGGTTTCCAGCGAGTGGTTGGCCACGGCCGCGGGAGTCAACTCCGCCAAACTCCGCAAGGATCTGTCGCACCTCGGTTCCTACGGCACCCGGGGTGTCGGCTACGACGTGGCCCTGCTGATCGATCAGATCGAGTACGTCCTGGGGCTCACTCAGCGCCGGTCGGTCGCCCTGGTCGGGGTGGGTAATCTCGGTCATGCCCTCGCTGGCTACGACGGGTTCGCCACCCGCGGCTTCCGCATCGCCGCGCTCTTCGACGCCGACCCCGTACGGGTCGGTGAGGAGATCAACGGTCTGGTCGTCCGGCATGTGGACGAGCTGTCCCGGGTCGCCACCGAGGAGTCGATCGCGATCGGCGTGATCGCCACCCCGGCCGCCGCCGCGCAGCGGGTCGCCGACCGCCTGGTCGCCGGCGGAGTGACCAGCATCCTGAACTTCGCGCCCTGCGTGCTAACCGTGCCGGACGGGGTTGACGTCCGTAAGGTCGACCTCGCCATCGAGCTGCAGATCCTGTCCTTCCACGAGCACCGCAAGGCGTCTCGGACCGCACTCCCCGCCGCCGGTGAGGCCGCCCTCCCCCCATTGCCGGGTAGCCTCGCCGCCACCAACCCCCAGGAGGCGATCGGCACGTGAAACTGCTCGTCGTCGGCGCGTCTTACCGCACCGCCCCGGTCGCCGCCCTGGAGCGACTCGCGGTCGCCCCCGCCGACCTTCCCCGTGTCCTGACCCGCCTGGTAGCGCAGCCGTACGTGAGTGCGGCGGTGCTCGTCTCCACCTGTAACCGGGTGGAGGTGTACGCCGTCGTCTCCGGTTTCCACGGCGGTCTGGGTGACATCTGCGCTGTCCTAGCCGAGTCGACCGGCTGCCAGCCGGCGGCCCTCGCCGACCACCTGTACGTGCACTTCGACGTCGCGGCGGTCAACCACGTCTTCCGGGTCGTCACCGGGCTGGATTCCATGGTTGTGGGTGAGGCCCAGATCCTCGGCCAGCTCCGCGACGCATACCACCGGGCAGCTGAGGCCGACACCGTTGACCGTCTGCTGCACGAGCTGATGCAGCAGGCGCTCCGGGTGGGGAAGCGGGCCCGCTCCGAGACCGGCATCGACCGGGCCGGGCAGAGCGTCGTCACGGCCGCGCTCGGCCTCGCCACCGAGCTGCTCGACAGTGACCTGGCCGGCCGTCCCGCGCTGGTCGTGGGGGCGGGAGCGATGGGCTCGCTGGGCGTGGCCACCCTCACTCGGTTGGGCGCCGGGCCGGTCGCCGTGGCCAACCGGGGCGCCGACCGAGCCGCACGGCTGGCCGGCTCGTACGGCGCGACCGCCGTACCGATCGCCGACCTCACCGAGACGATTTCCACAGTGGATATCGTAGTGGCTGCCACGGCCGCCCCCGAGGCGGTCCTCACCCGCGCGGTGGTGACTGCGGCACTCGCTGGTCGGGACCCATCCCGGGGGCCGCTGGTCCTGCTGGACCTGGCTGTCCCGCGGGACGTCGAGCCCGGGGTGGCCGACCTGCCCGGCGTCCAGGTGATCGACATCGACCGGATGGCGGCACTGGTCGCCGACGGCCCCGTCGCCGCCGACGTCGCCGCGGTGGAGCAGATCGTCGCCGCCGAGGTCAACGCCTTCCTCACCTGGCTACGGGGAGCTGACGTCGCGCCGACCGTGGCCGCCCTGCGGGGCCGTGCTGACGACGTGGTCACGGCCGAGTTGGGCCGGCTCGCCCAGCGTTGTCCGGACCTGACCGACAACCAGCGGGCCGAGGTTACCCGGACGGTGCACCGGGTCGTCCAGCGGCTGCTGCACCAGCCGACCGTACGGGTCCGCCAGCTCGCTGCCGAGCCCGGCGGCGACCAGTACGCGGCGCTGCTGCGTGAGCTCTTCGACCTGGAGGTGCCGCAGACCTCCCCGGTCGGCACCGTCCCCGACGTGATGGCGCCCGACGTTGACCCCCAACTCGGCGGCGACGCCGATCCGCTCCCCACCGGAGGTGAGTGATGAAGGTCCCCCTACGCCTCGGCACTCGGGGCAGCGCCCTGGCGATGGCCCAGTCCGGGCAGGTCGCGGCGGCCCTCACCGCGGCCACCGGCACCCCGGTGGAGCTGGTCGAGGTGGTGACCACCGGCGACCGCTCCGCGGCCCCGGTGCACCAGCTCGGTGTCGGCGTGTTCGTCTCCGCGCTGCGGGACGCCCTCGCCGCGGGCACCATCGACCTCGCGGTGCACTCGTACAAGGACCTGCCGACCGCGGCGGCCCCCGGCCTGTACGTCGCCGCCGTCCCACCCCGGCAGGACCCCCGGGACGCGCTGGTGGCCACCGGCGGTCGGACCCTCGCCGAGCTGCCGCCCGGCGCGCGGGTCGGCACCGGTGCGCTGCGTCGCATCGCCCAGCTGCACGCGCTCGGGCTTGCGCTCGAGGTCCAGCCGATCCGGGGTAACGTCGGTACCCGGCTGGCGCGGGTGCTCGGCCCGGAGGCCGACCTGGACGCGGTGGTCCTGGCGCGGGCCGGGCTGGCCCGCCTGGATCGCACCGACACGATCACCGAGACGCTCGACCCGATGCTGATGCTGCCCGCTCCCGCCCAGGGAGCGCTGGCGGTGGAGTGTCGGTCCGACGATTCGGCTCTGGTCGAGCTGCTTGCGGTACTCGACCATGCACCGTCCCGCGCCACGGTCGTCGCGGAGCGGGCGCTGCTCGCCACCCTGGAGGCCGGGTGCAGTGCCCCGGTCGCCGCCTACGCCGAACTCGCCGAAGGCGACGTCGGTGAAGAGATCTACCTGCGCGGGGCGGTGATCAGTCCGGACGGCACTCGTGACCTCCGGCTGTCCCGCACCGGAACGCCCGCCGACGCGGTGGAGATCGGTAAGGCCCTCGCCACTGATCTGCTCGACCTCGGCGCCGACTCGATCCTCGGCCAGCAACGGAACCTTGGCCCGGGGACCCAGCAATTTGGGAGCACAGTATGACCCGCACCCGTAAGCCCGTAGGCCGCATCGCGTTCGTCGGGGCCGGTCCCGGCGATCCGGGCCTGCTGACCCGCCGGGGATACGACGCCCTGGTCAACGCCGACCAGGTGGTATACGACCGGGGAGTCCCCGAGGCGTTGCTCGACGTCGTCCGTGCCCAGGCGAAGCAGGAGGCTCAGCTGACCCTGGCCGAGGGCGGATCGGGCGACGTGGCGAAGGCCCTGATCTCGGCGGCCCGCTCCGGGCTGAACGCGGTGCACCTGGTCGCCGGTGACCCGTTCGGCCACGCGGCGGTGGTCCGGGAGGTGCAGGCGGTCGCCCGGACCGCCGGCCAGTTCGAGGTGGTCCCGGGCGTCGGCCAGGCCGAGGGAGTGGCGACCTACGCGGGTGTGCCGCTGCCCGGAGTCCGGACGGCGGCCGACGTCGAGGACGTCACCACGCTCGACTTCGAGGCGCTGGCCGCCGCCGTCGCCCGGGGACCGTTGGCCCTCGCGGTGGACGCCGGGGATCTCGCCGCGATCCGGGACGGGTTGCTCGCCGTCGGAGTCAATGATGCGACCGTGGTCGGCGTGACCGGGGACGGCACCGGCGAGACCCAGTACACGACCACGTCAACGGTGGACTCCTTCGTCGCGGCGGCGCTCGGGTTCACCGGCCGGGTGGTGCTCACCCTCGGCGAGGGTGTCGACCAGCGGGACAAGCTCAGCTGGTGGGAGAACCGCCCGCTGTACGGCTGGAAGGTGCTCGTCCCGCGGACCAAGGAGCAGGCGGGGGTGATGAGCGCCCGACTGCGCGCGTACGGCGCGATCCCCTGCGAGGTGCCGACCATCGCGGTTGAGCCGCCGCGTACCCCCGCGCAGATGGAGCGGGCGGTCAAGGGGCTGGTCGACGGCCGGTACGCCTGGGTGATCTTCACATCGGTGAACGCGGTCCGCGCGGTCTGGGAGAAGTTCGCCGAGCATGGCCTCGACGCCCGGCACTTCGGCGGCGTGAAGATCGCCTGCATCGGCGACGCGACCGCCGACGCGGTGCGCGCCTTCGGGATCCGGCCGGAGCTGATCCCCGCCGGGGAGCAGTCCTCGGAGGGGCTGCTGGCCGAGTTCTCGCCGCACGACGAGGTGCTCGACCCGGTCGGTCGGGTGCTGTTGCCGCGCGCCGACATCGCCACCGAGACGCTCGCCGCCGGGCTCACCGAGCGCGGCTGGGAGGTTGACGACGTGACCGCCTACCGGACGGTTCGGGCGGCGCCGCCGCCGGCCGAGATCCGCGACGCGATCAAGTCGGGTGGGTTCGACGCGGTGCTCTTCACCTCCTCGTCCACGGTCCGGAATCTGGTTGGTATCGCCGGGAAGCCCCACGCGCGTACCGTTGTTGCGGTTATTGGGCCCAAGACGGCGGAGACGGCTACCGAGTTCGGCCTTCGGGTTGATGTGCAGCCACCGCACGCCTCGGTCCCCGACCTGGTGGAGGCGCTGGCCGGCTACGCCGTCGAGCTGCGCGAGAAGCTCGCCGCGATGCCGGCGAAGCAGCGGCGCGGATCGAAGGTGCAGGGGCCGACCGCCCTCCGGTTCCGCTGACCCTGGAGGACCCGTGCCGTATCCCGAGCATCGACCCCGGCGGCTGCGTCGCAGCCCGGCCCTGCGGCGGCTGGTCGCCGAGACCCGGGTCGACCCGGTCGAACTGGTCGTGCCGCTGTTCGTCAAGGAGGGGTTGACCGAGCCCCGGTCGGTGCCGTCCCTGCCGGGGGTGCTCCAGCACTCCCGGGAGTCGCTGCGCAAGGCAGCGGTCGCGGCGGTCCAGGCCGGGGTTGGCGGGATCATGCTCTTCGGGGTACCGGCTGACCGGGACGAGCTCGGCTCCGGTGGGGCCAGGCCGAACGGCATCCTGAACGCCGCCATCCGGGACGTCGTCTCCGAGGTGGGCGACGCCACCGTGGTGATGAGCGACCTCTGCCTGGACGAGTTCACCTCGCACGGGCACTGCGGTGTGCTGGCGTCCGACGGGTCGGTGGCGAACGACGCCACCCTCGCCGCGTACGCCGAGATGGCGGTGGCGCAGGCGCAGGCCGGGGTGCACGTGGTCGGGCCGTCCGGAATGATGGACGGTCAGGTCGGCGCGGTCCGGCGGGCGTTGGACGCCGCCGGCCACCAGGACGTGACCATCCTCGCCTATGCGGCGAAGTACGCGTCCGCGTTCTTCGGCCCGTTCCGGGACGCGGTGGAGTCGACGCTGGACGGCGACCGTCGGACCTACCAGCAGGATCCGGCGAACCTGCGGGAGTCCCTGCGCGAGGTGGCACTGGACGTGGCCGAGGGTGCCGACATGGTGATGGTCAAGCCGGCGCTGCCGTACCTCGACGTGGTCGCCGCGGTCCGCGCTGCCGTTGACGTGCCGGTCGCCGCCTACCAGGTCTCCGGCGAGTACGCGATGGTCGAGGCGGCTGCCGCGAACGGCTGGATCGACCGCGAGCAGATGATGCTGGAGACGCTCACCTCGATCCGGCGGGCCGGGGCGCAGCTCATCCTCACCTACTGGGCGGTCGAGGCCGCGCAGCTGCTGCGCCAGCGCTACTGACGCCACCGCGCCCGGCCGGCCCGCCGCCGGCAGCCGGGTTCGCCGCACCGCAACGGCCCGCCGGCCCGGTCGAGTACCGGGCCGGCGGGCCGTGACGCTTCCAAGGTCGCCGGTGGCGACTTCTTGAGTCGGCCGGTCGCCGGCGGCGACGTCGGTGGCGGCCGAGGTCGCCGGTGGCGACGTCAGTGGGCGGTCAGTCGTCGTTGACGATGGTCCCGGTGCCGAACGGATCGGCGACCTGGAGCCCCGGGCTCCCCACCACCAGCAGAGTCAACCTCTCGTCGGTCTCTCGTTTCCGGTCGCCGTACACCGACACCGGGAAGGTCAGCGTTGTGTGGCCCGCCGGCAGCGTCTGGCAACCGGCGTACGACCGGTAGTCAACGCCCGGCCGTGCGCTTCGACCCAGGGTCAGGGCGCAGACCAGGGCCGGCTCGGAGCGGGGACGCGAGACGGTGACGGTGAAGGCCAGTTCGCCGCGGCCCCGATCGCCCTCGACCACCGAGGCGTCGGCGACGGTCAGTATCGCGCGGGACCGGAACCGGGCCACCTGCGGATCGTGGTCGCTGGCGCCGCGTGAGCCGTCCCCCGCGTACTCCGCCGGCCAGTCGGCGTTGATGTGCGCGGCCCGCATCTGCACCAGATCAGCGTGGAGCGCCGCGGTGACGAAGAGGTGGTCCAGCGTCTGGGCCTGGCCGGCGAAGCCGTACGAGTATGCGGACGACGGCGCGTCGGCGAGCAGGTCATCCCAGAGGTTGCGCAGCCCGGCCTCGTACAGGGGAGCGAGCTGGTCCGACGGGGTCGGGTCCGCGGCCGTCGCGATCGGATCGTCGGGACGGGGAAAGACGTTCAGGTCCCCACCGAACACCACTCGGGCGTCCGGGTCCGCCGCCGTGACCGCGGAGACGATCGCAGCGCCGTACGCCGCCTGCTCCCGGCGCTGCCCCACCCGGCGGTCGGGGCCGGACGAGTAGTGGTTGCTGGCCGCCCAGAGCGTCAGCCGTTCTCCCGAACCGGGGGCGGCTTCGATGGTGAACCGGCCGAGCTGCGGCGCGCGGGTGAAGACGTTGTCGCCGTCCTTGCCGGTGCTGGTGTCCACGTCGGGCGGCAGGACCGCGTTGAGTGCCTTGGGGTTCTGCACGTCGGCGTTGGACGGCAGCCCGGGCGCGCGGTACTCGACGGTCGGGGCGGCGCCGAGTAGTGGATCGTCGGCGGTCGCCTCGGCCAGTGCGACCCGGTCGGTGCGGTAGAGGAAGGCCGAGGTGATGCCCCGGTCGTCGGCGCCGCTGCGGTCGTAGGCGGCCGCGTAGGCCGGGCCACCGTTGTCGGCGATGGTCAGCGCCAGCTCCTGGAGTGAGTCCGGAGCGCCGTCGGCGTCGTCGGTGTCACCGCAGACCAGCGTGCCGCCGTCCACCACGCAGATGTCCTGGTCCTCGGTCTCCTGGACCAGGATCAGGTCGGGGGAGTGCAGGTCGTTGGTGATCTGGTCGGCGAGCGCGGCGAGTTGGTCCCGGTACTCCTGCTCGCTGCCCGGCACGTAGTCGAACGGCGGTCGTACGCCGGTGCAGCCGTCGTTTCCGGCGAAGTCGCAGCCGTCGAAGGGGTCGTCGCGGAAGTCGTAGAGGTTCTCCACGTTGTACGCGGCGACCGCGTACTCCGTCGACCGCTGGGCCGGCTGCGGCGGGTGGTTCGTCGCCGGGTCGGTTCCGGCCGCGAACGCCGCGGACTCGACTTGGACGCCGTACTTCTGGAACGAGTAGTAGAGGCCGCCCACCGCGTCGGCGGTCAGCCTGTCGAAGGTGCGTGCCGGTGCGAGCAGTGTGGTGTTGTCGCCGCTGGCGGCCTTGACGCCCAGGCTGCCCAGCATGATCCGCTGGCCGTTGCCGTCGTCGAAGAGCTGGGTGGGGTCGTTGTCCAGCGGGTGGGCGTCACGGAACACCCGGCGGGTGTCCGGGTCGCTCCGGTCCAGCAGCGGGTCATCCCGGTCGACCAGCCAGGTCTCGGCGTCGGCGCTGGAGGCGAAGACGTTGCGCCCGCTCACGGTCTGACTGTCCGCGCGCACCCGCAGCCGGGCCCCCTCGTGTCGTTCCCAGAAGCGCTGCGCGTCGGCCAGGTCGGCCGGGGGTACCGCGTCGGTCACCGCGACCACCCGGTCCACGTCCAGCCCGGTGGAGATCCGCCGGACCAGCGAGGCGCTGGAGAGCTGCGTCATCTGGTAGTACTCGGAGACCCGGGCGTGGAGCACCACCTCGTCGCCGATGGTCGGCACGTAACCGCCGATGAGTGACGTGTTCGAGCCCATGAAGACGAAGATGCCGTCGGAGCTGGTGGGGTCGCCGTCGGTCGCGTCGGCGCGGCTCTGGAGGAAGAACCCGTGCTGGTCCCGGCCAGCGAAGTCGCGGGCCAGGGTGCGCTGGGTGACCACTCCGCGGACGTCGTACCGCGCGCTGCTGGATCCGTTGCCGCTGGCCGGCGCGAGCGGCGAGCGGTCGGTGTCACCATCCTCGGCGTCGGTGGTCGGGCCCTGCACCTCGCCGACCGTCAGCTCCCGGGTGGCCTGTACCGGCAGGGTGCAGGTCGCGGTGGTGCCGTCGGTGTCGGTCGCTGTCAGGACCACCGAGTACGCCCCGGCGGCCAGGTCGGCGCTCGCGCTGACGGTGGCCCGGGCGGTGCCACCGACCGCTCCGGCCGGGGTGAACGCCGTCCGGCTGATCGCGCCGGTGGCCGGCGTCGGGGAAACTGACGTGACCGCCAGGTCGGCGATCTCATCGTCCGGGTCGGTCGCGGTGACCTCCCGGGACGCCGCGGTGCCCGCCGGCGTGACCAGGGGATCGCCGCAGGCGATGGTGGCGGGGGTGTCTCCCGGATCACCGCCGAGGCGGTGCGCGCCGAGCCCGTCCACCGTGTCGGTGTCGAAGCCGGCCCACTCGGTGGCCGGGTCGAAGCTGTCGTCGGGGTTGGTGTCACCCGAGGCGACGCTGCCCAGCCGGCGGAGGGTGTGGTTGGCGGTGCTGGTCAGGCCGGTGCCCCACCCGCTGCCCGGATCAACGCCCACCTGGCCGATCGCGTCGAGCACGGTGCTGTCGCGGCGCAGCACGACCGCGTCGTCGCCGTTGAAGAGGCCGGCACCGGTGACCTGGTCGGCCTGGGCGAGGATCGCCGCGTTCGCCGATGAGTGGGCGAAGACGAAGACGTCTCCCGCCGCAACCGTGCCGGTCAGGGTGATGGTGGTCGGCGTGGTGGAGCCGTTGAAGTAGAGCAGCAGTTGATAGCCGCCGGTGGCGAGGTCGACCGCGGCGCCGGTGCCGTTGAAGAGCTCGATCGCCTTGTTGTTGGACGAGCCCTCTACGTACTCGGAGATGAACAGGTCGGTTGGGGCGGCGCTGGCGGTGTGGGGCGTGACCCCGACGGCCGCGAGGCTCGCGGTAGCGGTGACGGTGGCGAAGACGGCGAGTGCGCGACGCGGGCGCATGGAGCCTCCACGGTGGGTGGATGGGAACGAGCGAAGGTTTATTGGCGCGTGGCGTCGCGCCGGTGCACCAACTCGGCAACGTCAACGCTGTACTCGTACCACTCCCGGTCGGGGCGGTAGCCCAGCTCGGCGTTGACCTTCAGCATCGCGTCGTTGTCCTGCGCGTTCCAGGTCTGCACCTCGGTGAGCGTCGGCTCGGCCGAGCGTAGCTCCAACAGCATGCGGGCCTTCATCGCCCGGTCGATGTCGTGCCCGCGGTGCGCCGGTACGACGATCGTGTCGTACTGGTCGGCCCGGGTCGGATGCTGCGCCGGCACCACCACCTCGGTCAGGCCGGCCACCTCCCCGGTCTGCTTGTGCAGCGCGAGGACGATGTACGGGGTCATCCCCCGTCGGTGCAGGCAGTCGAGGCTGTCCCGGAGCCGCTGCGGGTCGTAGGAGCTGGGGCGGAGCTCGCCCTCCTCGACGTCGCGCGCCTCCGCCTTGGCCCGCGCGTACGCGTCGATGAGCTGGTCGGGCAGCCCACCGGGGTGGAACTGGATCTCGTACCCCGGACTGATGCCGTCGGCGGTCCTGCCCAGCTCCGCCCAGTCCACTCCGGCCAGGTCGAGCACGCTGCGGGTTTCGACGAACTCTCGGGTGAAGCCGAGCGCCTCGAAGAAGGCGACCGCTGGAGTGTCGCCGACCACCTCCACGCCGATCGCCTGAAATCCCTCCTGGTAGACCCGGCGGGCAGCGGTCAGGACCAGCTCGCGGCCGAGGCCGCTGCGGCGTGCCGACGGGTGCACCAGCACCTCGAGCACGCCGATGCTGCCGAGTAGCAGCACGTTGACCATCCCCGGTATGGCCACCCCGCCGGGCTCGACCGGGTTGGCCTCCGCCACCCAGGCGATTCGTCGCTCGCCCGGCATCATCTCGGTCAGATACTCCCGCAGGAAACTCCCCTGCCAGGGCGGGTCCTGCGGCAGATCGGCGGCGAGGACCGCGTTCAACGTGTCCAGCAGGGACACCATCTCGGCGGACGACGCGGCCTTAAGGTCCCATTCGCGCATCATCACCCGTCTAGCTTGCCGCCTACCGCTGCTCGGGGGAAGTAGGGGAGTCCCCGGAAACGTGGATGATCATGTCAGCTCCGGCTTGCCTGCCCGTACTGGTTGGCCTTGTCAAAGACGTCCTGAGCGTACTGCCGTACGTTGTTGTACGACAGGATGGAATTCCACCAGTCGGCGGCGGAGGTCAGATTCCGGCCGCCCTTGCACAGGTAGTTGGCGGCGGCCAGGGCGGCGTCGTCGATGTCGTGTGGGTCCTTGCGGCCGTCGTTGTCCGCGTCGGCCCCGATCTCCTGCCAGGTGGTCGGAATGAACTGCATCGGCCCGATCGCCCGGTCGTAGGTGGTGTCCTGGTCCAGCGTGCCGCGGTCGGTGTCGCGAATCAGCATCCGCCCGCCCTGCCCGTCCAGTGGCAGGCCGATGATCTCCGGGGCCGCCCGCCCATCCGCGCCGAGCCGGGCGTTGTTGGCCTGCCCGTGCGCCGACTCGACGTGCCCGATCGCGGCGAGCGTGGTCCAGCTCAGGCCACAGCTGGGGGTGGTCTGGGCGAGGACCAGCTCGGCGTAGCCGTAGGCCTGTAACGCGACCGGTGCGATGTCGACCTTCGCGCCGGTCTGGGCTGCCCAACTCGTGAGCGTGTCGGCGGGGCGGCCGAGGTTGGGGGGTGGAGCGGTCAACGTGGCGTCGGAGGGGGGCAGGGCGCCGGCGGATGGCAGTCCGTCCGGCGCGGAGTCCGGCGCGCCGGTGGTGGCGGTAGCGCTGCCCGGGCCGGAGGGCACCACGGCGGGCAACAGCAGAGCGCCGGCCGCCACGGTCGCCGCGACCAGGAGCAGCAGGAAACCGCCAGGGAGGGTGAGCTGGCCGCTGGGGCGGCGCGACCAGCGGTGGATCGATCGGGCCGCGCCGACCGCCAGTCGGTTGGGCGTGACCCGGAGGGCGTGCGCGAAGGGGATCCGGCGGCGCCGGGTGCTCGCGGCCCGCGCCGGCTCCGCCGGTTCGCTGGGACTTTGCGGCTCGTTTGTGTTGGTCGGGTCGGCGTCGGTGGGACTGGACGGCTCGTTTGTGTTGGTCGGGTCGGCGTCGGTAGGGCTGGACGGCTCGTTTGTGCTGGTCGGGTCAGCCTCGGGATGGGTGGGCGCGTGGGAATCGGTCGCCGTTCCGGTGGGGTCGACCCGCGTCGGCTCTGCCTCTGGGGCCGTCGGCGGTTGCCGCCACGGTCGGCGCGGCCGGGGCACCGGCCCGGGCCGTCGACCGGCGGTCACGCCGGATCCACCCGGTGTTCCCCCGCCCGGTGCAGCCGGACGCAGGGGCGGGATGGTCTGGTTCTCCTCGCCGTCCACCACCTGTCGAGTATTACCCATGTTCGGTTGGTCGTCCGGAGCGGTCGTAGGCTGGAAGCATGCCCCGGTACGAGTTTCGTTGCCGCGTCTGCGGCGGCACCTTCGAGGTCAGTCGACCCATGGCCCAGGCCGCCGAGCCGGCTCGCTGCCCGCAGGGGCACGACGAGACGGTCAAACTCCTGTCCACAGTCGCGACAATCGGCCGTAGCGGATCGGGCGGGACCGCTCCCGGCGCAGGTGGGGGCTGCTGCGGCGGGGGCTGCGGCTGCTAAACCGGTTCGATTCGTCAACGTCTCATCCGCGCTTGCCGACGTCGGCGTGGAGTGGCACGTTGGAGCAAGGACCGGGCCGTCATTCTCGCGATATGTGACGGGCTGGGTTCAGGCAGCATGAACCAGACGTCCTGGGCGGAGGTTCCACGCATGTCGCCACGGATCCACCTCCCGACCGGGTGGGTGACCTTCGTCTTTACCGACATTGAGGGCTCCACCCGGCTGGCCCAACTGCTCGGGCCGGACTACCGGCCAGTGCTGCGGGAACACCGGCGCCTGCTGCGCCGGACCATCGTCGCCACCAAGGGGGCGGAGTTGCTCACCGAGGGCGACTCGTTCTTCCTGGCCTTTGCCGACGCGTCCGCCGCGCTGACCGCCTGCCTGGCTGCCCAACGCGCCCTGACCAGCCACGACTGGCCAACCCCGGATGCCACCCCACGGGTGCGGATGGGGCTGCACACCGGGTGGGCGGAGCCCCGCGACGGCGAGTACGTGAGTGCGGAGGTGCACCGGGCCGCTCGGATCGCCGCCGCCGCGCACGGTGGACAGGTGCTCTGCTCGGCGGCGACCGCACGGCACGCCCATCCGTTGCCCGGCGGCGCCTCCCTACTCGACCTGGGCCTGCACCGACTGCGTGGCTTCGACGACCGGGAACGACTCTTCCAGCTGTCCGCCAACGGTCTGGAGCGGCAGTTCCCGCGTCCGCGTACCGCGGACGCGGTGGCGCACAACCTGCCCACCCCGATCACCTCGTTCGTTGGCCGGCAGGCCGAGTGGGCCGAGCTGCGCCGGTTGGTGGAGAGCTACCGCCTGGTCACGGTGGTCGGCGCGGGGGGCTCCGGCAAGACCCGGCTGGCGGTGGAGCTCGCCGCCGACCTGGTCGAGTCCCATCCGGACGGTGTCTGGTTCGTTGACCTCGCCACGGTGGCAGAGCCGGGGCTGGTGGCGTACGCGGTCGCCGCCGGGCTCGGTCTCCGTCCGGAGCCGGGCCGTTCGATGGTGGACACCCTGGTGGAGTACGCCGCTGCCCGCCGGATGCTGATGCTGCTGGACACCGGGGACGCCCAGCTGTCGGCGTCCGCCCAGGTGATCTCCCAGCTGCTCGCCGGTGGGGTGGGGGTGCGGGTGCTCGCGACCAGCCGGGAGTCGTTCGGACTTCCCGGCGAGGTGGTGTGGCGCATTCCTCCACTCTCGGTCGACCCACCGGTGGCCGGAGCGGAGAGCGACGCGGTTGCCCTGCTGCTCGACCGCGCCACGGCGGCGCGGGGTGGCCGGCGGCCCGACCCGGCGGAGTGGGTGGACCTGCGTCGGGTCGTACGGCGGTTGGATGGCCTGCCGCTCGCCATCGAACTGGCCGCTGCCCGGCTGCGGGTGCTCTCGGTCGGGCAGCTCGCCGACCGGCTCGACGACGTTCTGGGTGCCCTCGACGCCGGCCGGGGTGATTCCGAGGCCGGGCTGGTCGTGCGGCATTACAGCATGCGGGCGAACCTCCGCTGGTCGTACCAGCAGCTGGGCCCGGGGGCGGCCCGGCTGCTGCGCTGGCTGGCGGTGTTCGCCGGGCCGGTGGATCTGGCAGCGGTGGAGTGGCTGTTGGACGGCGACCAGCTCGATCCGCTGTCGGTGCTGGTGGAGAAGTCGATGGTGTTGGCCGAGCCGGAGGGCGGTGGCAGCACCTATCGGTTGCTCGACCCGATTCGCGCCTACGCGGCTGGCCGGTTGGTGTCGGCGGGTGAGGAGCAGGCGGCGCGGAATCGACACGTGGCCTGGTCCGCACACGCGCTACAGCGGTTGGGCTTGGGGCCGGACGGCCGGCCGGTAACGCTCTCGCTGCACGCGTTCGACCCACTCGCCGGGGAGCTGCGAGCGGCGCTTCGTTGGTGCGCGACGGGCGGTAGCGCCCGGGCGGGGCTCGCGCTCGTCGTCGGGATGGACCAGTGGTGGCGGGAGCGGGGCCTGGCCGGGAAGGGCCGACTCTGGTTGTCCCGGCTGTACGACCGGAGCGTCGAGACCGATGAGCGCATCCCGGACCCGGAGCTGGCGGCGGCGCATCACACGCATTCCTTGCACGCGGGGGCGGCCGGCGACTTCGGCGCGGAGCTGCGCCTGTCGCAGCGGGCGGAGACGGTGGCCCGCCGGGCCGGCGACGCCGGACTGCTGGCCCGGGTGCTGGCCAGCCGGGCGGCTCCCCTGGTTGACCTGGGGCAGTTCGCCGAGGCGGAACAGGTGTGCCGGGAGGTCATCGATTGGGCGCAGCGGCAGGACGTGGTGGAGGACGCCCTCTTCGCCGTCCTCAGCCTGGCGGAGTTGCTGTGGCGTCGGGGTGCCTTGGACGAGGCGGCGGAGCTGCTCGGCGCGGCCCGCCCGGTTGAGGCGGGACGCCCGGTGGAACGGGGCCGCCGGACGGTGGACATGCTGCTCGGCCTGGTGGCGCTCGCCCGGGGCGACCTGATCGCCGCGCACGAGCATCTGTTGGCCTCGCTGCGGTCCCGGATGGCGCACGGTTTCCACCGCCGTGCCTGTGACACCATGCAGGCGATCGCGGTGCGCTGTGCCGCGGGTGGTGATCCGTTGACCGCCGCCCGTCTCTTCGGCGCGGCACAGGCGCGGGGGGCCGCCCTGGGCGCGGCGCCGGGCATCAACGGCGACTACCTTGCGCGGTGGCAGGCGCAGGTGCGCGCGGAGCTCGGCGATGTCAGCTTCGACCGGACGTACGGCGAGGGCGCGGGGTTGGGCATTCGGGAGGCGGCGGCGGTTGCCCTCGGCGTCGAACACCCGGACCTGGCCGCTGATTCGACCCGTTTCGCCGCTGGGGTCGCCCCATCCGCGCTCACCAGCCCCTTGGAGCGGCCACTGCACGCCCCGAGCACGCCGGATCCCACCCGGGTCGGTCCCGAGCCCGACTGAGCTGTCGGTCCCGAGCCCGACTGAGGTCAGGCGAAGAAGCGGGCCAGGTGGGCCTGGGTGGGGGCGGGCGCACCGGGCGGTAGGAGGGTCAGGTCGGCGAAGACGCTGGCCCCGTCGCAGCCGGCGTGCAGGGGGTACCAGCGCGGCGCGTCCGGCGGGCGTTGGAGGCAGATGCCCTTGATGGTCTGGATGTCGAGCAGCCGTACGTGGGTGGGGTCGGCGACCGCGTTGACATGCCCCCACCAGGGGCTCATCACGTGCAGGACGCCACCGGGTCGGAGCACCCGGTGCGCCTCGTCCACCAACGGTAGGAAGTCGATCAGGTGCTCCAGGATGTGGACGGCGAAGAAGACGTCCACCGAGTTGTCGGCCAGCGGCAGGGTGCGCGACAGGTCGGCTACCGCGTCCACCCCGACCGCCGGAAAGATGTCCAGGCCCAGGTTGTCCGGCCACTGCTTGGTCCCCCCGCAGCCCAGGTCCACCACGACCGGGTCCCGGTCCCCGACCCGGACCCGGGCCCAGATGGCCAGGACCCCGGCGAGCCGGCCGACCTGGTCCCGCACCAGACGTAGGTCCTCCGGCTCATCGACCTCTCCGGTCAGGTGGGCTACTCCCCGGTCGAATTCCACCCCGACGGCGAGATCCCGCAGCCGGCTGTCGTGCCGCGCCTGGTCTGCCCAGGCATCGGCGAGGAACTCGTCAGCCGCCCGCAGCCGTTGGGCTGAGGGCGGGTTCACTGTCAGCGCGACCATGGCACACCTCCGGCCGCCCGTTACCCGGAAACCCGCCCGGTATGCCCCCGGTTTCGGCGCGCTGAATCCGGCCGTGGGTCGCTTCGGGTTCCCGCCCTCGGGCCGGTGAACCTATTCTCAACCGGTAGGCCGGCTGGCTGCCGCCGCCGGTGCAGCGCGCCCACCGTGCCGGTGCCGGTGCCGACACGACATGAGGGGTGGGGCGGATGGATCTGCTGGCCGAGTACCGACGGGCGACCCGCTGCTTCGAAGCTGGTGACCCGTCCGAAGCGGCTCGGTTGCTCGAGCCCATCCTCGCGGCCGAGCCCGGCAACACCGCCGTTCGTCAACTGCTGGCCCGGGCGTACTTCTCCTCGGCGCAGCTCAGCCGCGCCGAGGAGCAGCTACGCGAGCTGGTTGATCGGGACCCGAGTGACCACTACGCCCACCACGTGTTGGGTCGGACGCTGGAGCGGCTGAATCGACCGGTGGACGCGCTGCGGCATCTGCGGATCGCGGCGGCGATGCACCACGGCAACGCCGACTACCAGGCGGCGCTGCGCCGGGTGCAGGCCCGGGTCGGTCGCTGACCCTTACCGGGCGGCTCTTCGCCCGCCCCGACACCTACGATGGTGCTGGCAACGGAATCGACCCGGCGGAGGCCCGGCGGTGAAGCTGAAGCTGGACCTGCACGACATCTACAACCGGGGCACCGACATCGACCGGGCCCTGCGCGGAATCATCGACGAGGCGGTGGCGAAGAAGGCCACCCTGGTGGAGATCATTCCAGGTAAGGGGTCCGGCCAGCTCAAGAAGCGGGTGCTGCGGTTCCTTGATCAGAAGGACGTCAAGGTGCTCTACCACCGGGTGGAGAAGGACTCGAAGAACTTCGGCCGGGTCTTCGTGCACTTCCGCTGGAAGTAGGGTGTTCGGGTTCCGCTCGCCAGCACCAGTGCACAAACCTTTCTCTGAGGTCGGGCCTGGTGCCGTTGAGCTGGGATAGCTGATCAGATGCCTCGGCGAGGAGCTTGCCTTGGTGGGCCAGGAGGGCTGACCTCCGGCCGCGATACTCGGCCAGCAACGCGAGCCGCGCGGGCTGGCAGGGCCAGTCGGCGCCGCAGGCCCGGCACCGCCACAGCGGGCGCATGGGGTCGTGTGCCCTTCTCACCACCGCCGGCTCCCACGCGTGTCGTGGTCACGTAGGCAGCGCTTGAGGTCACCACAGCGGGGGCACCAACTGCCCGAGCGGCTCTTGGTCACCAGGCCCAGGATCACCCCAACGGCGAGCCCAACGACGACGGCAATAGCAGCGACAACCATCGACGTCTCCTCAGTCTCGCCTGTCGGCGCTCTGGACGGGCGGCTGGTGCGCGGTCACCAGCGGCCTCCGTTGGCTCGCCACTGCTGGGCCGGGGTGAGCCAGCCGACGCGGCCTACCTGGGGGGTGGCGACGGTGGGCTGGGTCATCCACGCCGGCAGATTGACCGGCCTAGCGCGCTGCGCCAACGCAGGGCTGCGAGATGTGTTAGCGCAGCGCGCCAGCGCCGGCGGGTTACCCCTTCGACGGCGGAACCAGCGAATTCGCATTGAGTCTCCTTGATGGTGTTGGAGGGATCACCCCTCCGGTTCCAATGAGGTGGGCGGTCCGACAGCGCATCCGGACTGATGGGCGTGGGCTGTCGCTTCGCGGAGGGGTGGAACGAACCTGAGCCCGGTCTACATCCGGGCTTGCGCCCGCAAGAACTCCGTCACACGAGCGGCCGAATCAACAGCCTGCTCGACTGCGGTGCGCAACGGGGAGTACGCCAGATTTCTCAGATCCCGCGCGCTGTCGGCCTGGTCAAGACCAGCCAGCAAGACAGCGGTGTTGGCGAGTACGCGGTTCACGCCTTCCATCTCCCGGGAGAGTTCTCCCGCCTGAAGGTTGGTCGGCGTGACCTGCCTACCCTCACCGTTCATGCCTGCTCCCTCGGTGATAGTCACCCGACAACGCGTAACGTTGGTTTCATACCAACCATTCCAGCGTGCTGGAGCGCAGTCAAGCCCATTCGTCCCACTCGGTTAGATTGGTTGGGACCAAACCAGGAGGGTGGGAGCGTGGCGCAACCCAAGTACCGTCAGATCGCAGATGCCCTCCGAGCACGCATCGTCTCCGGAAATCTTGAGGTGGGCGATTGGCTCCCGACCGAGGCTCAACTTCAAGAGCAGTACGGCGTTTCGCGTAACACGGCCCGTGACGCCACCGCACTGCTCATCAATGAAGGGCTGATCGAGCGGATGCCGGGACGCACCGGCGGTATGCGGGTCCGCGAGAAGATCACGCTGACCTTCCACGCGCACCGTGCGGAGATGCCCAGCCCATGGGCCGAGACGGACGCGTGGCGCTCGGAGGTGGAGCAACAGGGATACGAGGCCAGGCAAGAGTTCCGGCTAACGATCGAGGTCCTGCCCGCGGACGTGGCCAGGCGCCTCCAGGTGGAACCTGAGTCCGCCGCAGCACTGCGCCGATGCGTCCGGTACGTCAACGGCGAGCCATCCTCGGTGCAGGACACCTACTACCCCATGGACCTTGCCGAACAGGTGCCGGAGTTGTTGTCACCCCGGGACATCCCGCAGGGCACCACCAGACTGCTGTCCGAGCTCGGATACCCGCAGGTGGCCTACTACGACGAGTACGCCGCGCGGATGCCCACGCCGGAGGAGGCCACGCTGCTACGGCTACAACCTGGCACGCCGGTGCTGCACTACATCCGCACCGGATACACCGCTGACCGGCCAATACGTGTGTCCGTCACCCCGTTCGCTGGCGACCGGAACCGGATCGTCAGTACCCATGGCGACGCCGACATCATCGCGCGCTTCCGCCCAGAAGAAGCACACAAATGATCATCACTCCTGCGCGGATGAGCGATGTCGACGTCATCATGAGCTGGCGACGCGAACGCGTGGCATGGCTCGCCGAACGAGGTGAGGAGCAGTGGTCGATCCCCCTGCCACGGTCCGGCGTGGCATCAACCGTTTCAGCCGGACAGACATGGATGGTCCGGGATGGTGACACCCCCATTGCCACGGTCACCCTGACCGCGTACGTTGACGTGGACGGACTGTGGAAGCCGGATCGAGACCCCGAGGCGCTGTGGTATCCGGAGGACGACCCCGCCGACGCGCTGTATGCCGCGAAAATGATGATCCCGCTGATCCACTCGGGCAACCACCTGGGCGGCGAAATGCTGGACTGGGCAGGCGGTCGGGCCTATGACGCCGGCCTGACGTGGCTACGATTGGACGCCTGGACAACCAACATGCGGCTACACGACTACTACCGCAGGCAGGGATTCCGCCATGTCCGCACGATTTCCTCGCGAGTGTCGGGGGCCTGCTTCGAGCGGCCAGCCCAGCCCTACGTAAACGGCAAGCTCAAGACTGAGGACGCCTAACGGACGCTTGGCGCACTCCGGCACGGGCACGCTGCCTGGCGGCAGTCGCTCGCTGGTGGCATGACTACACGGAGACGGGGCTACCTCAGTTCTTCGGGTTGTACGTGTCACTGGAGGACAGCGCGGAAACGATCCGACAGTACGAGGTCGAGTTGATCCCTGGCCTGTTACAAACGCGGGCCTACGCAGAGGGCGTCCGGGACAGCAAGGACCCAACCGGGCCGGCGCTGGTGTTCGGTCCGGCGGCGTGGCAGGCGTTCGTAGAGCACGCCCGGCGCTGACACGCAAGCACTTAAGCCCTCCGGCGCTGACGGGCTGGAGGGCTTAAGCATGCCCGGTCCCCGATGTCAGGTATCACCCCCCAGATGGCCGACAGGGGCTTCGAACCCGGCCGGGCGGCTCGGCTGGGATTCCAGGGGCCGCACCCGGCGGGCACCGCGCGATCGTTCTGGGGGGTGTGACTGATCGCGCGGTGCCCGTCACGTCAAGGTGGGTCAGGACACCTTCGTGAGGGTGGCGTGCATGAACGGAACCCAATTGCCGTCCGGCAGCGGGAAGTCGCAGTCGTAGCTGATGGAGCCGTCCTCGTTGAGCTTGCGGACGTACTTCGCCGGGCCGACCAGGACGAGCTTGTCGTCCTCGAACCCGCCGATGTAGTGACTCTGCTGCTCGTTGTACGGCCCGAAGCTGCTGAAGTAGTGCGACCGGAACTTCTGGGTCTCCGGGTCGAAGTCGAAGAACTCGTACCCGACGTCCGGCATCTTGCCCGCCGGCCCCATGTCGATGGCGCAGTTCCACCGGTGGACGAGGAAGAAGCCGCCCTCCAGCCACTCGAAGGTCTCGGTGCCCGACAGTTCGGCCGGTGGGCCCATGGGGCCGGCCTCGGTCTTGCCGCTGAGCTTCCAGGTGCCCACGAGGAAGTCCAGGCGCCGCAGCGCCGGGTCCGGCTGCGGCGGCGGGGGCATCTGCTGCTCGTTCTCAGACATGATCGCTCCTTGGCTTCTAGCAATGCGGATGGGCTATGGCGTGGCACCGGCGCGATCACGAGATCGGGCCGGTGCCGGGTGCACCACTTGACGCGGGCCACGGCCGCAGCCCACCGAATAGCGTGGTGCCGCGACGGTCGCGCCCGTTGACCGACTGGCGCACCTGCCACGTCACTTATGACGTCGGCGCCGCCGGCAACTCATCGGTTTCGGAAGCGATCGTGCAAAGATCGGCCATCCGTCCACCTGGTTGGTGGGGGATCGGTGGGATGAAACGCTGGCGTAGAGCGGGGTCGGCGTCGAGGTCCCACCCGCCGGATAGCGTGCCGCGTATATTTATTCTCCCATGGAGAAAGAGGGACAGATGGCGACCCTTGGTGCAGACGCGTCACAGCCCGGCGCAGAGCGGTCCACCGCCATCCTCGACGACGAAGACGACTTCGCGGCACTCGTCGAGAGGCATCGACGTGAGTTGCACGTCCACTGCTACCGCATGCTGGGGTCGTTCGAGGACGCCGAGGACCTGGTCCAGGAAACCTACCTTCGGGCGTGGCGCAAACGTGAGACGTTCGAGGGACGCTCCAGCGTCCGAGCATGGCTCTACCGCATCGCCACCAACGTCTGCCTCGACTTCCTCCGACGCAATGCCCGCACACCAGTTCCGTACCGCCAGCCAGCCCTGGGCGCCGGACCGTCCACTCCGCCGCCTCCGACGGACGAGGTTCCCTGGCTGCAGCCCTTCCCCGGCCACCTGCTTGAACCCGTCGCGCCGGCCGAGCGGCAGCCCGATTCTCAGATCATGGCGCGAGAGACGATCGAGCTCGCCTTCCTCGTGGCGGTTCAGCACCTACCCCCGCAGCAGCGGGCGGTGCTGATCCTGCGGGACGTCCTCGATTGGCCCGCCACGGAGGCCGCCGCGATGCTGGACATCAGCGTCGCGTCCGCCAACAGCGCACTGCAACGCGCACGGGCGACGCTGAAGGACCGCCTGCCCCCTCGGCCGAGCGACTGGGGCCCTGCGGCGGATCCGGCAGCGGCCGAGCGAGCCCTCGTGCGGCGCTGCATCGAGACGCTGGAGAACGCCGACGCCGAGAACTTCGCGAAGTTGCTCCGCGAGGACGTGCGGGTAACGATGCCACCGGACCCGTTCTGGATCGTTGGCCGGGATGTCTTCGTCGCAGGTCTCGTCGCACAGTTCGATCCGGCCTCGCCGGCGTTCTTCGGAACGTGGCGAGCCCTGCCGGCGCACGCCAACGGGCAACCGGCCGTCGCCGGCTATGTGTGTCGTCCCGGGGAGTCGGTCTACCGTCCGCAGGTGCTCAATGTCTTCCGAATCGAGGACGGCATGATCGCCGAGATCACCGCCTTCTCCCCCGAGGTCTTCGCCTCGTTCAACCTGCCCGAGTCGCTCTGACCTCGATCCGTCAGAGGGTTATGCTCCCTGCCTGACCGTTTCGGCTTGACCGTTTTGTCCGGGGCTTCCAGGCGGTGAATCACCACGTGTCGCTGTGGACGCGCGAGGTCTCCGGTCCTCGGGAACGCGGCCTTTCTGCTGGTAGGTGCTGGGATCTGCTGGTTAGGTGGCTGTTGGTAGCTGGGTGAGGCGTTGCCAGTAGAGGGGTCGGCGACCGGCGGCTCGCCGCGAAGGTGCAGTCATGAGGGACACAGCGATGCTCGATGTGGAGGAGTTGGCTCGCGTCGTGGCCGGCGCGGCACGCGGGCGCCCCAGGGTGCTGGTGGGCATCGACGGACCGGGGGGCTCGGGCAAGAGCACCCTCGCGGCTCAGCTCGGCGAGGTACTCGTCGGTGCGGCGATCGTGCACGTGGACGACTTCTATCTTCCGCCGGAACAGCACGGCAGCCGGGGGGATGCGGTCGGACCGCTGTTCGACCTGCCCCGCCTGGACCGGCAGGTCGTGACACCCGCGGCGGCCGGTGAAGCGCTGCACTATCAACGGTATGACTGGGACACCGCTGCGCTGGCGGACTGGATAGACGTCCCCGCCGAAGCCCCGGTGATCGTTGAAGGTGTGTTCTGCCTTGCGACGGAACTGCGGCAGGCCTACTCGTACACCATCTACTGCCGTGCTGATCCGGCTGTGCGACTTCGCCGCGGTCTGGACCGTGACGGTCCGGAGGCCCGGGCGCAGTGGGTCGATGAGTGGATGCCGGCCGAGGACGCGTACGCCAGCACGCAGGCGCCGGAGAAATTCGCACAGGTCGTGGTCGACAGCACCCTCGGTGGGGACGGCATCCCCCGTTTCCATCTCGTTCGCGGCATGTGACTCGTCGGAGGCCCTGGCTACGGAGCCAGGGCCTCCACGGCGAAGCGCGGGTCCAGCGGGGCCATGATGATTGTTGACGGCGTCTTCACATATAGTGATGAGCGCTACAATGGCGGGCGTCTAAAGCTGACGCAGTAACTGTGGCCGTTGCTGGTGTAGGCGGAGGAGCGGCTGGCGCCTGGGCAGGCGCGTACGTAGGTGGCGCGATGGGAATCGGGAGAAGGATTGGCTCATGGTTCTAGTCCTCCGAACTGCTGGTCCGCATGAAACGGAGGAAGCGTGACCGTGATCGCTGACACGGCAACTACCTACCGTGCCTCTAGTCTCGCTCTTACCCTTGGGCTTTTAATCGCAGCCGGGTCATGGTTCGTCGCCCTCGCATCGTGGTTCAATTGGAAGAATTACTTCGCGGGTGGACACGAGGGTAGAAGCGTAGCTGCAATTGCCTTGGCGTTTACCCTCGGGGCGGCATTCATGGGGACAACCTGGATCGAGCCCACCGCCAGCCTGTCGACGAATCTGATCGACGTTGTCCAGAATGTGTTGGTAGCCCTCATATTGCTGTCGGTGGTCTCAGTCGCCACGATATATTGGTTCAATCGACCTCAATTTCTGGTCCCTGGCCGCTACCGCAACCACCGTGGCCGGTGGGCGGAACGTGCATGGCGTGGACGCTAGGTTCGAGGATGAACTAGCGGATCTAAAGTTGCCGTAACTCATTGCCCCAGTAATGCTTGAGTAATGGAGCAGGCACGCCTATCAGTCTCGCTGCTTGCTGTACATGTACCCGGAGGTACGGCATTATAGTCGGGAGGCCGGCCTCGTGAGCAAAGTCGTCAAGAACTTGATCTGGTGGCTTGTTCACTGGTGTAGTCAGGTCGAATATCGCCGCAACGTCGACCTTGATCAATGCTTTGTTTCCGCGTAGCTCTATCTGCGCACGGAAGATGAACTCACCGTTTGATAGTGCCTGCTGGACATGCAAATCTGAGGAGTCACCGTCGACTGATATCTCTTTCATGTCAAAGCCGTCACGTCGCCGTGCTGACACCTCGTAAACGCGCACGTTCTCGAGGCTGAGAAGCGAGGTGAACTCTGCGGCGGTGGTGACAGTTTTTGAGGTCATGAAGAAAGTTCGATCACGGGGCGCAATTCGGCGGGAGTTTCCATCTCGTCACTTTCGCTGTCGACGGATGCTGGTATGTGGTAGCTCGCCTTCCAGGATGCGGCAAGGCCAGAAACCTCTACTATCAGTCGCACTCGGCCGCCCGACGCCCTCGCGTAGCGTTGGACGGTGGAGATTCTTGGATCCCCACCAGCTCGTTCGAATTTCGAGACGGCCGACTGAGTTGTCTCCATCTCGCTGGCCACGTCCGCCTGGGTAAGGCCTTGACGAACCCGCAGACCGACGAGTGTGTCGATCAGGCGTTCGACGTCTCGGGCGTCTTCCAGGGCTGCTTGAATGTGAGGATTGTCCGAATCTAGGCCGAGTAGACCGAAAAGTTCGTTTCCCATGTCTTGGCTCCCCTTGGTTGCCGCCCCAGCGTATCGCCTGGAAGCGATAATGACACTACTTGTCGTGTCGTGACTTCCAGTCACGGAAACGATCTACCGCGATGTCGACGTGGCGACTCTCGTTCTGGCGCTGCTTCTGGAAGAAGTGGAGCGCCAGTAATACCAGGTTGCTCGCCCCCTCGCCGTAGGCCAACCTCAACTGCCGTTCGCCTACCCGTATGCGCACCTCGAGTACCCCATCGCGCAGCGGTTTGACGTCGCCAGGTCGGGTGCGCCCTTCGGCAACCCGGTCCATGATCGTTTGGAGCTTGGCGATCTCCGCCTTCGTGAGCCTGGCTTTAAGGATCTCGCGGCGCACAGGATCACCCCCGCCGGGCGCCTCGTAGAAGTCCCAATGTCGGCTCATGCACCAGGCTCCGGTGGCCTGGTCAACCAGGCCTGGAAGTGTGAACCAGACCACGTCCGAGGCATAGCCGACAGCTTCGTCGATAGAACGCTGAGTGTCCAACTCGGTCCTGTCGGGCGACGTAGGCAAAGGTCAGGGCCGTTACCGCCGTCAAGGCAAAGATCGGGGTCGTGGTGTTCCCGCCGCCTTGAGCCAGCCCCTAGGCGGCACCAGCTCGGCGGCGCAGTCACCCGATTCGACCGGATGTGCCCGGTACTGGATCAATACCGCTGTAAGTAGCACCGGCATGCTCCCTGACCTGCGTCGCAAGTCGTTCAGAGGGGTCTTTAGGCAAGATCGTGTCGTTCCCCGCCGTCTACGGGCTCCGAAGGGTCGTCGTCCTTTTGGTGCTCGCCCAGCGCCTTGTCGATGGCTCCTCGGGTGCGGTCCTCGCTCGTCGGCAGCAGGTGCGTGTGGGTCCGGAGGGTGAAGCCGGGGTCCGCAGGCCCTACCCACTCCACAGATGCGCGGACGAAGGCCGACGGGATGGCCGAGGCGGTGCCTCTGGTGGTCGACGCGCTCATGCAGAGGTGCCGAAGATGCGGCGACTGAGGCCGTCGAGGGACTGGCGGCAGCGTAGCGATCTGGAACAGTGCCGGAGTGATCGAACACCAGGAACTCGGCTTTACCGACTTTCGGCGGCGGCAGGATGTCCCGCCGATGCTCAGGCAGGACCTAATCGACTGCTGGGTGGAAGTGACCAACGCGGGTGGGGCCGCTGGCTTCCCATTCCCGCCGGTGACGGCCGTCGAGGTCGCGGCGGCCACCGACGCCATACTTGCTGAACTCCAGCCACAGCGTGGCCGGCTATTGATCGCCTCCTGCAAGGGTGCGCTCACCGGATGGGTGCTGCTCCGTCGCGACCCGAGCCCCTTGATCCGTCATTGGGGAAGCGTCCACCACCTACAGAGCCGTCCTGGTTATCGCGGCCGGGGGATCGGTGTGGCCTTGATGCGCGAACTGCGCTGCGTCGCCCGTGACGAACTCGGGCTGGAGCAACTCCACCTGGCCGCCCGGGGTCGGATGGGGCTGGAGGACTTCTATTGTCGGCTCGGGTGGCGCAAAATCGGCCGATGGCCGAACAAGCTGCGCTTGGCACCCGACGACACGAGAGACGAAGTGCTGATGACGCTCAACCCGCTGTGACGATGGGGGGACAAGGTCCAGACTGTCCCCATGGGACGGCGACTTCATGACAGAATCTCCTCCGTGGAAAGCTTTCGCTCCTATGACGGCACCGAGCTGGCTTATCGGTCAGTCGGCTCCGGTCCTCCGCTGATCTGCATCCCTGGTGGCCCTGGGCAGGCGGTGGAGTATTTGGGAGAGCTGGGTGGGCTCAGCAGCTGTCGCACCCTGATCCTGCTGGACAACCGGGGCACTGGCGCCTCGAGCGTCCCCGCTGACCCGGCCACCTATCGTGTCGACCGCTTGGTTGACGACGTCGAGGCACTACGGCAACACCTGGGCTTCGACAGCGTTGACCTGCTCGGGCATTCCGCCAGCGGCGGGACCTGCCTGCTCTATGCCGCCCGGCATCCGGAACGGCTGAACCATCTGGTGCTGGTCGCCCCGTCACTGCGGGTGGTCGGGTTGCAGTCGGACATCGAGGTTGACAGCGTGCTCGCCCGGCGGGCGCACGAGCCGTGGCACCATGCCGCGGTGACGGCGCTGCATGCCGAGGCGAAGAGCCGGGAAGAGCTTGAGCGGTACCGCTGGCAGGCGGCGCCATTGTTGTACGGCCGCTGGAATTCGGCGGCTCAGGCGCAGGCAGCGGCCGAGCCGGTCCAGTTCGCGCAGGCCGCCACCGACGGGTTCTACGAGGAGTACCAACCCGACCCGACGCTGCCCGCGCGCCTGGCGGAACTTAGCGCACCGACCCTGCTTCTTGCTGGTGAGTACGACATCTGGCCGACCGTCGCAGCGGTACGGCAGCTCGCCACTCTGTTCGACAACGTAGAGCTGGTGACGCAGCCGGAATGCGGCCACTTCCCCTGGGTCGACGATCCGGCGGCCTTCGTGGCATCAGTCGACGCGTTCCTGGCCAGCTGATGCCGCTTCTTTAAGGGCGTTGGATCGTCATCGTCCTGGTCCTCACCGAGTTCCTTGTCTGAAAGTAGGCACAGGAAGAATTGTCGCTAAGCGGAGGGCGCGGCGCGGCCTGCCTCTTTACCCTATTCGTGCTGATGCTGGCGGACCTCATGCCGCCGCAACGTCAACCCTAATTACTGCTTCGCTTCCACGTGGGCTCTATCTGCGCACGAAAGATGAAGTCACCATCTGATAGCGCTTGCTGAACATGCAAATCTGAGGAGTCGCCGTCGACCCGCCATTCGTGTGCGGTCAAACAAACAAGCCGTCTCTCTGCTGCTTATCTCGGCACCGGCTCGAGCGTGGCCTCGCCCCGGATCTGGTCAGCCCGCCGGGTATCTTCCCGGCTAAGCATCTGCTGCTGGAGCGACAGGTTCTTGGCTTCGAGCGATGCCAGCTGCGCCTGCATCACCGCCTGACTCTGTTGCTGCGCGATAAGCATCTGCTCAGCCTGCCGACGAGCTGCCTCCGACTTCTGTGTGAAATTGAGCGCCGTACTACCCGCGCTGGGTCTGACCGGTGGCCTGCTCTTTGCTGCCGGTTGCACTCAGGCGACGGAGCCCACGCGGACCGAGAGTCCGGCCCCGGCGGAAACCGTGGCCCCGTCCCCAACACCCGACGTTCGCGACGAGTTGGTCGCGGCGCTGGAGCGGTCTCAGGGGGCTGCCCACTGGTATGCGGTGCGCGGTAGCCTGCCCGAAGGGAAAAGCGTCGAGGCCAGCGGTGCCTTCGATCCGAAGCAGCAGCGCTTCCAGACCACCATCTCGGTCACCGGCGGGGAGAAACCGTCGGCGGGGAGCCGGGTCGTCGTTGGCACCGACAGTTAACCAGCGGCCGTCCGACAACGAGGAATGGGTGCACGTCGATCTGACTCGGGTGGAGCCGGACGATATATTCGTGGGCTTTGACTGGGCCGACCCGACCGGCATGAAGGCGTTCACCGCGTCGATCTTCTCCGCGCAGCGCACCAACACCCACACCTACACCGGCCAGTTCCGGCCCGACGGCAGCAGCATCAAGCCGTTCCTCCCCGTGGGCGCTCCGAGCATCGTCACGATCGCCATGCCCCCGTCGCCCTTCACGATCACCACTGACGACCAGGGCGGGTCACCTCGATCGAGGTGGAGCTGATCCCCAGCGACGGCCCGAAGCTGACGACAACCACCACGATGAGTGACCATGGAAAGCCATTGAAGATCAACGCGCCCGCACGTTCCGTTGAGGCCGCTGACTTCTACTACCGCGAGTGACAGCTCGACCGTAGCGGACCGGTCCGCCCGGCCGAATCCCTCCACCAAGGCAGGAAGGACCCCATGGCTCCGGGGCCGGATGCCGCCGTGGGTCGGTGGGGGATTTCCCGGACGAGCCCGGCGGGTGCCGGGAGGCGGTAGAACGGGGGCATGAGGAAGACGGTGGCCCGGGAAGCGGTCGAGAAGCGACGTCCGTCCCGTGACTGAGAACCTGTTCGACGAGGTCGGCACGCTGCTGCGGACGGCGGCTGACCAGGTCGTGCTGCCGCTGTTCCGCCAGCTGGACGACGCCGACATCGAGGAGAAGGCCCCCGGTGACCTCGTTACCGTCGCCGACCGGCGGGCGGAGGAGCTGATCTCGGCGGGTCTGCGCCGGCTGCGGCCCGAGTCGGTGGTGGTCGGTGAGGAGGCCGTCGCCGAGGACCCGGAGCTGCTGCGACACCTGAGTCGGCCCGGCCCCGTGTGGCTGGTGGACCCGATCGACGGCACCGCCAACTTCGCTGCCGGTCGCCCGCCGTTCGCGCTGATGGTGGCCCTGCTGATCGACGGAGAAACGAGCGCCGCGTGGATGTTCGACCCGGTGGTCGGCACGCTCGCTGCCACGCGTTCCGGAGTGGGGGCGTACGTGAACGGGCGTGCGGTCCGCACCGCCGGAGCGCCGGCTGACCTGGGCCAGCTACGGGGCGCGGCGATGGCTCGCTACCTGCCGGCGGCCTTGCGTCCGCGGGTGGAGGCGGCCGGTGTGCGGTTGGGCGAACTCCTTCCCGGGCAGCACTGCGCCGGGCGGGAGTATCTGGACCTGCTCCTCGGGGTGCAGCAGTTCGTGCTCTACTGGCACACCCTGCCCTGGGACCACGTACCCGGCACTCATCTGGTCCGGGCCGCCGGTGGGGTCGCCCGGCGCTTCGACGGAGCTGAGTACCATCCGGGCGTCGAGGGGCAGGGCCTGCTCGTCGCGGCGGATGAGCGGGTCTGGGAGGCGGTTCGGGAGGTATTCTTCGGCGGAGCGTGACGACGCGCGCCACCCAGCGTCAGGTGGCGTGGGGCGGTGTCCGTCACCCGGCGCTTAGCACCCTGTAACGGCGTGCGCCACCCAGCGTCAAGCCGCGCGAGCCGGCGGATTTGGGGGTCTCGCAGCGCTGGTCGGTCCGGTATTGTGGCCGACGGTCTCCGCCCGCTGGCCGCCGGCTTGGGCCGGGCGTCCACGCCCGCCTCCAGGTGCGGCGCCGATGGGACCACCGACCAGCGGGGATCGCGGGGGCTGACGGCACTCGGGAAGGATCCACTGTGCGCACAGTCCTGCCCCGCGGGGGCTCCCGTCCGCTGACTGTCCTCGCGGTGGCGGTGGTGGTGGCCGTGGCGGTGCTGCTCGGCGCCGTGCCGGCCCAGGCCGAGCCCAATGAGGGCGGCAGCGAGAAGTTGCGGAAAGCGCTGACCGCCGCCGCCAAAGCACACATCGACGCCACCGCCGAGCTGAAGAACTCCAAGCGTCGGCAGGAGGAGCTGACCACGGAGCTGAAGGCGGTCGAGGTGCAGCTGGCTGACCTGACCGCCCAGGTGGGCGAGGTGGCCGCGCAGTCGTACCGGTTGGGTCGACTCGGCCCGATGGCGACGTTGTTGGAGAGCACGTCGCCCGACGAGTTCCTGAATCGGGCGATGAGTCTGGACGTGATGGCCCAGCGGGACGGCCGTCGGGTGCGCGAGCTGACCGAGGTCCGGGAGACAGCGGAGAACGCCAAGATCGCGATTGACTCCGAGATCCGCGAGCAGAAGAAGCAGCTGGACGTCCTGGCCAAGAACAAGAAGGCGGCGGAGGCGGCGCTCGCCGCGGTCAGCTCGGGTGGCGGCTCCGGGTTCGGTGGCGGCTCGGCCAGTGCCGCGCCGGCGTCCCGGAACCCGGACGGCTCCTGGCCGTCGGAGTCCTGCTCGGTCAACGACCCGACCACCTCCGGCTGTATCTCTCCGCGCACCCTGCACATGCTCAAGCAGTCCCAGGCGGACGGTTTCAAACGGCACGTCTCCTGTTATCGCAGTGGCGGCGGTGGCGAGCACCCGAAGGGGAGGGCCTGTGACTTCTCCGCCGCCCCTGGTGGGTTCGAGAACGTCACGGCGACCGGCGGCGACAAGGCGTACGGTGACCAGTTGGCGACCTATCTGAAGAACAACGCGAGCCGACTCGGCGTGATGTACGTCATCTGGTATCGACAAATATGGATGCCGAATACTGGTTGGCGGGCATACAGCGGCGGCGGGAGCCCTGCCGCTGACCACACCAATCATGTTCATGTTTCGATGTACTGACTCGGGCGGCCCGCCACGCTGCGTACTATCGCGCGGGTGAACTCTGCCTCGTCCCAGACTCCCGTCCGGTCGACCCGACTCGGGTCGGCGACTGGTCCCGCCCTGCCCAAAGGGCTGGCCGCGTTTCTGGTCTTCTTCTCCAGCGGCGCGGTTCTGGTGCTGGAGACGGCCGCGCTGCGCCTGGTCGGTCCGTACGTCGGGGTGACCCTCCAGGTGACCAGCTCGGTGATCGGCATCGCGCTGGCCGCGATCGCGTACGGGGCCTGGGCCGGCGGGTGGCTGGCGGACCGCCGGGACCCGCGTACCCTGCTCGCCCCGGCGCTGGTGCTGGCCGGGATCGCCACCGCGGTGACCCTGCCCGCGGTCCGCTACGCCGGGGAGGTGCTGCGGGGCGGGGCGGCGTCCGCGATCCTGCTGCTCGTCGCGTTGGCCGTCTTCGTACCGGCGATGCTGCTGTCGGCGGTCACCCCGATGGTGGTCAAACTCCAGCTGTCCGACCTGCGCCGTACCGGCCAGGTCGTCGGCCGGCTCTCCTCGATCGGCACCCTGGGTGCGGTCACCGCCACCCTGGTCACCGGCTTCGTGTTGGTGGCCGCGCTGCCCAGCACGGTGATCCTGCTCGGCTTGGCGGTCTCCCTGGGGCTGAGCGGCCTGATCCTCGGCGGGTGGCTCCGGCGGACGGCGGGCGAGCAGCTGACCGGCCCGGCCCGGGTATCGGCCAGCCTGGCCGTGCTGGGCCTGCTCGGCGCCGGCCTGACCACGGTCGCCCCGAACCCGTGTGACATCGAGACGGCCTACCACTGCGCCCGCGTCGAGACCGACCCGGGCCGGGCGAGCGGGCGTACGCTGCTGCTCAACTCGGCCCGGCACTCGTACGTGGACCTGGCCGACCCGACCCATCTGGAGTTCGCTTACACCCGGTGGATCGGGGCGGTCGCCGATGTCATCGCACCGGCGGGGCGCCGGCTGGACGCGCTGCACCTGGGCGGAGGAGGTTTCACCGTGCCGCGGTATCTGACCGCCACCCGGCCGGGCACCGAGAACGTGGTTTTCGAGATTGACGGCGGGCTGGTCGAGTTGGGCGAGGAGAAGCTCGGCCTGCGGCAGGGGCCGGAGTTGCGCGCGGAGGTGGGGGACGCCCGGATGTTGGTCGCGGCGGAGGCGGCGGAGAGCCAGGACCTGGTGGTGGGGGACGCGTTCGGGCATCTGGTGGTGCCGTGGCATCTCGCCACCCGGGAGATGGCCGCGGAGGTCCGCCGGGTGATTCGTCCCGGCGGCGGGTACGTGCAGAACGTGATCGACTACCCGCCCCTGCGCTTGATCCGCAGTGAGGTGGCCACCGTCGCGGCCGAGTTCCGGCAGGTGGCCCTGATCGCGCCGCCGGCCGCGCTCGCCGGTGAGCAGGGCTCCAACTTCGTCATTGTCGCCTCGGACGCGCCGTTGCCGCTGGCCGCGGTCCGGGAGCGGCTGAGCGAGGTTGACCCGGCCGCGGTCGTGCTGGACGGCGCGGCGCTGCGGGAGTTCGTCGGCGACGCCTTGGTGTTGACCGACGACTACGCCCCGGTGGACCAGCTACTCGCGACCGCGTGATCCCCGCCGGCTGGCTGGCCTCGCCGCGGTCAGCTGAGCGCAGCAAACGACTGCACCTGCTCGATGCTGCCCTCCACGATCAGCATGCTGCCAGCGGCCAGTACGGTCTCGTCGGTGGCCGCCTGGAACCGTTTCCCGGCCAGTTTCGCCGCCACCACCCGTACTCCGTGGCGGTCCTCCGGGTTCAGCTCGTGTAGCCGGCGGCCGGTGATGCTCTCCGGGGTGCGGACCTTGGCGATGGCGAAGTCGTCGCCGAACTCCATGAAGTCCAGCATCCGGCTGACGATGAGATGGGCCAGCCGTTCGCCGGCCTCCGCCTCGGGGAAGATTACGTGGTGCGCACCGACCGAGGTGAGGATCTTCGCGTGCTCCGGCGAGCGGGCCCGCGCCCAGATCTGCGGTATCCCCAGGTCAACTAGGGCTAGGACGGATAGGATGCTCGCCTCCATCGAGGCGCCGATGGATACCACGGCGCGTTCGAGGTCTTCCGCGCCGAGCTGTTGCAGCGCCCCCTCTTCGGTGGCGTCGGCCTGCACCACCCGGTCGATCCGGTTGGCCCACCGCTGCACCAGCTCCGCATCCTGGTCGATGGCGAGTACCGGATGTTCGAGTTGCACGAGCGTGTCGGCGACCTGGGAGCCGAAGCGTCCGAGCCCCACCACGATGACCCCGCTGTGCTGGTCTGTCCTAGCCGACAAGGGGTTGCTCCTCCGGGTAGCGGTACAGCCGTCGTCGGGTGTTCAGCGCGAGTGCCGACCCCAGGGTCAGTGGACCGACCCGGCCGATATACATCAGGACAATAAGTGCATATTGTCCACCGTCGGGAAGGTCGGGGGCGGCGCCGAGGGAGAGGCCCGCCGTACTGAAGGCGGAGGTCACCTCGAAGAGCGCCACGTGGTGGGGCATCCCCTCGGTCAGCAGGATCAACGTCACCGTGCCGACGACCACGATGGCCACGCCGAGCAGCGCAACCGTGACCGCCTGCCGCTGGCTGGCCGTGGCGACCCGGCGGTGGCGGATGGTGACATCGGGCTCGCCCCGCAGTTCGGCCCAGATCACGAAGGCGAGGAGGAAGAAGGTGCTGACCTTGATGCCGCCGGCGGTGCTGGCGCTCCCGCCGCCAATGAACATCAGTGCAATGATCAACGGGATGCCCTCTTCGCCGAGCGCCTCGATGTTGATCACGTTGAATCCACCGGTACGAAAGAACGCGTTCTGGGCGAACGCGGCGAGGAGCTTCTCCGGCCACGGGCGGATGCCCAGCGTGTACGGATTGGACCATTCGGCGGCTAGGAGGGCGAGGAAGCCAACGATCAGCAGGGTCACGCCGCCCCAGATGGTGAGCTTGGTGGAGATGGACCAGTGCCCCGGGCGCCGCCGGCTGCGGACGGCCTCGAACAGGGCCGGGAAGCCGAGCCCGCCGAGGAGCGCCCCGAGCGCCATCGGCAGGATGAGCCAGGCGTCGCTGGAGAGCCCGATCAGCCCGTCGCTGTACAGGCTGAAGCCGCCGTTGTTGAAGGCCTGTACGGCATGGAAGAGGCCGACCCAGAGCGCCTCGCCGAAGGGGTGGTCGTACCGACCCCACAGCCGCAGGGTCAGGATGATGGTGATGATCGCTTCGACGGTCAGTGAGATGGCAGCGATCCGAAACAGCAGCCGGCGGACATCGCCGAGGCCGAACTGGGCGGTCTCGGCCTGCACGAGTAGCCGGTTACGCAGCCCGAGTCGGTGGGATACCAGCAGGATGACCAGGGTGGCGCCGGTCACGATGCCGAGGCCGCCGATCTGGGTGAGGATGGTGATCACCGCCAGGCCGAAGCCGTTCCAGTAGTTTGGCGTGTCCACCACGGCCAGGCCGGTCACCGAGACCGCGGAGGCCGAGGTGAAGAGAGCGGTGACGAAGGGCGTGTGCCGCTGCTGGCCGGTCGCCCACGGCAGCATCAGCGCGAGGGTGCCGATGAGGATCGTGGTGCCGAACCCGATCGGCACCAGCCGAACGGGGCGCCGCAACAGCCAATGCACCCGACAATCTTCACTTTTCGCCATCGGTGGTGGGGTGGAAACGGCAGTCAGGAGGGCTGGCCGGCGCCGATAAATCGGCCTTATGTGGGCGTTTCAGGCTGACCTGTGGCCGGTGGCCCCCCCGGTATGCGCGGACCCCGCTAATCTCCTGATCGACGAGGGCTTCGAAGGGGGACAGTGGATGGGCGAACGGCTGGCCGTGATCAGTGGGGGTGGCACCGGGATCGGGGCAGCCACCGCAGAGGCGCTCGCCGTTGACGGTTTCGATGTGCTCGTCGTGGGCCGGCGGGAGGAGGCGCTGCGGGCGACCACGGCTCGACTCTCCTGGGATCTCGCCCGACCCGGCGCGGTCCGGGCGGTGGTGGCGGACCTGACCGACCCGCAGCAGGTTCCCCGGGTGATCGAGGCGGTCGAAGGCCGGGCCGTTGACACGGTCGTCAACAACGCCGGCGGCTACCTCGGTGGGGAGGCCGAAACGCTGGTCGGGATCGCCGAGCAGTGGCGGGCCAATCTCGACGTGAACCTGCTCACCGCCGTCCTGCTCACCGAGGCGCTGCGGCCGGCACTGCGGCGCCCCGGCGGCCGGGTGATTCTGGTCAGCTCGAGCGCGGCGCAGCGGGGCGGCGGTGGGTCGTACTCCGCGGCGAAGGCCGCGCTACACGGCTGGGCGTACGACCTTGCGGTGCGGCTCGGGCCGGACCAGATCACGGTCAACGTGGTCAGCCCCGGGTACGTCGCGGACACCGAGTTCTTCGGCGGTCGGATCACTCCCGAGGGACACGACCGGCGGGTCGCAGACACGTTGGTCGGGCGGGCCGGCACCCCGGACGACGTCGCCGCGGCCGTCCGCTACCTCGCCAGCCCCGCCGCCGGCTACGTCACCGGGCAGGTACTCGGTGTCAACGGCGGGTCGGTCCTGGGCCGGTGAAGGTGGTGGCGCTCCGCCGCCGTCCGCTCACCCACCCAGGATCTCGTACGCCGCGTCCGGCGCTGGCGTCACGTCGCCAGTGGGGGAGGCGACCGCCGGGGCGTTGCCGTAGTCGTAGTACCGCACCAGGTACTCGGCGGCCGGTTGCTCGTCAACGGCGGGGAGTTCCATCGTCAGCGTGTCGAGGTGTCCGTCGCTGCCGATCACCGCGGTGAACGGGATCGACGTCGCCTGTTCGCCCAACGCGGCGACGTCCACCTCCGCCACCGCTTCGGCGATCTCCGGCCCAGCGGTCAGGTCGACCGTGCCGGTGTACGCGCCATCGGCCTGCTGTTGCACCGCGTCGGCCGCCCGTATGATCACGCCGACGTTGCCGATGTCGGCGCCGTCATACACCTGCGGGTTCGACAGCTTGCTCTGGTCAAGCTCCATCCACTGCTGCGGCAACTCGAGTAGTTCGTTCAGCTCGGCCGCGTCCTCGAAGTGCACCTTCAACCAGGAGCGTTGGTCAACCACCCGGAAGGACATCGCCAGGCTGAAATCCGCCTCGTTCTCGGCCTCGTTCCCGGCCTCGGCTGGGGCGATGTTCAGTTCCATCCCCTTGCCGGTTGGATCGACGGCCCCGGTGATCCGCCGGCCCGTGGCGTCCACGCCGGAGAAGCGGAACGCCGGTGTCTCCTCGCCCGGCACCGCGGCGAGCAGGGCGTCCTTCGGCTCAGGGGGCGGTGGCGGCTCGCTACTGTCCGATCCGCACCCCGCCAGCAGAAAACCGGCGGCCAGGACGGTGGCTGAGCCGACGGTGACCCGCCGGGCCAGGGGGGTGGCGCAGGTTCGCCGCGTCATGCGTGCTGCCTCTCCAGCAAAGGGACTACCGCAGTCGATCCTCACATAGCCGGGTAGGCCGATGGCCGCCGGCCAGCGTGGGGGCACTGGTAGAAATGCCGGATGGGCCAGGATCGAACGGCGGTACGCGAGCAGGCTGAGGCAGTCCTGCAGCGGTTGGCTGGAGCGCACGCCCGGCTCCGTGAAGACCAGTGGCGGGCGATTGAAGCACTGGTGGTGGACCGACGGCGGGTGCTCTGCGTCCAGCGCACCGGTTGGGGTAAGTCGGCCGTCTACTTCGTCGCCACCGCGTTGCTGCGGACGGCCGGCGAGCACGGACCGACGGTGATCGTCTCCCCGTTGCTGGCGTTGATGCGCAACCAGGTCGACGCGGCCGCCCGGGCCGGGATCCGAGCCCGGACCATCAACTCCGCGAACCTCGACGAGTGGGACGAGATCACCGGGGAGATCCACGCGGGGGCGGTGGACGTGCTCCTGATCAGCCCGGAACGGCTCAACAACCCGGACTTTCGGGACGCCGTACTGCCGAAACTGGCCGCCACCACCGGGCTGCTCGTGGTGGACGAGGCGCACTGCGTCTCCGACTGGGGGCACGACTTCCGCCCCGACTATCGCCGGCTGCGGACGTTCCTCGGTAACCTGCCGGCCGGTACGCCGGTGCTCGCCACCACGGCCACCGCCAATGCCCGGGTCACCCAGGATGTCGCCGAGCAACTCGGTGCGGCGTCCGGGCCCGATGCGGCGTCCGGGCCCGATGCGGCGTCCGGGCCCGATGTGGCGTCCGGGGCCGGTGGGGGGCCCGAGACCCTGGTGCTGCGCGGCAGCCTGGACCGGGAGTCCCTGCGACTCGGTGTGGTTGACCTGCCCGGCCCGGCGCACCGGCTGGCCTGGCTCGCCGATCACCTGGATGAACTTCCCGGCTCCGGCATCATCTACACGTTGACGGTGGCCGCGGCGGCGGAGACCGCCGAGTTCCTCCGGTCCCGGGGCTACTCCGTGGCCTCGTACACCGGCCAGGCCGACGACGCGGATCGCCGCGCCGCCGAGCAGGATCTTCTCGACAACAAGATCAAGGCGTTGGTGGCCACGAGCGCGCTCGGGATGGGTTTCGACAAGCCCGACCTCGGGTTCGTGGTGCACCTCGGCGCGCCACCGTCGCCGATCGCGTACTACCAGCAGGTCGGCCGGGCCGGCCGCGCCGTCGCCCACGCCGAGGTGCTGCTGCTGCCCGGCGGTGCCGAGGACGCCGCGATCTGGCGGTACTTCGCCGCGCTGGCCTTCCCGCCAGCGGATCAGGTGCGGTCGGTGCTGGCTGCCCTGTCCACCGACCGCCCCCGCTCCACACCGGCGCTCGAGCCGATCGTGGACCTGCGCCGTACCCGGTTGGAGCTGATGCTCAAGGTTTTGGACGTTGACGGTGCGGTCCGCCGGGTACGCGGTGGCTGGATCGCCACCGGCGAACCCTGGACCTACGACGAGGCCCGGTTGCGTCGGGTCGCCGCGGCCCGCACCGCCGAACAGGCGGCGATGCGGGAGTACGCGACCACTGCCGGCTGCCGCCTGCGCTATCTGCGGGAGTGCCTGGACGACGCTGCGGCAACCGATTGTGGTCGATGTGATCGGTGTGCCGCACCGACCTTCGCCGCGGAGTTGTCCGAGGACACCCTACGGGCGGCCGAGGCGTTCCTCGGCCGCTCCGGTGTCGGGATCGCCCCCAAAAAGCTCTGGCCAACCGGCCTTGCCGCGGTGGATGTCCCGCTCCGGGGGCGGATCGCCCTCCCCGAGCAGGCGCTGCCCGGCCGGGCCATCGGGCGCCTCTCTGATCTCGGCTGGGGCGGGCGGTTGCGCGGACTCGTCGGGCCGGGCACGGCCGACGTGGAGGCGCCCGACGATGTGGTTGCCGCCGTAGTGGAGGTGCTCCGGGAATGGGCGCACGGCACCGACCCCTGGCCGCGTCGCCCCGTCGGGGTGGTCGCGGTCGGCTCCCGTCACCCGCGACTGGTTGCCTCGCTCGCCGGGCGGGTCGCCGCGGTGGGGCGAATGCCACTGCTCGGCACCGTCGCGGTGGCCGCCGGGGGCGGAGCACGCGGCAACAGCGCCCAACGGGTACGCACCCTCTACGGCTCGGTGACCCTGTCGTCGGAGCTGACCGGTGCCCTGGCCGGACTGGCCGGGCCGGTGCTGCTCGTTGACGATCTCGTCGACTCGGGGTGGACCATGACTATGGTGGCCCGGGAACTGCGTCGGGCGGGAGCGCCGGAGGTGCTTCCGCTCGCCCTGGCGGTCGCCGGTTGAGAGCTCAGTCCGGTTGGTGGATCGGCCGCTGGGCCAGGTAGCGCAGCAGGTCCCGGATGTGGTGCTTCTCCTCGACCGACACCGCCGGGTCGGCGAGGCGCTCGCGGATCGCGCGGATATCCGCCTCGAGCGGGCCGTCGTTGCCGCACCGAGGCGGCGTGGAGCCGGCCTCCGGCAGACCGAGAGCGCGGAAGGCGGCGGCGACGGGCAGGCCGAGCGCGACGCAGAAGCCCTGCACCTTGGCCAACTCGGGGTAGTCGTGCCAGTCACCGGCGAGCCAGCGGAAGACGGTGGAGCGGCCGACCCCGGTCTGGGCCGCCAGGTCGGTCACCGTCCAGCCGCGCTCGGCGCGGGCATTGTCGATGGCGCGCCGGACGAAGCGGGCGAACGCTTCCTGTGCGGTTCCCTTTCCCGAAGCCATCCCAGCTGATCTTCCTCCCCTCGGCCTGGTGCGGCCTTCGCGTCACCGAGAATCGACATTCGACGGTGCGTGGGTTGAGGGTAGTACGGCGGCCCCGGTTGGGGGCTGGCCACTGTGGAGGAAATCAGTCGGTCGGGTCGGTGGTGCGTACCTGGCGGCTGGTCGCATTGGTCGCCGTCGCGCCGGCCGGGTCGCCGAGCAGGGTCGCCAGCCGCGGCGTGACCCGCCAACCGTCGACCAGGGACCGGTACTGAGACCAGTGCTCACCAGTCGGGGGCGCCCCGGTGTGGCGGGCCCGGATGAGTAGGTTGCGCGGCGTGTGGCGGGAGTCGACGAACTCGACCACCTCGGCCCGGTATCCGTGCAGCCGCAACAGCCCGGCCCGGACCGCGTCGGTGAGCACGTCGGCGAAGCGCTCGCGGAGGATGCCCTGCCGAGTCAGCAGCTCGTACGGGGGTGGGGTGGGCTCGGAGCGGAGCTGGGCGGCGAGGTCGTGGTGGCAACAGGGAGCCGCGAGCACCCAGCGAGACCCCCACTGCACCGCCCGCGCGAGCGCCTCGTCGGTGGCGGTGTCGCAGGCGTGCAGGGCCAGCACCAGATCGGGGTTGGGCCCAACGGCCGCGTCGGTGATCGTTCCCGCCACGAAACGCACCTGATCGGCCCAACCCAGCCGGCGCGCCAGCTCGGTGTTGCGTTGGCGCTGGTCCTCGCGGACATCCACGCCGACCAGGTGGACATCGATGCCCTGTTGGGTCAACCAGCGGTACGCGGCGAAGGTGAGATAGGCGTTTCCGCAGCCCAGATCGGCGACGCGCAGTGGGCCGCGGAGCCCGTCCGGGAGCGTCGCGGCGAGCGCGCGCAGAAAGGCGTCCACCTGCCGCCGCTTGGCCGCCGACCCGCCGATCACGGTGAAGATCGGGTCACTGGGATCGAGTAGGTGGGCCTTCGTCCGGTCGTGGCTGACCGGCTCGGCTATCGGCTCGGCTACCGGCGGGGCCGCCGTGCGGTGCACCTGTGCCGTACCGGATTTTGTGACCCGGAGCTGCAGGGTCGTCGTTGCGGTCTCGACGTGCCAGTTGCCGAAGGGTTCGGCCAGCAGCGCGTCCACCGCCGCCTCCGCTTCCGCGCCTCGGGCGAGGTTGCGAGTGCGGGGCGCACTCCCGTTCGCGGTGATGACCTGGAGTCGGGGCCCGGACCTGAGGGTGACCGGCCGTAGCTCCGCACGGTGCACCGACGGGCGAAGCCCCCGGCGACGCCCAGCGGCCACCGCCCGGTTGAGCCCGGCGTCGAGCAGCAGTGTCCGCACTTCGGCGAGCGCGGCGGGCAGGGGTTCCGGCATGGTGTCATCCTCCGGGGGTGGGGGTGGGCGCTCAGCTGGCACCAGCGCCCGACGTCCCCCGCTGGTGCCAGCGAGGGACGTCGGGCGCGGCATGCTCTGCTCAGTCGGCGGTTGTCTTGGCCGCCGTGCCGGTGTCGGTTGTCTTGGCCGCCGTGCCGGTGTCGGAGCCACCGCCGCGGCGCCGCCGACGACGTCGTGGCTTCGGCGCCGCACCGCCCGCCGAGTCGGCGGTGGCCGCTTCGCTGGTCTCGGCGGCCGGCACCACGGGCTCGCCCGGGGTGACCACCTCGCCGCCCCGGCGGCGCCGCCGCCGGGGGGTACGCTCCGCGGCCTCGCCCGGCTCGGTGGCGGCACCAGCGCCAGAACCGGCGTCACCGCCGCGGCCCCGGCGGCGGTCCCGGCCGGTGCCACGGCGGGGTCCGCGGCCATCGCCGCGGCGGGATCGTCCGCCGAGGTCCTCCTCGGCCTCGGCGGAGAGCCCGGCCCGGGTTCGCGCGCCGGTGGGCAGAGTGCCGGTGACCTCTGGGGAGATGTCCAGCTCGGCGTAGAGGTGCGGGGAGGTGTGGTAGGTCTCTGGCGGCTCCGGCATCTCCAGGCCGAGGGTCTTGTCGATGATTCGCCAGCGGGGCATGTCGTCCCAGTCAACGAAGGTCACCGCGACGCCGCTCGCCCCCGCCCGGCCGGTCCGGCCGATCCGGTGGGTGTACGTGTCCTGGTCTTCCGGGCAGTCGTAGTTGAGGACGTGGGTAACGCCGCTGACATCAATGCCCCGGGCGGCCACATCGGTGGCCACCAGGGTGTCGATCTTGCCGGTGCGGAAGGCGCGCAGTGCCCGCTCGCGGGCGCCCTGGCCGAGGTCGCCGTGGACAGCAGCCACGGCGAAGCCGCGGAAGTCCAGATCCGCCGCGACCCGGTCGGCCGCACGCTTGGTCCGGGTGAAGATCATGGTCAGCCCGCGCCCCTTGGCCTGGAGGATCCGCGCCACAATCTCGATCTTGTTGAGGGAGTGGGTGCGGTAGGCCAGCTGCTGGGTCTGCGGCGAAGGGCCGGTCTCGGCGGTGTGCCCGGCGTGAATCGTCATCGGTCGGCGCAGGAAGCGCCGGGACAGCGCGACGATCGGGTCCGGCATCGTGGCCGAGAAGAGCATCGTCTGCCGCTCTTCCGGCAGCATCGCCAGGATCTTCTCGACGTCGTCGAGGAAGCCCAGGTCCAGCATCCGGTCGGCCTCGTCCAGGACGAGCGCGCGGACCCGGTCCAGCTGCAGCTGCTTCTGCTTGGCCAGGTCGAGCAGGCGGCCGGGGGTGCCGACCAGGATCTCCACACCCGTGCGGAGCGCCTCGATCTGCGGTTCGTACGCCACCCCGCCGTAGATCGGCAGCACCCGGACACCACGGGTACTGCCCGCGGCCTTGAGGTCTTTGGCGACCTGGATGCCCAGCTCGCGGGTGGGTACGACGACCAGCGCCTGTGGGGTGCCGTCGCCGCCCTCGGCGGGCGCGAAGACCCGCTCCAGCAGCGGCACGCCGAAGCCGAGGGTCTTGCCGGTGCCGGTCGGGGCTTGGCCGATCAGGTCGACGCCGCGCAGCGCGATCGGCAGCGCGTACTCCTGGATGGCGAAGGCCCGGGTGATTCCGGCGGCCTTCAGCGCGTCAACGGTCTCTTGCCGCGCGCCCAACTCGGCGAAGGTGGGCGCTTCCGGGCTTACCGGTGCGGTGGCGGCGAGTTCGGCGCCGTCCATGAGGTTGTGGGTGAGTTCGCTCATCTCGGTTCGGGGGTGCCCTCTCGTGGGTGCGCCCCGTTGAGTCCTCGAGGCGCGGACGGTGTGGCGCGGGCCACACGGTCGGGTGGCGAAATCGCCGAGCCGGACCGGGCCGCACGCGCGCCGCGGGCCGGCAGCGACCAGATCGAAACGGGAACTAATCGATCGTTGGACCAGATCGATTGTTGGACCAGATCGAGATCGAACGTCGGTCGGTGCCCACGGCAACTGTTCTATTCTACCTGAACCTCCCCGGCGCTGTTTAGATTCCGGCAGGTGGGGCCGGGAAAGGCCGGGGAGAGCCGACACCGAGCGGCAGGTAGCCGGCCCGCCGTGCACCGAGCGGCAGGTAGCCGGCCCGCCGTGCACCGAGCGGCCTTCGGGCCGGTCGAAGCCCTTGCCGGTTGGCCACGACTGCGGGGTGGCCACGGCTGCGGGGTGGCCACGGCTGCGGGGTGACCACGGCTGCGGGGTGACCACGGCTGGGGAGGCGGCGCCGGTCGTCCGCCGGCCCCGGGGCGGACCGTAGGTTTCCCCAGGGCTGGCTCGCCGCTACCCAGCGCCCCGCGCGCTGAGCGGGGCGTCGCGTGCGGCCTGCCGGGCACGCGCACGCCACGGCAAGTGCCTCGGCACCTGCCGTGGCAGGGTTCTGGTCAGCGGACGGTAAACCCGACCGCCCGGGATGACGCCTCGGCGATCTCGACGTACGCGACCTTGTCGACCGGGACGATGACCCGTCGCCCCTTCTCGTCGGTGAGGGAGAGGGTGCCGCCGTCGCCGGCGATGGCGTCGGTCACGATCCGCTCGATCTCGGCCGGCGACTGTGCGCTCTCCAGAACCAGCTCGCGCGGCGCGTACTGCACGCCGATCTTGACCTCCACTGTGCCTCCTCCACTGGGGCGAGAATGCCGCCTTGCGAAGGCTATCCGATCACGGGGGCGGCGGTCAGGCTGACTCACCTTGCAGTGGAAAGCTCGCGATGCCTCGCCAGGAGAGCGCGGCGACCAGCGCCTCGGCCTCCGCCTTCGCCACCTGCCGCCCGTGGGCCAGCCAGAACTGTGCCGCCGTCTCGGCTGCCCCGACCAGGCCGGATGCGAGCAACTCGGCGTGGGCCCGGCTTACGCCGGTATCCGAGATGATCGTGTCGGTGATCGCCGCGATACAGCCTTGCTCGACCCGTTCGACCCGCTGGCGTACCGCGGGGTCGTTGCGCAGGTCGGACTCGAAGACCAGGCGGAACGCCTCACTCTCGTGGTCAACGAAGTCGAAGTACGCGCGGACCGAGGCGCTTACCCGCTCCTTGTTATCGAGGGTCCCGCGCATCGCTTCCTGCACCTTGGCCACGAGCGTGTCGCAGTGGGTGTCAAGTAGCGCCAGGTAGAGCTCCATCTTGCCGGGGAAGTGTTGGTACAGCACCGGCTTGGAGACCCCTGCGCGTTCGGCGATGTCGTCCATCGCGGCTGCGTGGTAGCCCTGTGCGACGAACACCTCCTGTGCCGCAGCGAGCAGTTGTCTGCGGCGGGCGGAACGGGGCAGGCGGGTGGGCCGGCCGGCGGTCTGGGTGCCGTTCCCCACAGCGGTCATGGGAGCCTCCGAGTTCTTCATACGAGCTGGCATATCACCCGAACCGGTCAAGGGTTACCGCCTGTCCCGGAATTGGCCCGCCGCCGTAACTTATCGCCACTGTCACCACACGGTAGCCTCAGCGGGGGCGACCAAGGAGCGCGCGGTGAGTGATGCAGAGCAACCCGGTGCCGCCACCCCGGGAGAGCACGGTGACGAGACCGGTCCACAGCCGGTGCACTCCCGTTCCGACGGTCCGTGGGTTCCCCCCACCGGAGGCTGGGCGCCGGAATCGACCACACCCTGGCGTCGGTCTGACTCGTCTGCTGGTTGGGCCGACTCCGCTCCGCGTCATGGCGACCTGCCTGCTCCGCTGCCCGGCGCGGCCGAGACCGGTTCTCGGCCGCACCGCACCGGATACCGGACCAATGGTCACCGATATCCACACCCCGAGCCGGAGGTACCGGCCAGCCGGCCTGGTCCGGTGAGTGCGCCGCCGGGTCGTTCCGGCGTGCCAGCCCAGGAAGCGGGTGGCGGCCGGCCGACGGCGTCCGTGCCCGCCGCCGAGCAGCCACCCATGGCGGCCGGAGGCCGGTCCTCCGAGGCCGGCCGGGACGACCGGCCAGACCCGCCCGCCGAGTTCGGCCCTCGGCCGGTGGTCGACCAGCCCGCACCGCCGCCGGAGGGCTGGTCCGGCCCGAGTTTGGGAGCCGAGTGGGCGCCCGTGCAGCCCGGCGCCGAGCCGCCGCCGCCCGACCGCTGGGCTCGGGCGGAATCGGATGGGTGGGACGAACTGGAGCCGCCGGGGCGTCGGGCTCGGGCGGAATCGGATGGGTGGGACGAACGGGAGCCGATCAGCCCGCGGTTCCAGGGCGGGACTTCGCGGGACGCAGCGGGGGAGCCGCGGGAGTCCTCCGGGCGCCGGTTCCGTCCGGACCCGGACGCGACCGAGGCGGGCGAGGGTCGCCAGCCGAGCATTCCGCGTCCGGCCTGGGCGGCCGAGCCGCAGCGGGCCTACGAGCCGGGTCATCGCTCCGACAACCGGCCGAAGCATCAGCCCAGCACCGAGTCGGCGCACCAGCCGCCGGACGGCCCCGCGCCCTGGGCCGCGGAGCAGCCGGCCGGGCCGGCGCCGTTGGCCGACGTCGACCGACCGCCGGAGTCCGCGTCCGCGATGTTGCCGCAGCGTGTTCCCGCTGAGCCGGATCTGCCGGTGGTGTCGGAGCTGACAGCTGCCGAGGCGCCCACCCAGACCCCGGAACTCGCCCGGATCGCCACCCACCTCCGCCAAGCCGACGAGCCCGCTGGGCTGCGCGAACGTCCAGAGGTCTTCGACGTGGACGCCATTCTCGGTGCGGTCCGTGGGGTAACGGGTGTCCGCGACGCGGCGTTGCGCCGTACCAGGTCCGGTGCACACAGCCTTCGGCTGGAGCTCGCCGACGGTGCCGACCCGGCCGAGGTGAGTCGGCACGTCGCCCGGCTCCTCCAGGAACGGATGGGCCTCGCCGCCGCCCCGCAGAATATGCCCGAGGGGCCTGCCGACGTGGCGTCGTCCGCCCACCGGCAGCCGGACGGGTCGGCCCACGACCGGCCGGCGGCCCGGGCTGGCCTGCCGTCGCGGAACGAGCGCCGGGATGCGGGCCGGCCGGAGCCGCCGCGTCGCCGATGGCACTCCGGCGGACCGGATCGGGTCCGGCCCGCCGCCGTGGCCCCGCCGACCCAACCGGTCAGCGGGGCCGCCGATGGCCCGGCGAGAGCCGAGACGTCGTACGGCGGGGGGCAGGACGGCGCAACCGAACTGGCCCCGTCCCGCCCGCTTGACACCGGTGGCCGGCCTGGACCTCGGGTGGTGCTCGACCACGTGCAGGTGAGCACCTTCGGGCTCGACGCGACCGTCGAGGTCCGCCTGCTCGCCGCCGGGTCACCCGCGGCCGGCTTTGCGACCGGGCCGGCGGTGGATGGCTACATGCTCCGGCTCAGCGCGGCGGCAGCCGCCGGCGCAGTGGATCAGCTGCTGCGTGCGCCGGGGCCGCAGCCGGACCGAGGGCGTTGCTTCGTCGAGCACGCCACGTTGGTGCCCCTGGGCAACTGCGAGGTGGCGACGGTCGTGGTGTTGCTGGTCTGCGACGGTTGGGTCGAGCAGCTCGCCGGCTCCGCGCTGGTCGCCGGCGACCCCCGCCAAGCGGTCGTCCGGGCCACCCTGGCCGCGGTGAATCGTCGCCTCGAGGCGTTGCTCGTCGACACCGGGAACGCCGGATAGCGCATCCGCCCCGCCGGCCGGCCCCCCGCCGGCGGGTTATTCCCGTTCCCGCAGTTCGGACGACGTGTCCCCGCTCATGGCCGTTGGCCGGCCCAGCGAGCGACAATGGCGCGGTTCGCCACTGCCGATCCCCGGGGAGTTCACCGTGTCGCTGCCCCCGCTCGTCGAGCCCGCCGCCGAGCTGACCGTTGACGAGATCCGTCGCTACTCGCGCCATCTGATTATCCCGGACATCGGGGTCGAGGGGCAGAAGCGGTTGAAAAACGCGCGGGTGCTCTGTGTGGGCGCCGGTGGTCTCGGTTCTCCGGCGCTGATGTATCTCGCCGCTGCCGGCGTGGGGACGCTCGGCATCGTCGACTTCGACACCGTTGACGAGTCCAACCTCCAACGTCAGATCATCCACGGCGTCTCCGATGTCGGCCGGGCCAAGGCCGAGTCCGCCTCCGCCAGCATCCGGGAGATCAACCCGCTGGTCGAGGTGAAGATCCACAACACCGCGTTGGACCGGGATAACGTTCGGGAAATCTTCGCCCAGTACGACCTGATCGTGGACGGCACCGACAACTTCGCCACCCGGTACCTGGTCAACGACGCGGCGGTGCTGCTCGGCAAGCCGTACGTGTGGGGGTCCATCTACCGGTTCGACGGGCAGGCGTCGGTGTTCTGGGCCGAGCACGGCCCCTGCTACCGCTGCCTCTACCCGGAGCCGCCCCCGCCCGGCATGGTGCCCTCCTGCGCGGAGGGCGGCGTGCTCGGAGTGCTCTGCGCGTCGATCGGCTCGATTCAGGTGAACGAGGCGATCAAGCTCCTCGCCGGCGTCGGTGAGCCGCTGGTCGGCCGACTCATGGTCTACGACGCTCTGGAGATGAGCTACCGCAAGATCAAGGTGCGGAAGGACCCGAACTGCGCGCTCTGTGGCGAGAATCCCACGGTCACCGACCTACTGGCCGACTACGAGGACTTCTGCGGTGCGGTGTCAGCCGAGGCCCAGGAAGCCGCGGCGGACGCGACGATCACCGCGGGCGAGCTGAAGGCATGGCAGGACGCGGGCAAGGAGCTCTTCCTGGTTGACGTGCGGGAGCCGGCCGAGTTCGAGATCGTCCGGATCCCGGGCGCCACACTGATCCCCAAGGGAGAGATCATCTCTGGGCAGGCGCTGGTCAAGCTCCCGCAGGACCGACAGATCGTGCTGCACTGCAAGTCTGGTGTCCGGTCCGCGGAGGCGCTCGCCGCGCTGAAATCCGCTGGCTTCCGGGACGCGGTGCACCTCCAGGGGGGTGTGCTGTCCTGGATCAAGCAGGTCGATCCGTCGCTGCCCGCGTACTGATCAGGCCGGAGGTGGCCCGCGCGGGAACGCCCCGGTGCTCGACGTTGCGGCGATCACCGGGCGGCGGCCGGCGGGGCTGCGGGTGGTCGATTCCCCGGAGCCGTATCGCATCTGCCCAGGTAGCGTGACCGCCGTGGTGGATATCGAGGCCGCGATCGGTTATGTGGTGGCGCGGGGAGACGTGGTGGAGCGTGCCCGGCTTGCCCGAATACGCACCGGTGCGCCGCCGGCCGAGGAGGTGCTCGCCGTCGCCGAGGCCGGGCAACTGCCGGCGGGCGGCTGGCCGGCATACGTCGAGGGGGAGACCGCCTCCGTTGACGCGACCTGTTTCCGCCTCGGCGAGCTCGACGACCTCGGGGCCCTCGGCCGGTCGGCGGCCCGACGGGCGCTGGACTGGCTCGCCGCGCGCCAGCTACCGGAGGGGGGCTGGGAAGAAGACGCCGCGCTGGCCGACACCGCCCCCGAGTGGGCCCGACCGGGGGACCCGGAGGCGGGTTTCTACCTGACGGCGAGCGCGGCGTTCTGGCTCAGCGTCGCCGGCCTGGACGCTCGGGCGGCCGGGCCGTTGGACGCTCGGGTCGGCGGGGCGTACGCGGGCGTCGTGCACGGCGCCGCGCTCTCCCTCGCGGCCCGGCTGAACCCGGACGGCACCTGGCCATCGTTCCTCGCCGCCGGGTGGCTGAGCGCGGCGGTGCTGTTCCGGCAGGAGATGTACCAGGAGTCCGCCCGGATCCAGGTGGCGCTCGCCGAGCGGATCGGCGACATGGCCCCGACCAACGTGGCCTGGCTGGCCGCGACGCTGCGCCGGGTCGGCGTGGACCCACAGGACTTGGTCCTGGTGCGCGCCCGCCGCCGGCTCGCCGAGACCCAACGCAGCGATGGGGGCTGGGAGAGTGCGGACGGGCACCAGTTCGACGTCCACGCGACGCTAACCGCGATCCGCGCCTGCCGTTGACCGCTCAGCGCAGCTGACCGTCGCCGGTGACCACGTACTTTGTGCTGGTCAGCTCCGGCAACCCCATCGGCCCGCGGGCGTGCAGCTTCTGGGTGGAGATGCCGATCTCGGCACCGAAGCCGAACTCCCCGCCGTCGGTGAACCGGGTCGAGGCGTTCACCATCACCGCCGCCGCGTCAACCCGGGCCACGAACTCGCGGGCAGCCGACTGGGAGTCGGTCACGATCGCCTCGGTGTGGCCGGTCCCGTACCGCTGGATGTGGGCGACCGCCGCATCCAGCGACTCGACGACGGCGACCGAGATCTCCGCCGACAGGTACTCGGTGGCGTAGTCCTCCTCGGTGGCCGGCAGCACGGCGGTGGAGTGCCGAGCGACCCGCGGGCAGCCGTGTACGGTCACACCGGCCGCCGCGAACGCGGCCAGCGCCGGGGGCAGGAAGGCGTCCGCGACCGCGGCGTGCACCAGCAGCGACTCGGCTGTGTTGCAGGTGGAGAGGCGCTGCGTCTTCGAGTTCAGGGCGATCGCGACGGCCTTTGCCACGTCCGCGGCGGCGTCAACGTAGACGTGGCAGTTGCCCACCCCGGTCTCGATCACCGGGACGGTTGACTCCTCGACAACCGTGCGGATCAGCGCCGCACCGCCGCGCGGGATCAGGACGTCAACCAGGCCCCGGGCACGCATCAGCTCCTTCACCGACTCGTGGGTCGTGGCGTCGAGGAGCTGCACCGAGTCCGCTGGCAGGCCGGTGCCGGCGACCGCGTCCCGCAGCACCGAGACCAGCGCGGCGTTCGACCGGGCCGCGGAGGAGGAGCCCCGCAGCAGCACCGCGTTGCCGGACTTCAGGCAGATGCCGGCCGCGTCAACGGTGACGTTCGGCCGCGCCTCGTAGACGATCCCCACCACCCCGAACGGCACCCGAAGCTGCCGCAACTGCAGGCCATTGGGGAGGGTCGAACCCCGGACCACCTCGCCGACCGGGTCGGGGAGCGCGGCCATCTGGCGGAGCGCGTCGGCGATGCCGGCCACCCGCGCCGGGTCGAGGGCGAGCCGGTCCAAGCTGGCCGCGCTCAGCCCACCGGCCCGTCCGGCGGTGAGGTCCGCGCTGTTGGCGGCCAGGATCTCGGCGGTCCGCGCCACCAGCGCGTCGGCCATCGCGTGCAGCGCGGCATCCTTGCCGGCCCGGGTGGCGACGGCCAACTCGGCCGCTGCCGTCCGGGCTCGTCGTGCCTGCTCGACCACGCTCATCTGCACTCCTCGGGATCTGGGAACGGACTCGTGCCGGGCGTGCGCCCGGCCCTACAACAGCACCAGGTCGTCGCAGTGGACGACCTCCCGTTCGTAGCCGGGGCCGAGGGCCGTGGCGAGCTCAGCGGTGGAGCGTCCGAGCAGGCCGGGCAACTCCACCGCGTCGTAGTTGACCAGCCCGCGGGCCACCGGCACCCCGTCGGCGTCAACCAGGTCAACCGGATCGCCGGCGGTGAAGGCGCCCCGCACCGCGGTGATCCCCGCGGGTAGCAGCGACTTGCGCCGGTTGACGATGGCCGCGACCGCGCCCGGGTCCAGCTGCAGCCGGCCGCGCGGCGAGGTGGCGTGCGCCAGCCAGAACAGCCGGGCAGCCGGCCGGCGTTGCCCGGGGTGGAAGAGCGTGCCGACCGGTTTGCCGCCCAGCGCCGCGGCCGCCCGGTCGGCGGCGGTCAGGACTACTGGGATGCCGAAGCCGGTGGCGATCCGGGCTGCCTCCACCTTGGTCACCATGCCCCCGGTGCCGACCCCGGCCCGGCCGGCACCGCCGATCGTCACCCCGGACAGGTCCCGCTCGTCGTGGACCTCGGCGATCCGGATCGATCCGGGGCGGGCCGGATCCCCGGTCCAGAGCGCGTCCACGTCCGAGAGCAGCAGGAGCAGATCGGCGTCGACCAAGGCAGCCACCAGGGCGGCGAGTCGATCGTTGTCGCCGAACCGGATCTCCTCGGTGGCGACCGTGTCGTTCTCGTTGACGATCGGCACCGCGCCCAGGTCGAGGAGCTTGCGCAGGGTCCGGTACGCGTTGCGGTAGTGCGCCCGCCGGGTCAGGTCGTCCACGGTGAGCAACACCTGACCAACGGTGCGCCGGTGCCGGGCGAAGGCGGCGGCGTACCGGCGGATCAGCAGCCCCTGGCCGACGCTGGCGGCGGCCTGCTGGGTGGCCAGGTCCCGGGGGCGGCGGGTCAGCCCCAGTGGAGCCAGCCCCGCGGCGATCGCGCCGGAGGAGACCAGCACGACCTCCCGGCCCTGGGCGGTAAGCGCGCCGAGGGTGTCCACGAGCGCGTCCACCCGCCCGTCATCCAGGCCGCCCGCGGCCGTGGTCAACGAGGAGGAACCGACCTTGACGACCACCCGCCGGGCCGCCGTCACCTTGTCGCGCACCCGCCCATTCTGCGATGTCGGTCGGTCAACCCCCGTCCCGGTTCCCATATCGTGGCGCGTCGTGGAACCCGAGGAGTACGTCGAGGCGGTGCTGGAACTGGTCGAGCGCATCCCGCCCGGCCGGGCGATGTCGTACGGGGCGGTGGCCGACGCGCTCGCCGAACGGTCGGGGCGGGCGTCGCCCCGGCTCGTCGGTGCGATCCTGGCCCGCCACGGTGGGGGCGTGCCCTGGCATCGGGTGGTGAACTCGGCCGGCCGGCTTCCCCCCGGGCATGAGCTCTCGGCCCGGGCCCGGCTGCTCGCCGAGGGGACACCGCTGCGCGGCGACCGGGTTGACCTGCGGGCGGCGGGCTGGTCGCCGGAGTAGGGATGTGACCGCCGCCATACTTGTGAGTAATATTCGGCGCCATGGACGCGCCGCCGGCTGGAACCGGTCCACCTGCTGCTGGCTCCACCGCCCGCCCGGCGCCGGCCGGCGACCCTGCCGGTTCACCCGGAGGCGAGGCGCTGCCCCGCCGGGTGCACCTGGGCTACGCCACCGGGTCGCTGGCCACCGGGGCCTTCGGCACCGTGCCCGGGCTGCTGCTACTGCCCTACCTGACCGACACGCTGGGCGTGACGGCGGGAATCGCCGCCCTGCTCGTGCTGCTGCCGAAGGCGTGGGACGTGCTGGTCAACCCGGTCGCCGGCCGGATCTCCGACCGCACCCGCTCCCGGTGGGGAGCCCGCCGCCCGTACCTCCTCGGCGCCGGGATCGCGCTCGCCGTCTGCTTCGGCGCGATCTTCGCAGCGCCGTTCGGCGCCGGGGCGGCGGCCGGCGGCTACGTGGCGTTGGCCTTCCTGGCCACCGCGACCGCGTTCGCCTTCTTCCAGGTTCCGTACGTGGCGATGCCGGCCGAGCTGACCACCGGCTACACCGAACGCACCCGGTTGATGACCTGGCGGATCGCGGTGCTGGCGCTGGCCATTCTGATCTCCGGCGCGGTGGCCCCGCTGGTGCGGGACGCGGGCGGCGGCGGTATCACCGGACACCGCTGGATGGGGCTCTTCGTCGCCGTCCTGATCCTGCTGGGCGCGGTCGGGGCGTTCGTGGGCACCCGGTCCGCGCCGGTCGGCGTCGTGCACGAGAGCGAGCCCTCGTTGCGGGTCCAACTCCGGACCGCCGGCCGGAACCGGCCGTTCCGGGTGCTGCTGGCCTGCTTCGTGATCCAGTCCGCCGGGGTGGCGACGATCCTGGCCGGCGTGAACTACTTCGCCACCCAGATCCTGCGCAACCCGGAGAGCGGGCCGACCGTCCTGTTCGCCTGCTTCGTCGGGCCGGCGCTGCTGGTCATGCCGCTGTGGAGCCGGGTCGGGCAGCGGTTCGGCAAGCGCACCGGGCTGGTCACCGCCGCGCTCCTCTTCGCCGGCGGTGCGCTGGCCCTGGTCGCCGCCGAGGTGCTCCCCGCCGTCGGGATCTACCTGCTGGTCGCGCTGGTCGGCGTCGGATACGCCGGCCAGCAGGTCTTCGCCCTCGCCATGCTGCCCGACTGCATCGCCTACGACGAGGCCCGCACCGGCCGGCGGCAGGCGGGCGTCTTCACCGGGGTGTGGACCGCCGGGGAGACCTTCGGGTTGGCGCTGGGCCCGGGCATCTTCGGGCTGGTGCTCCAGCTCTCCGGCTACCTCTCGTCGGACACCGGAGCCGCCGCGACCCAGCCGGATTCCGCCCGGCTCGGCATCCTCCTCGGCTTCACCGTCCTCCCCGCCATCCTGGTCGGTGCCGCCACCCTGCTGCTGCGCCCCTACTCCCTCACCCCCGCTGACCTCGATGCCGTCACGGAGGAGCTACCTTCTCGCGAATCCGGACCTTCGGCGGCGACCACGGTCGCCGACACCCACGGAAAGGGCACCACTGAATGATCGACGAAGCGGGACTGCCCGCCCACGGACTGCCGGCGGAGCGCGTTCTGGCCGGAATCCGGGCACTGCGCAACGGGGACCGGCCCACCCACGGCGGCCGGCTGTTCGCCTACGTCTACGACCCGGCGGTTCCCGGGCTGGATGAGCTGACCGCCGCCGCGCACGCGGAGAGCGCCCACGTCAACGGGCTCGACCCGACCGCCTTCCCGTCCCTGCTCGCGATGGAGAACGCGTTGGTCGGTGCCGCCGCCCAGCTACTCGGGGGCGGGCCCGGCACCGCCGCGCCGGACGTGGTGGGCTCGGTCACCGGCGGGGGCACCGAATCGCTGATCCTGGCGGTGAAGGCCGCCCGGGACGCCCACCCCGAGATCACCGAACCCCGGATCGTGATGCCGGTCACCGCCCACGCCGCGTTCGTCAAGGCCGGCCAGTACCTGCGGGTGGCCGTGGACATGGTGCCGGTGTCGGCGGAGACCCTGCGCCCCGACCCGGCCGCCATCGCCGCCGCGATTCGCCCCGAAACCGTGCTGGTCGTCGCCTCCGCCCCGGGATACGCCCACGGGGTCATCGACCCGGTCGCCGAGATCGCGGCGGCCGCCGCCGACGCCGGGGTGCGCTGCCACGTGGACGCCTGCTTCGGCGGCTGGGCCCTGCCCTGGCTCCGCCGCCTCGGCGAACCGGTGCCGGCGTTCGACTTCGCCGTACCCGGGGTCACCTCGATCTCGGTCGACCTACACAAGTACGCGTACGCCCCGAAGGGCGTGTCGATCCTGCTGCACCGGGACCCGGAGCTGCGGAAGCCGCAGTACTTCGCGCACGCCGACTGGCCCGGCTACACGATGATCAACCCGGTGATCGCCTCCACCCGTTCCGGCGGGCCGATCGCCGCCGCCTACGCGACCCTGCGTCACCTGGGCGAGGACGGCTACCTACGGCTGGCGGCGGCGACCCGGGACGCGGTGCGGGAGCTGGCCGACGCCGTCCGGGCTGCGGGCGGGCTGCGGCTCGCGGCCGAGCCCGAGTCGACCGCGATCTGCTTCACCGCGACCGATCCGAAGCTGGACCTCTTCGTGCTCGTGGACGAGTTGGCCGCGCGGGGCTGGCACACCCAACCGCAGCTCGCCTACGCCGGTCTGCCGCGCACCGTGCACCTGACGGTGACCGCGTCGGTGGCGCCGGTGGTGGCGAAGTTCGGTCCCGACCTGGCCGACGCCGTCGCGGCGACCCGGGCGGCCGGGCCGGTCATGCTCCCCGCGGAACTACTCGCCCTCGCCCGCTCACTGACCCCGGAAGGGCTGACCCCGGACCTGGTGGCCGGCCTGGCCGGCGGGCTCGGTCTCGGGCTGGGCGAGGCGGCGGACGCCGGGCCGGCCGAGCCGGTGCCGGACCGGATGGCCGTGGTGAACACCCTGCTCGAAGCGGTGCCGGTGGCGCTGCAGGAGCGCCTGCTGATGGAGTTCGTCGGCCTGCTGCAACGACCCACCTGGTCCCACGACTGACGGCGGGGCGCCCGAGCGGCGCCGCCGGCAGCTGCCGGCGCAACCGGGCCGACGCCGGCCGGTTGCGCCGGGCGCCGCCGCGGGCGCTGTGGTTGACTGTCGTACCGGGAACGGATGAGGGAGGCTGCGAGGTGCAGGTGCCGGCTGTGCTGGGCGAGCCGATCCGATTCGTGCTGAACTGGGGCCGGCGCTACTCGCTCTGGGTCTTCAACTTCGGCCTGGCCTGCTGCGCCATCGAGTTCATCGCCACCAGCATGAGCCGGCACGACTTCATGCGCCTCGGGGTGATCCCGTTCGCGCACGGTCCCCGGCAGGCCGACCTCATGGTGGTGTCGGGCACGGTCACCGACAAGATGGCCCCCGCCATCAAGCGGCTCTACGACCAGATGCCGGAGCCGAAGTACGTGATCTCCTTCGGTGCCTGCTCGAACTGCGGCGGGCCGTACTGGGACTCGTACTCGGTCACCAAGGGCGTTGACCAGCTCATCCCGGTCGACGTCTACGTACCGGGCTGCCCACCCCGGCCAGAGGCGCTGCTGCACGGCATCCTGCGGCTACAGGAGAAGATCGCCGCCGAGGAGGCCGGCGTCGGCGGGGTCTCCCGCCCGGACGCCCTCGCCGCACCGGCCGACGCCCCCGCCCCCCGCTCCGCCGAGTCGCTGACCGCCCCGCCGGTCCGTCCGCCCGACCCGTCCTGACCCGACCCGACCCGACCCGACCCGACCCGACCCGACCCGTCCTGACCCGTTCCCTTGCTGAGCGTCCCCGGCTCAGGCGGTGAGGTCCAGGACCACCTTGATTTTCTCGTCGCTGACCTCGTACGCGCTCGTGAAGTCGGACATCGGTATCCGGTGGGTGATCAGGGAGTCCAGCCACGAGTGGTCGGCCCGGGTCAGCGCCGCCACGGCCTGTTCCCAGTGTCGGCGGTTTCCGGTGACCGACCCGAAGACCACCTTGTTCTCCAACACGAGCGTCCCGTTCAGCGCCCCGGCATCAACGTCGATTGTCCGGCCACCGCTGGACATGCCGGTCAGGCAGACGATGCCGTTCGGGCCGACCTTGCACATCGAGTCCAGCACCACCGTCGGGTTGCCGGTGCACTCCACCAGCACATCCGGCTGGAAGTCCAGCTCGTTGACCGACCCGGTGTGGTAGCTGGCACCAAGCGCCCGGACCATCTCCGGCTTCGGCCCCGTCGTGTTTCGGTCCAGTACGTGCACGGTCAGTCCACGTTGGGTGGCGAGCAGGGTGGCGAGCAGGCCGATTGGCCCGGCGCCGGTGACCAGGACGGTTCGCGCGTCCCACCGAGCGCGCTGGCCGATCCGCTCGATCTGCTCCCACGCCTTGGCGACCACGCTGGTGGGTTCCAGCAGCACTCCCACCCGAACGAAGTCGGCACCGAGCGGCACCGCGAACCTCGGCTGCACCCGCCACCGGTCCCGCGCGAAGCCGGGGAGCCCTTTGATGCCGTGCTCGGTGAACAGCCCATTTCGGCACATGTCCCACTCGTCCACGGCGCAGCTCCGGCAGGGCACCGGGTCGGGATGCCGTACGACCGCGGCCACCAGGTCCCCACGGCGCAGGGTGCCGGTCGGGTCCGCCAGCACCCGGCCCAGCGACTCGTGCCCGATGACCAGCCGCTCCTGGCCGGAGGGTGCCTCGCCGTAATGGCCGGCGACTATTTCCTGGTCGCTCCCGCAGACCCCCACCGCCAGCGCCTCGACCAGGATCGCGCCCTCCTCAGCGGCCGGCTCGGGCCAGTCCTCGACCAGGCGGAGCGAGCCGGGAACCCGGGGAGAAACCGTCACCGCGCGCATGATCCTGATCTTCGCCGAGGGAGGCGGGCGCCGGGCGTCGAATACCGCGCGGCCCCCCGATCGAGCCATCGGCCGGCCGATGGTCCGCGGTCAAGCTATCCCTGCGGTCCGCGCGGTGGAGATTGGCCGCCGCTGCGCAACGCACGCCGACCGCAGCGGTCATAGGATCGGCGACATGACTCTGGACGAGGTAGGCCAGCGGATGGCCGCGTTGCTCGCCCCGGTCGAGGTCACCACCTCGGTCTCCGGCGGTCAGGCGTACGCCCGCGCCACCGTTGACGTGCCCGCGGAGAGCTGGCCCGACGCGCTGCGTGCGGCCCGGGACGACGCTGAACTGGCCTGTGACTTTTTCGACTGGCTCTCCGCGGTGGACGAGTTGGCCGCCGGGTTCGACGTGGTGGTGCACCTGTGGTCCAGTACGTGCCGGCATGGGCTGCTGCTGCGCACCCGGGTGTCCCGCGCGGCGCCACGGGTCGCCTCGGTGGTCGACATCTTTCCGGGTGCGGCCTGGCACGAGCGCGAGACCCACGAGATGTTCGGCATCGACTTCGTCAACCACGTCGGCCTCAAGCCGCTGCTGCTGCCCCCGGAGTTCGAGGGGCATCCGCTGCGTAAGGAGTTCGTCCTCGCCTCCCGGGTGGCCAAACCCTGGCCGGGGGCGAAGGAGCCGGGCGAGGCCAAGGCCGGGGGCGGTCGCCGGCCGATGCGCCCACCGGGCGTGCCGGCGCCGGGGGAGTGGGGCCCGGCGCCGACTCCCCCCGAGAACGGGGGGACGGCCTGATGCCGCTCTGGGTAGAACTGCTACTCCGGGTCGGCGCGGTGCTGGTCGCCTTCCTCACCCTGCCGCTGCTGGTCGGCCAGGCCGAGCACAAGATCATGGCGCACATGCAGGGCCGGCTGGGCCCGATGTACGCCGGCGCCTTCCACGGCTGGGCGCAACTGATCGCCGACGGCGTGAAGTTCGTCCAGAAGGAGGAGATCACCCCCACCGGGGCGGACCGTCCGGTGTTCCGGCTCGCCCCGGTGGTGGCCCTGGTGCCGTACCTGCTGGTGCTGCTGGTGATCCCACTCGGGCCGGGTGACCTGGTCGGGCAGCCGCTGGACATCGGGCTCTTCTTCGTGCTCGCCGTGGTCGGTGTCGGCGTGGTCGCCGTGCTGATGTCGGCGTGGGCCTCCGCCAACAAGTACAGCCTCCTCGGCGGTCTGCGCGCCGCGGCCCAACTACTCGGCTACGAGTTGCCGTTCGTGCTCGCCGCCGCGTCGGTGGCGATGGCGGCCGGCACCCTGAGCCTGCCGGGCATCGTCGAGGCGTGGCAGCCCTGGTGGCTGATCTGGCAGGCCCCCGCGATGATTGTCTTCTTTGTGGCGGGGCTCGCCGAGATCCGGCGGCCGCCGTTCGACATGCCGATCGCCGACTCGGAGCTGGTGTTCGGCTACCTGACCGAATACACCGGCCTGCGCTTCGCGTTCTTCCTGCTCGCCGAGTACGTGGGGGTCGTGGTGATCGCCGCGCTCACCACCGTGCTGTTCCTCGGCGGCTGGCAGGGGCCGTTCGCCGACGCGCAGCTCGGCTGGCTCTGGACCCTGCTCAAGGTCGCCGCGGTCAGTTTCGTGATCATTTGGTTCCGGGTCAGCTACCCACGGCTGCGTGCCGATCAGCTCCAGCGGCTCTGTTGGCTGGTGCTGGTCCCCGTGTCGTTGGCCCAGCTTGTCCTGACCGTCACCGTCCGCATCGCCCTGTAGCGCGTTTCCGTGCCTTAGCGTTGCACAGTGACGCCTCGCAAGCTCGGCTACCTGTACGGGATCGGCGCGTACGTGCTCTGGGGCTTCGCCCCGCTCTACATGAGGCTGCTGCGGCCGGCGGGCCCGCTGGAGATCCTGGCCCACCGGATCGTCTGGTCCGTCGTCTTCGTCGCGCTGGTGCTGGCGGCGATGCGCAACCACAGTTTCCTGCGTGCGCTGCTGCGCAGACCGCGTGCCCTGGCCGCGCTCGGCATCGCCGCCGCACTGGTCGCCCTCAACTGGGGCACCTACATCTATGGGGTCAACTCCGAGCGGGTGGTGGAGACCTCCCTCGGATACTTCGTCAACCCGCTGGTCGTGGTGCTGCTCGGAGTCTTCGTACTGCGGGAGCGGCTGCGCCCCGCGCAGTGGGCGGCACTGGGCGTGGGCGGGGCGGCGGTCGTGGTGCTGACCGTCGACTACGGCCGCCCACCGTACCTGGCGCTGGTCCTCTCGTTCACCTTCGCCGGGTACGGGCTGGTCAAGAAGCGCCTCGGCCTGCCCGCCGCCGAGGGGCTCTTCGTCGAGTCGGCGGTCCTCGCCCTGCCCGCGCTGGCGTACCTGGCCTGGCTGGGCGGCACCGGCGGGGCCGCGTTCGGGGCGGTGTCGGCGGGAAACACCGCCCTGTTGGTCTCGGCCGGAGCGGCGACCGCGATTCCCCTGCTGATGTTCGCGGGTGCGGCCAACCGGCTGCCGTTCACCAGCCTCGGGATGCTCCAGTATCTCGCCCCGATTCTCCAGCTCGGCTGCGGCGTCATCATCTTCCGCGAGCCCATGCCTCCCGCTCGCCTGGCCGGCTTCGCCCTGGTCTGGATGGCCCTGGTCATCTTCACCGTCGATGCCGTCCGCGCCGCCCGCCGTCTCCCCCCGCACCCTGCGGAAGGGGCTTTGGCCGCAGTTCAACCCAGATCGGGTACTTCACCGCCCCTGCGTCGCTAACCCTATCGATGATGATCACCATTGAAGCGGCTCCCGTCGGTAGAACAACTGCCCAGTGGGACCGCCGTCTGGCAGTGTCGCCAGCCAAGCGAAGGTGTCGGCAGCCTCGTCCGGAGTCTGCTCTGCCTTCCCGTACGCCATCCGGGTGGCGACCTTGCCTGGTGAGGCGGCGTTAACCAGGATGTTCGCCGCATGGAGTTCCGCGGCCAGGATGCAGGTCAAGGCGTTCAGCCCAGTTTTGGAGATTCGGTAGGCCACGCTGCCAGAATTCATCTGCCCGAAGGTGCTCATATGGGTAGTGACGTTTACGATGCGGCCATACCCGAGTCTGCGCATTTCGGGTATGGCGGCTGTGCAGCAACGCCAGGCTCCCATCAGGTTGGCATCAATTGTTGCTCGAACCTTCTCCATGTCTGCCGCACTTGCTTGCTGGCCTCGGTCGATGGCTATGGCGGCATTGTTTACCAGCACGTCCAGCCGACCATAAGTGACTCCAGTATCTGCCATGACGCGGACGACGCTCGCCGGGTCGGTCACGTCGAGTTGGTGCGACGAAACCGACAGCCCTTCCTCGCGAAGCTTCGCCGCAGCCTGTTCGGCGGCCTGTTCACTTCGGGCCGTCAGCACCGCATGTAGGCCCTGCTCGGCCAGTCGCTGCGCGATCGCGTAGCCGAGTCCTCGGTTGGCTCCCGTAACGACCGCTACGCGCTTCCCAACGTTGTTCATCCGACTATGTGATCAAACCGTGGAGCTGATCGTCCAGAGCTCCCACGGCCGGGTGTCGATATTTCTTGATCTTGGTGTGGATGCCAGCAAGGCGCTTCCGGTTACGGACAGACCGGGCGCCGACGACGTCAGGGGCTGCCCGACTTACTAGCTCACAGGCGTGTTCCACGTCGCCTAGCCCGAGCGCGCTGTCCGCTCGCCAGATAAGGTATGTCGCTCGGTCGCGGCGACGTTCTATTGACTGCACAGCAAGCGACTGGGCTAGCCAGTAGTCCGCTGCCTTGTGCTGTTCTAATGCCAGATAGCTTCCGGCGACCTGGGCGCAGTACTCTGCCCGGTCAAAGTAACCTGCCCACGCGGGGGTTACCTCCTCGTCGGCCCGGTCCATGTTCCGTTCAGCCACGATAAGTAACCGTTCGCAGTCCCGAACCTCGTCGCGAACGGCATGGGTGCGTGCCTGTCGGACAGCCAGCATGGCCAAAACGCGGGCCGGCGCGGATTTTGCTCCTTCGCGTGCCGCTTGCGCGAGAGACAGCGCCTCGTCGGTGCGATCGGTGTCCATCCGTTGCAGGCTCATGCATTTGAGAATGTTGGCACCAGCTGCTCGATCGTCCGCAGTGTGAGCAGCGCGTAGTGCGGCTATCCAATACCTCTCGGCCGCAGCATGATAGCCACTGTCAAAGCTCGTCCACCCTGCGATGCGACCTAGCTCCGCGGCGACTGAAAAGACGCGCTGGCCCAGGTGCTCCGTGTACGCGCCTTTTGTCAGCAAGTCGGTCACCAGCCGTAGCTCCGCGTCTACAACGTTGCGGATGTGCCCTCCGCCAAGCGCAGCGTCCATCTGGCGAAGGGCGGGCAGGCGCTGTTCCAGGCAGGTCACAAGCTCCGCGTCAATGTGCCCGCCGCGGAGGACAGAAGCCAACTGGGGCGGGTCGATGCTGAGCCACTGATCGGCTAGGACGGCGGCACCCCCGACGCCGAGTACCAGGAAACCGCGTCGATCTAGCACGGCTCTGCCCGCCGTCTCGTCCATAGCTTGGACGCAATTTTCAACCGACCATGGGGCATCAATTTTGACCCTCTCGCCGATGGGGAGCCAGTGTGGCCAGCCCAGGGTGTGCACTGCTTCGACCGAAACCCCAAGCTCCGCGGCCAGGGCGAGCTGTGAAGCCGAATCAGGTACCACCCCCCAGTGTTCCCACCGCCACGCCTTCTCCCGCCGAGCGGCACTGTTGCCCACGCGCGTGGCGATGACATGGGCCAGGTCTTGATAGGTCCATCCATGCTCCTGCCGAACGTAGCTCAGGGGGTGAATGAGCGGCGACCGTTGGCTGCCGGGTTGACGCGCTGCCATTTCGACCTCCCTCGACTGCAGAGCGCGGTAGTGCTGGCGCTTCTGTATATCGACCCCGCCACGGAGCTTGCTCTGGTCGTTGCTGTGAGACAACAGCAGGACTACGGGACACCGCTAGACCCGCATAGTTCCACGGGGTTTGCTGGGCTCAGATCCGTTCCCGTGGCGCTGGCGTAACTCCCCGTACAACGTTAGGGCCGTGTCGCCAGAATGCGTCGCACACCGCACAGCACCGCTCAGCTGGGCGCTGGGGAGGTACTTCGCTCCAGGTCCGGGAGGCTTCAGCGTGGCGGAGCTGCCCAACTAGCGGAAGAGGAGACTGCCATGCGTGTCCGTTGGTTCCGCTGCAAAGAGCCGGATCTGCCCGCCTTGCCGCAGCGAGTCCGGAGTACGACCCCGCCGGCTTGGATGACGCAGCCGACCTGCTTCTACCCCCGGCCGGGTAGCGTCGGCCGGCTGACCCCCGCCCAGCAGTGGCGAGCCAACGGAGGCCGGTGATGAACCTCCATCAGCTTCCGCAGCCGAGGCTCGGTCCGTATCCGGAGCACCCTCAGCACTGCATCGGGAATCGACCAACCCACACACCGCTACGGCCCATGTGGGCGTGTCGCGCCTGCTGCCAGCCATGGCCCTGCGCCGAGGCCCAGCTCCTCCTCCGAGTCGAATTCGAAGGTCGAAGATCAGGTCTGTTGATCTACCTTGCCGGCCTGCTCTACGAGGCGATGCACGACCTCTACCACCTCAGCCCGGATGATCAGGTCGAGCCCCACGAGTTGTTCGACCGGTTTGTGTCGTGGGCGTAGTCGCCGGAGCTTCGATGACGCGGCCAAGAGCTCCGCCGGCCCACCTCTGCCAGATGACCCCAGATCGTTCGGTAAGGCAGGAGATCGGAGACAGCATGATGGTTAGCGAGAGTGAACGTTTTGCAACGAGGCGCACCGTAGCCGCAATGAGTGACAGCCTTCCGTCCGAGCGGGGCGTACGCCCTTTCGGGCTGAGCTTCGCACAGCCGCTGGACAGCGCCGACCGCGTCGTCCGGCCTGAGTGGCGGTGGTGCGATGACCACCAGATCGGCGTCACCCCCAACGGTGAACCCTGGCACCGGTCGGTCCAGGCCGGAACCATGAAAACGACTGGGCCATCGCCCGACGGAGGCCCCAATACCGGGGGCGAAGAGTGGACTCCGGACTTCATGCCGGACCAGCCGAGCTGACACATGACCGTTCTGGTGCTTGCCGCGGATGTCGACCCGACGGCGGACGCGGTGGTGGAGATGCTGAACCGGCGGGGTGTTCCCGTGTTTCGTTGTGATGCCTCGTGGTTTCCCAACCGCCTCAGTCTGGATGCTGAGCTGACCGAGGCGGGTTGGCGCGGCGTACTTCGTACCGAGCGCCGGACGGTGGCATTGGAGGGGTTGCGGTCCGTGTGGTACCGCAACCCCACCACGTTTGCTGTCTCGGACGGTATGTCTCCGGCCGAACGGTGGCACGCCACCCACGAGGCGAAATTCGGGTTCGGCGGGGTCTTGTGGTCTTTGCCGGTGCGCTGGGTAAACCACCCGGGCCGGCAGGCTGACATGTACAAGCCGATACAGCTTGCTGTGGCCCAACGGTGTGGTATCCCGGTCCCAACGACTTTGGTCACCAATCAGGCTGATGCCGTACGCCGCTTTGCCGATCACCACCCCGGTGGCATGGTGATGAAACCTCTCGGGTTCGGCTCCATTCTCGAAGAGGGGCGTCGGAAAGCGCTGAACACTCACCTGCTGTCTAGCGCGGACTTAACCGACATGCGCGGGGTCGAGGCAACGGCTCACCAGTTCCAGCCCTTCATCGATAAGGCATACGAGGTGCGGCTGACGGTGGTGGGTGAGCGGATGTTCGCGGCAGCCATCACCGCGCACAGCAGGAAGGCGCGGATAGACTTTCGAGCCGACTATGATGCCCTCACCTATGAAATCATTGACGTTCCCGGTCGGGTGGCCGCTGGGGTTCGAGCATTCCTGTCTCACTTTGGGATCGTGTTTGGTGCCTTCGATTTCGTGGTCGACCCAAGCGGCAAGTGGTGGATGTTGGAGTGCAATCCAGCTGGACAGTACGGGTGGATTGAAGGCGCAACCGGGCTGCCAATAGCCCCCGCGTTGGCTGACTTACTGGAGAAAGGGTGATGAATTGACTGATTGGCAGCCGTGGGCGGCTACGTTGACGGACAAGCTCGCCGCTGATTCCGCGATAGCGGACGACCAGTGGCGGGCGGCATTCGAGGGCACCCCGCGACACGTGTTCGTACCCCGATATTGGGAACTTGACGAGTACAACCGCCCCAGCCGGCTCGTGGACGGCGCTGTCTCCACCCACCGCCCCGAGTGGCTGAAAGCCGCGTACACGGACCGGTTTTTGGTTACCCAGTGGGTGTCGGACGAGGGCAGGAGGGTCGTTTCAAGCTCAGCCTCCCTACCGTCACTGGTGGCCAGGATGCTGCACATCCTTGACGTTGCAGACGGTCACCGCGTCTTGGAGATCGGTACCGGTACCGGCTACAACACCGCACTACTGTGCCACCGGGTGGGCGCGGCCAACGTCACCAGTGTGGACATCGATGCCGGGCTGGTAGCCGAAGCCGCCGGCCGCTTGGACACCGTGGGTTACGTGCCCACGGTGGTTGTCGGAGACGGTGCGCAGGGCGTGGAGGAGCACGGCCCGTATGACCGCATCCTGTCGACCTGTGCGTCCCGAGGAGTGCCACCAGCGTGGATCGAGCAGCTCGCTGACGGCGGACGGATTGTCACCCCGTTAACCATGGGTGGAGCGCTCGCGGTGCTGACCAAATCTGGCCCCGACGAGGTGTCCGGCCATTTCGACGTGGAGCAGGCGTGGTTCATGGCGATGCGCCCTGCCGCCCGGGCGACGCCGGCCGGCTTCCTCGCCGACCAGCCCGAACCCGTCTCTGATGATCTCGCGGGCCTCGGCGTCAGCGGCCTTGATCCCGGGGCGCTGGCTGACCCTGACTTTCGGCTGTGGCTTCTCCTCCACCAGCCGACGCTGCATTTTGTCGAGCACTTCGACGAGGAGTTGGCGAATGTGGGCCTCACAGTCCACGACGGAGTTGATGTCGCCACCGCACTGCGGTGCGTTGACGGGCCGCTACTCGTCCGGCAGTCGTCTCCCCGGCGGCTGTGGGACACCGTCGAGTCGGCGTGGCGGTCGTGGGTTGACCATGACAAGCCGCGGCGCGATCGTCTCGGGATCACCGCCACCACTGGTGGCACCCAGTACGCGTGGCTCGATCTCCCGGACCAGGGTGGAGGTGGCCGTGGCGGTGTCTTCCGCTGGCCACTGCCCACCCGAGGCTGGTAGTCCGAGGGTGTGCGGGCTCGGCCACCGGTCAAGGGCTCAGCCGATCGTCCGACGAGTGTCCTTCTCTGGTCTGCGGTTCAGTCAATGTGGCGACGGCAACCTCGGCGCGGTGCTTGTCTATTTGGCCAGGCTGGACGCGTCTTAGTTGTGAATAAAACCTGATCAACTCGTCATTAGTGGCTTCCCTGGCAACCCTCGCGAATCTACCTACTGTCCTCTTGCTACACCAACTGTCCTTTTGCTACCGTGAGTGGGCTTTTGCTGCAATAATGCATGACAGGAGAGTTTTGTGAAGCCAGTCCTTCGGCTGCCTGCGGTGGCCGGCCTGGCCCTCGCGCTGATAGCGTCTGGGTCATCAGTTGCCACAGCCGGGCCGAGCACGACCAGCCCGGATGACCCGATCGTCATCAATTTCGAAACCCAGGAAGGCCAGCCTGTCGCCACGACCGGTGCACTGGTCACTGACTACTGGACCCCAGAGCGGATGGCCGCCGCTGCTCCCTTGGCGGGACCCACCGTGACTGGCGCTGCCGGCGAGCGTGCCGCCGCGGGCGCGGAGGCACAGACGAACACCGCGGGCGCGGAGGCACACACGAACACCGCGGGTAAGATCTTCTTTACCTTGGCAAATGGTGTCGACAGTTACTGCTCGTCGAGCGTGGTGGACAGTCCCAAAAAGCGACTGGTCCTGACGGCCGCGCACTGTGTGTATATGTCGGGTGTTGGCGGAGCGTCCGAGAACATTGTGTTCGTGCCGGGGTGGCAAGATGGTGACGAGCCACTGGGCAAGTTCGGTGTCACCACCGTAACCATCAGCCCGCACTGGCCGGACCACGCCTCGAATGACTACAGCAAGGACTTCGCCGTCCTCACCACTGCAAACGGTGATCTCTGGCCTAATCCGGTCGGCAGTGTTGTTGCACCTTTCGCTGTGCAATGGGACCCGGGCTACGACCACGAAGACGTGGTCCTTATCGGGTACCCGCAGGACGTAAATGGCGGTGCGACTCAGCATCACTACGAGAAGTCGCCGACCTCGAAAGGCTACCCGTTCGGCGTCGACGGGGCTGCAATGGTCCAGTTGGACGAGTCTACATCCGGTGGGGCCAGCGGCGGCCCCTACGTGAAGAATTTCGACGGCGTTGGCGGGACTATTGTCAGCGTACATTCACTCGGTGGTGGTGCTGCAGCCTATGGGCCGTATCTCGGCGAAGAATTCAAGGATGCCTTCGATTGGGCGGAGGGCTGGTCTCCGGAATAGGCCGTAAATCCTGACGGAGTCTCGGGAACTACTTCCGGGACTCCGCTTCCGGCATAGGTGACTGAGCCCTTCGGGGAGCGCCGCGTCGCGTCGTCGCCGTTGCCCGTCAGCGCAGTGGGGTGTGTGCGGGATCAACCCGCTCAGCCGGTGGGGGTGGCGGTGGGGCGGTGCCGTCGCCGAAGGGGCGACCACCCAGTTCCTCCCGACCGTGCGGTGTTAGCCAGTTCGCCAGGTCCGGGCCGAGCGGGACGATCCCGGTCGGGTTGAGGTCCCCCTGCACCTCGTAGTAGTGCCGTTTGATGTGATCGAAGTCGATGGTGTCGCCGAATCCGGGGGTCTGGAACAAGTCCCGGGCGTACGCCCAGAGCACCGGCATCTCGGCCAACTTGCTCCGGTTGCACTTGAAGTGGCCGTGGTAGACCGGGTCGAAGCGCACCAGCGTGGTGAACAGCCGTACGTCCGCCTCGGTGATCGTCTCCCCAACCAGGTAGCGGCGTCCGGCGAGCCGGTCGCTGAGCAAGTCCAGCCGGTCGAAAAGCCGTTGGTACGCCCGGTCGTACGCCGACTGGCTGCCGGCGAAGCCGCAGCGGTAGACCCCGTTGTTGACATCGGCGAAGACCACCGCGTTCACCTCGTCGATCTCGTCCCGGAGCCGTTGCGGGTAGAGCTCCGGTGCCCCGTCGCGGTGGTATGCGGTCCACTCGGTGGACAGGTCGAGACTCATCTGCGCGAAGTCGTTGGTCACCACCTGCCCGGTCGGCACGTCGATGATCGCGGGGACCGTGATCCCCCGGTCGTAGCCGGGGAAGCGCGCGAAGTAAGCGTCCGCGAGCCGTTCGATGCCGAGCACCGGATCCCGCCCGCCGGGGTCGAGGTCGAAGCTCCAGCTACGCCGGTCGTGGGTCGGGCCGGCGATCGCCATCGAGAGGGCGCCCTCCAGCCCGAGTAGCCGTCGGACGATGATCAGCCGGTTCGCCCACGGGCAGGCACGACTCACCGCGAGCCGGTACCGCCCCGGCTCCACCGGCCAGCCGTCCCCGCCGTCGGCGGTGATCCGGGTGGCGATGTAGCGCTGATCCCGGGTGAACTCGCCGCCCGGCTCGACGTATCTGCCGCCGGTGCGGCGCAGCGCCGCCTCGCCGCTGCCCGCGGTCGCACCCTCGGTCACGCCGCCCCCCTCTGGTCGTCGCGATGCGCCTACCACCCATCATCGCCGGATCAGACGGTGCGCGAGGCGCCGCGCCGTAACCCAGCCGTGCCTCGCCTCGGGCCGTCCGCCGCAGCCCGCGCCGGGTGGTGGTCGCGCCCGCCGGGGGGCGCAGGGCAGGATGGTCGGCATGACCGACCCCAGCGAGCGCAGCGACCCGGCCGACGGTGAGCGCGGCCTGCCCGGCGTGGGCCTGGTCAAGGGGCTCGCGGTCACGCTGAAGACGATGACCCGCCGCTCGGCCACCCAGCAGTACCCGGATGTCGCCCCGGCGTTGCCGCCGCGCTCGCGCGGCGTGATCGCGCTCCTCGCGGAGAACTGCACGGTCTGCATGCTCTGCGCCCGCGAGTGTCCGGACTGGTGCATCTACATCGACTCGCACAAGGAGGAGGTGGTGGTGCCCGGGGCGGCCCGTGCCCGGCAGCGCAACGTGCTGGACCGGTTCGACATCGACTTCTCGCTCTGCATGTACTGCGGGATCTGCATCGAGGTCTGCCCGTTCGACGCGCTCTACTGGTCCCCGGAGTTCGAGTACGCCGAGTACGACATCAAGGACCTCCTGCACGACAAGGAGCACCTGGGCGAGTGGATGGGCACCGTCCCGCCGCCGCCGGCGCACGACCCGAACGGCGAGCCGGCCAAGGAAGAGACCGCCGCCGCGCGTAAGGCCGCGATCCCGGCCAGCCCCGCCGAGCCCCCGGCGGCCGCCCCGGCCCGCTCCACCGAACGACCGGCGGCCGCCCCGGCCCGCCCTGCCGAACAGCCCCCGCCTCGCCCCGGGCCCAGACCAGCCGGGGATACCGCCACCGGGGAAGGCCCGACCCCGTGACCGGCACCGACGTGCTGCTGCTCGCCCTGGGCGCGCTGGCGGTCGGCTCCGGCGCCCTGGCGGTGACCACCCGACACCTGGTCCGGGCCGGCCTCTACCTGGTGCTCTGCCTCGCCGCCGTGGCCGGGATGTACCTGGTCCTCACCGCCGAACTGGTCGCCTGGGTGCAGGTACTGATCTACGTGGGAGCGGTGGTGGTGCTGCTGCTCTTCGCGGTGATGCTCACCCGTGCTCCGATCGGCGCCTCCACCGACCTGGACCGACCGGGTTGGCCGGCCGCCCTGATCGGCGGCGGCACCGGGCTCGGGCTGGCCGCGCTGCTGGTGGACGCGTACCGGTGGTCGTCGGTGCCGCTGCCCACGGCCGGCAGCGCCGAACGGATCGGGGAGCAGATCTTCGGCAGTTGGGTGCTGCCCTTCGAGGTGCTCTCGGTGCTGCTGCTCGCCGCCCTGGTGGGGGCGATCATCCTGTCCCGCCCGGACATCGGACGGTCACCGGTGGACCAGGCCGGCGTCAGCAGGGCGGACGAGGCCTCCGCCGAGACCTCCACCGAGACCTCCACCGAGGGCGGGCGGTCCCGGTGAGGCCGGTCATCCCCTACGTCACCGCCGCCCTGCTGTTCGGGCTCGGCACGTACGGGGTGCTGCGCCGGCGCAACGCCATCCTGGTGCTGATCGCGGTCGAGCTGATGCTGAACGCGGTGAACCTGATCCTGGTCACCGCCGACACCACGGTGCGCTCCCAGCTGCCGCATGGCGGCCAGGTCTTCGCGCTGTTCGTGATCGTGCTGGCCGCCGCCGAGGTGGGCGTCGGATTGGCCATCGTGCTGCAGCTCTACCGGCTGCGCGCCAGCGTGGCCGTGGACGAGGTGCCGCTGGCCGAGCCCCCGTCGCCGAACTCCCCGGCCGAGGACCCGTCGGCGAATGCCCCGGCCGAGCCGTCAGCGCCGCGGCCCACCAAGGCGCCGCCGCCCACCAAAGCGCCCCCGCCCGCCTCGGCGGCCACCCCTGGGGAGGCAGACCGGTGAGCACGCCCGTCCTGCTCGGCACGCTGCTGCCGGCCGTACCCCTGGTGACCGGCCTGCTCGGGCTCCTGCTGCCGCCGGCATCCCCGCAAGCCGGTGCGGCGCGGCGACGGGCCCGCCGGGCGGCGATCACCCTCGGGACGACCGGCGCGGCCCTGTCGTTACTCCTCGCGGTCGCGCTGCTGGCCACCCTCGACGCCCCGGCCGAGGCCACCCGGACCTGGATTGACTTCGGCAGCCTGACGGTCACCCTCGGCGTCCGGCTGGACTCGACGGTGGCGCTGGTGGCGGTCGCCGTCGCCGCGGTGGCCCTCGCGGTGCAGGTCTACTCGATCGGCTACCTCCGGAGCGGCCCGCACGACGAGGTGGACGTCGACCACCGCTACCCGCCGTACGCGGCCCAGATCAGCCTCTTCACCGCCGCGATGCTGCTGGTGGTGGTCGCCGGGGACCTCATCCTGCTGCTGGTCGGCTGGGAGGTGATGGGCCTCTGCTCGTACCTCCTGATCGCCCACGAGCGGCGGCTGCCCGCAGCGCCCGGCGCCGCGATGAAGGCCTTCCTGGTAACCCGGGTGGGCGACGTCGGCTTCCTGCTCGGGATCGCGCTGCTCGGCGTCTCCGCGGGCAGCTTCCGGATCGCCGACGTGCTCAGCCACGACCACGCCACCGGTCTGCTCACCGCCGCCTGCCTGCTGTTGCTCGCCGGGGTGGCCGGCAAGAGCGCCCAGTTCCCGCTGCACACCTGGCTGCCCGACGCGATGGCCGGCCCCACCCCGATCTCCGCCCTGATCCACGCGGCGACCATGGTGGCCGCCGGTGTCTACGTCGTCGCCCGGCTCTTCCCCCTCTTCGGGCAGGTGCCGGTCGCCCTGGCGGTGCTCGGCGTGCTGGCCTCGATCACCCTGCTGCTCGGCGCGTTCGCCGCCATCGCCCAGGACGACCTCAAGCGGGTCCTGGCCTGGTCAACGGTCTCCCAGCTGGGCTACCTGACCGGCGCGCTGGCCGTCGGCGCGCCCGCGGCGGCCCTGTTCCACCTGCTCACCCACGCCGCCTTCAAGGCGCTGCTCTTCCTCGCCGCCGGGGCGGTGATCCACGCCGCGGGTACCGCGCTGATGCCCCAGCTCGGCGGCCTGCGCCGCACGATGCCGGTGACCTTCTGGTCCATGCTGATCGGCCTCGGCGCGCTGGCCGGGCTGCCGCCGCTGTCCGGCTTCTTCAGCAAGGACTCCGTGCTGTACGCCGCCGAGGAGGCGGCCCGGCACGGCGGCCCCGCGCCAGCCTGGGTGGGCTGGTCGGTCTGGCTGGCCGGGCTGGTCGGGGTCGCCCTCACCGCCGGGTACGCCACCCGGCTGCTGCTGCGCACCTTCTTCGGCGCGCCCCGCACCCCGCTGCCTCAGCCGCACGACCCGCCCGCGGTGCTGCGCTGGCCGGTGCTGCTGCTGACCGTCCCGGCGGCGCTGCTCGGTCTGGCCGGATTCTCCGGAACCTTCGCCGGGTGGCTCGAACCGTCCTGGTCGGCCACCCGGGAGCCGGAGCTGCTGCCCGCCGACCCGTTGGTGCACCTCGGCCCGACGGTGCTGCTGCCGCTCGGTCTGCTGGCGCTCGGGGCGGGGCTCGCCTGGGCCCGCTGGCGGCGAGATCCGGCCGGTGACCCGGCCGGGCTGTTGGGTCCACTGCGACCGCTCTCCGCCCGCGCGTTCTGGCTCGACGACCTCCAGCACACCCTGGTGGTACGCCCGATCGGCCGGCTCGCCGCCGGCGCGCGTACCGCCGACGAGGTGGTGGTGGACGGAGCGGTCACCGGCAGCGGTCGGATCGCCTGGTGGCTCGGGGGCGGGCTGGCGGCGTGGCACCGCGCCACGCTGCCCCGGGCCGTAGCCGGTGTGCTGGCCGGCGCGTTGCTGATCGGGCTGGCGGCGGTGCTGATCGGAGGCGACGCATGAGCGGGGTCGTGGGGCAGGTTCTGCTGGTCGCGGTGCTGGCGGTGCCGGCGGCCGGCGCGGCGGTCGTCGCCGCGCTCCGGCACGACCGGGCCGCCCGCCTGGTCGGTACGGTGGCCGCCGGGCTGACCCTGCTCGCCGCGCTACCGCTGGTCGCGGGCGGTGACGACGGCGGGGCGGGTGCCGACGCCAACCCCGCGGTACGCCCCTGGCACCAGGTGGACCTGCCCTGGGTGCCCGGCCTGGACCTGCGCTTCCACCTCGGCGTGGACGGTATCTCCTGGCCACTGGTCGTGCTGACCGCGCTGCTGACCCTGCTCTGCTGCGGCTACACCCTGTGGAAGGTCCCCAGTGGGGGGAGCGGGCGGGCCCTGGTGGCGCTGCTGCTGGTGGTCGAGGTGGGCATCCTCGGCACCTTCCTCGCCCTCGACCTGGTGCTCTTCTTCGTCTTCTTCGAGGTCGTCCTCCTGCCGATGTACGCCATCATCGTTGGCTGGGGTGGGCCCGACCGGCGCCGGGCGGGCCGAAAGTTCGCCCTCTACACCCTCTTCGGTTCAGTGCTGCTGCTGGTCGGCGTCCTGGTGGTGGTGACCGCTGCCGGCACCGCGGACATCGTGGCGCTGACCGGCGGCACCGGGCTCTCCCGTGGGCCGCAGCTCGCCGCGTTCACCCTGCTGGCCCTCGCCTTCGCGGTGAAGAGCCCGCTGTGGCCGCTGCACTCCTGGCTGCCCGACGCGCACACCCAGGCGCCCACCGTCGGCAGCGTGATCCTCGCCGGGGTGCTGCTCAAGATGGGCACGTACGGGCTGATCCGGGTCGCGGTCGGCGTCGCCCCCGAAGGCGCCGAATGGGCCGCGCCGGTACTCGGCGTGCTCGCGGTCGCGGCGATCCTGGTCGGCTCCCTGGTCTGCCTGGCGCAGACCGACCTGAAGCGGCTGATCGCGTACTCCAGCGTGGGGCACATGGGCTTCGTGCTCCTCGGCGTCGCCACGCTCACCGGTACCGGGCTGCGGGCCGCCCTGATCGGCAACATCGCGCACGGGATCATCACCGGCCTGCTGTTCTTCCTCGCCGGCGCCATCAAGGACCGGGCCCACACCGGGGACCTGGCGGACCTGTCCGGGTTGCGGGAGACCGCGCCCCGGCTGGCCGGGCTGCTCGGCTTCGCCGCCGTCGCCTCGCTGGGCCTGCCCGGCCTGGCCGGCTTCTGGGGAGAGGCCTTCGCCGTGGTCGCCGCGGTCCGGGTCGGTGGTCCCCTCTGGCTGACCCTCGCCGTCCTCGCGGCGTTCGGTGGTGCACTCACCGCCGCGTACCTCCTGCGGCTACTCCGCCAGGTCACCCACGGCCGGGCCAGCTCGGCGGTGGCGCAGGTCGGGCCGGGTGTGGCGAGGGCGGAACTGCTGACCTGGGCGCCGCTGGTGTTGCTCACGCTCGCCGTGGGGTTGGCCCCGATCCTGGTCCTAGGCGTGGCCCAGGCGCCGGTGGACGCCCTGCTGCCGGGGCGCCCGTGAGCTGGGTGGAGGTACGGGCATGAGCATGGTGCAGACCGTCGACAACGTGGCGCTGCTGCCGGCGTACCTGGCCGCGGGGACGGCGGTGCTGGTGCTCCTCGCCGACCTGCTGGTGGCCCGGACGCGGGTCACCGTCTCCGCCGCCGCGCTCGGTGCGCTCGCCACGGCCGCCAGCGCTGCCTTCGTCGGCGGCGGCGGCGAACGCCGTACGTTCTGTGTCGGCGCCGACTGCTCGTACGTCTTCGGTGGCCGGGCGGCCCTGGTCGCCGTACTCGTCGCGTTGCTCACCCTGGGCGTGTTGGGGCTCTCCGGGCCGCTGCTGCGGGCCGGGGCGACACCGGTGGGCGAGTACTGCTTCCTGCTCGCCGCGTCGATGACCGGTGGGGTGGTGCTCGGTGCGGCCGGTGACCTGATCACCCTGATCGTGGCGTTGGAGACCCTCACCCTTCCGCTGTACGTCCTGGTGGGCCTGCGCCGGGGCAGCCTGGCCAGCATCGAGGCGGCGGTGACCTTCTTCGTGGTCAGCGTGGTCGCCACGACGGTGACCCTGCTCGGGGCGGCCCTGCTCTACGCGTCCACCGGCGCGCTGCACCTCCGGCAGCTCGGGATGCTCTTCGGCGAGCAGCCAGGGCTCCTCGACATCCCGCTGACCACGGTCGCCGTGGCGCTGGTCGTGGTGGGGCTGACGGTCAAGGTGGCGGCGGTGCCCTTCCACGCCTGGGCGCCCACCACCTACGACGGCGCGCCGCTGCCGGTGGCCGCGTACCTCTCCACGGTCTCGAAGCTCGGCGGGGTGGTGGCCCTGCTCGCGGTGGTGCAGCACGCCCTGCCGGCCCGGACCACCGGACCGGTGCTCGCGCTGCTCGCGGTGTTGACCATGACTGTCGGCAACCTGGTGGCGCTGCGCCAGCGCCGCACCGTACGGCTGCTCGCCTGGTCCTCGGTGGCCCAGGCGGGCTACATCCTCGCGCCGCTCGGCGCGCTGGCCCTCGCCGCGGGCCGCACCGCCGACGCTCGTGCCGCCGGGTACGCGGCAGCGGTGGCGTACACGATCTTCTTCGTGGTTCTGGAGCTGGCGGCGTTCGCCGCCGTGGTCGCGCTGCGACCGGCGGGCGCGGACGGCGGCACCCTCGACGAGTTGCGGGGCGCGGCCCGGCGCCGGCCCTGGGCGGCGGTGGGGCTGGCGCTGGCACTGGTCGGCCTGGCCGGTCTGCCGCCCGGACTCGCCGGGCTCTTCGCGAAGGTCACCGTGGTCCGCTCGCTGCTCGACGGCGGCGCCGGCTGGCTGGCCCTGGTGGTGGCGGTCAACGCGGTGCTCGGCCTGGCCTACTACCTCCGGGTCGTCGCCGCGCTCTGGTCCACCGACCGACCGGCGGTGGTACCGGCCGACCCGGTGATGGCGGCGACCGACCCGGCAGTGGCGGCGGCGGGTCCGGCGACGGCGACGGGTCCGGCGGCGGCGGCCGACCCGGCGGTGGTGCCGAGCGAACCGGCAGCGGTGCTGGTTCGGGCCAAGCCGGTCGCGGCGGTCCTGGCGGCGGCGACGGTCGTGGCGCTGGTGGTCGGCTTCGCCCCGCAGCTCGTGCTCGACCTCGCCGCCCGCTGACCCAGCGGGCCTACACCCCTCTTTACCAGGCATTTCACAGCCATATGACGGATGGTTGACGGGTACCGGTGGTGTTGAACCGGTCAGCGGATCGACGCGGTCCGCGCACCGAAGGAGTGACCGTGCACCATAACCGTCTGAAGACCGCCGCGCTGCTCGGCCTGCTCACCGCCCTGATCTTGGCGGTGGGCTACTGGTTTGGCGGCAGTGGCGGACTGGTCATCGCCGTCGTCATCTCGTTGGGGATGAACGGCGTCAGCTACTTCTACTCCGACAAGCTCGCGCTGCGCGCGATGCGGGCGGAACCGGTCAGTGAGGCACAGTTCCCCGAGCTTTACCAGATGGTGCGGGAACTGGCCAGCAAGGCCCGGCAGCCGATGCCCCGGCTCTACGTGAGCCCGACCAGACAGCCCAACGCGTTCGCGACCGGTCGGAACCCGCAGAACGCGGCCGTCTGTGTCACCCAGGGCATCGTCGAGATCCTCGACTACCGCGAGCTGCGTGGAGTCATCGGGCACGAACTGTCGCACGTCTACAACCGGGACATTCTCATCTCCAGCGTGGCCGCCGGGCTGGCCGGCATCATCACCGCGCTGGCCAACCTGGCGTTCTTCATCCGGCTCGGGGGCGACGACGAGGAGGGGCGCAACCCGGTGGTGCTGCTGTTGACCATCATCCTGGGCCCGATCGCCGCCACGCTGATCCAGCTGGCGATCGGCCGTAGCCGCGAATTTCAGGCGGACGCCTCCGGCGCCCAGCTCACCCGGGATCCGTTGGCGTTGGCCAGCGCCCTTCAGAAGATCCACAAGGGCACCCAGGCGCGCCCGCTGCCGCCGCAGGGGCAGCTCACCAGCGCCGCCCACCTGATGATCGACAACCCGTTCAAGGGCGGCGGCATGGCGGCGCTCTTCTCCACCCACCCTCGGATGGAGGAGCGGGTCGCCCGGCTGGAGCAGATGGCCGGTAACACGGGCCCGATCCAGTACCGCTGACTCGGCGCACTTTCGGCGCACTTTCGGCACGTACCGAGGCCGGCGGCGCAAAGGTGGGCGGCTCGGTTCAGGCACCGACTCCTCCTGGGGTCGGTGCCTGAACCAGTCAGCGGTGGGTACCACGACCTCCGTGTTCGTCTTCTTCTCCAATCGCCTGGGCTGCCTCGGCTCGGTGCTGATCAGCGCGATCCTCACGGTGATCCTGCTGCTCATCTTCGCCCGGTGATCACTCGTCTTCGCCCGGTGATTGCTTGTCTTCGCCCGGTGAGCGCGACGGCAGCCGGCGGCGTGACCGGCTGATGGCGATCGCAGTGGCCAGGACCGAGGCCACCAGCGCGGCGGCGAGCGCCGGTGCCCAGAGCGGCGCGACCCGCAGCACCACCGCGCCGAGCACCGCCCCGCCGAGGAGCCCCACCAACCGGGTCACGCCGGCCGCACCCGCCGCGAACCGGTGCGGGTCGAAGACCACCCCCCGCACGATGGAGGTCAGCGATCCGGTGAGGTACGTCGTGGCGGCGTGGGGTATTCCGGAGCTGATCGTCACCACGCTCTGGATCCCACTGGCGACTGCGGCGGCGAAGAGCAGAACCAGCGAGGCGGGGTATCCGGGCTGCCCTCCGCTGGCACACCAGCCACCCGCCACCCCGACCAGGATCAGCACCTGGGCTGCGGTGACCACGTGGGTACGGGAACGCCAGCCCAACCCGGCGTGACGCAGCGGTAGGGTGCCGCCGGCCACACCGACTGCGTAGCCGCCGACCGCAGCGGACCCGCCGCTGAGCAGGCGAGGGTCGGCGGCGACGAGATTGTGGCCGAGCTGGACCAGATTGCCGGTGATCACGCTGGCGAAGAACCCGCCGAGTTGGGTCACGCAGAACACGTCGAGGCAGCCGGAGGCGGTGGCGAGCACGACGAGTAGCCGGGCAACGGCCCGGTGGGACAGGTCCGGGCGGACGAACTCCGCATCCTGCGCCCTCGCCCCCCGCATCCGGCTGCCTTTCCCGGCCCGTCACTCTTTCTGGCCCGTCACCCTTCGCGACCATCGCCGGGATCGCTTCTTCCCCCGTTGTCGGCTTTCATGCTCCGGACCAGGCACGGGCGCATCCGAAGGGGCGCCGCCGGTGACCCCACTCTTGACGTCAAGTCAGCTTCAACTGCCTGATCTTGTGGTGAATTTCGACGGACTACGGGTTGCTGTTACCGGCGCCGGGCGCGACTCCGGACGCCTCCTGGCGACCGCCTTCGCTGAGCTCATCCGTGAGTTCCGCTTCGAGCAGGTCGTGGGCCCGGAGCGCTGACCGGAAGACGACCGGACAAGATTCGTGGAGTTGTTCCAGCGGCACTACGGCGCCGTCATGCGGTACGCGGTACGCCCCGTGGGGCAGGATCGGGCGTCCGACGTTGTCAACGAAGCGTTTCTCGTCGCCTGGCGACGGTTGGCCGATGTCAGGGCGGTTGCGTAGTCGGTTGAAGGGTCTGTGAGCTGGGGTTTTTGGCGGCTGAATGGGTGGGGCCGGGTCCATGTAGGACGGGTGCGGCCTGTTCGTGATCATGGTGTTTGCGAAGACAACCGTGATCGAGAACTGGACGCACCCGCTGATGTCATCATCACTGACCGAGATCGTGCTGCCGCAGCGACCCCCGCACCTGCCGTGCCCGACCGTGGTCACCGATGGTGACCGGCGGAGCTTGTTCGTCGCGTTGGCAGCGGTGGACGACCCGCGGGATCCGCGGGGC